>NZ_JBHXRM010000041.1:0-82312 GCF_042716895.1 Streptomyces sp. NPDC058653 | reverse complement strand
GTGGAGGGCCCCGGAAATGCGGGGCTGCGCGGGGGGCCCGGGCGCGGCACCGGGGGCGGCCGCCCGGGCCGCGGGGGGGGCGCGGCCGGGCCGACGCGTGTCGAGACCAGGGGTGCTCGAAGCCATGGCGCGCTTGAGACGGGGTCAGACCCCGGCGGCCGTACCGCCCAGGGCCACCAGCGGGGTCTCCTCGCGCCACTTCAGGATCTTGTCGAAGCTGATCACCGCGCCCCGGCCCGGCCTGTTCCGGAAGTGCACATGGTCGGCCAGCTGCTCGATCAGCGAGAGCCCGCGGCCGTTCTCGGCGGTGAAGGCGGCGCGGGCCGCCGTCCGGTGGACGGGTCGGCGGGCGGGGAAGCCGGGACCGCAGTCGGAGACTTCGATACGGCACTTCTCGCCGTCCAGATACGCGGTCACCCGGTAGGCCGCCGACGCCTGGGACGCTTCACCGGGCCGGTCGTCACCGCCGTGCTCGACGGCGTTCGCGCACGCCTCGGTCAGCGCGACGGACAGATCGAAGGAAATGTCGGGGTCGACGCCCGCGGTCTCCATCGTGCCGATCAGAAGGCGGCGTGCGAGCGGGACGCTCGCCGCTTCGCGCCGCAAATGGAGGGACCACCAGATGCTCATGCTCCAGCCTCCTGGCCACAGCTCGACATACCGATACGTATTGCCCCTGTAGGCGAGTCGTAAGCACATCGTCCACGTGAAAGAACTCATTCGGCGGACGCGCATAAGGTGTCTGCCGTTGTAGGGGACAGAAGCTGATCTTCCGGACCTGCCGTACGAAGCCGCCGGTCGCAGTGCGATGATGACCCCGCCATGCCGGATCGTGTCGCACACACCGGAGCCGGTCTGCGGCTCCTGAGGGCCGCGGTGTTCACCGCGGTCTGTGTCGTGCTGTCCGGGACCGGACATGTGATCGCGGCCTGTCAGGCCGTCCCCTGGTGGACGCTCGTCGTCGGTTTCGCCGGTGTGTTCGCCGTGGCCGCGCCGCTCGCCGGACGCGCCCGCTCGCTGCCCGCCATCGCGCTCGCCCTCACCGGTGGACAGCTCGCGCTGCACACCCTGTTCGGCATCAGCCAGCACCACCTCACGATGCGCGACGGCGCCGACGACGTACTGGTCCGTATGGCGGCGAAGCTGATCTGCGGCGCCGGCCCGGCCTCGCTCAGCGCCGGGGACGCGCGCCGCATCGTGACCGACGCGGGCATCGACCCCGCCACGGTCGGCGGCGGGCTCGTACAGGGCGGTCACCTGCACGGCGCGACCGCGGGAACGGCCGCGCACTCGGCGGCCGGTGGGAGCGGCGGCGGCGCCGCGCTGCTGCCCGAGCTGCCGACGCTGCCCATGTTCCTCGCGCACCTGCTGGCGGCCCTCGCGACCGGCTGGCTGATGCGCCGCGGCGATCTCGCGCTGGCCCGGCTCGCCACACTCTCCTCCCAGGGCCTCGGCGACGGCTTCGGCGAGGTCGTCGCCGACAACGCGCGGCTGCGGGCGCTGCGGGCCGCCCTCGGTCTCGTACGGGCGCTGAGCGCCGGACTGCCGCTCACGCCCGCCCCCGCGCCTCTCGCCCGGCCCGGCCCCCGGCCCGACGCACCGCCGTCGTCCACGGGCCGGACGCTCCAGCACTCGGTGATCAGACGCGGCCCGCCGGCCGTACTCGCTCTCGCGGCCTGACGCGACGACACCTCCCGTACGGAGTACGTGGGGCGGTGACGTCGCGATGCCGACGCGTATCCGCGCGCGGCCCACCGTCCCTCCCCCACCGTGGAGTGTCTCCTGTCATGAACGCCTCTCGTACGAACACGTCTCGTCACACCGTCTCGCGACCGTCCACCACCGGCCGTACCCGCATCGCGCGCCGCCTGGCGGTCGTCGGCGGCGTCGCCGCGTCCGCCGTCGTGCTCCTCGCCGGTCCCGCCCTCGCGCACGTCAGCGTGCAGCCGGTCGGCGAAGCCGCCAAGGGCGGTTACGCGACGGTCAACTTCAAGGTGCCGAACGAGCGCGACGACGCGTCGACGGTCAAGCTCGAAGTCAACTTCCCGACCGAGCACCCGCTCGCCTCGGTGGCACCGCAGGCCGTGCCCGGCTGGAAGATCGCCGTCACCAAGAGCAAGCTCGCCAAGCCGATCGAGATGCACGGCAAGCAGATCACCGAGGCCGTCTCGAAGGTCACCTGGACCGCGGCGTCCGGCGGCGGGGTCGCGCCGGGCTACTTCCAGCAGTTCCCGCTCTCCGTCGGCCAGTTGCCCGAGGACGCCGACCAGCTGGTCTTCAAGACCCTCCAGACGTACGACAACGACGAGGTCGTGCGGTGGATCGACGCGCCGACCGAGGGCGCCGAGCCCGAGAGCCCTGCTCCGGTGCTCACCCTCACCGCCGCCTCCGAGGACGGTCACGGCGCCGCGCCCGACGACAAGGCCGGTGCGGACACGGCGGGCGACGACGACAAGGCCGGAACCGACCAGGCGTCGACCGAGAGCAAGGGCGGGGACGGCGAGAGCGCCGCCTCCTCCGACAGCAGCGACGGCATGGCCCGTGGCCTCGGCATCGCCGGCATCGTCATCGGCGTCGCCGGTGTCGCCTACGGCGTCCTGGGCGGACGCCGCCGCACCCCGCCGTCCACCGGCACCCCCGCCAGCTGATCTGCGGGCGCGGGCCCGGTGGCGGGCCCGCGCCCGGAGCCGTACACCACCAACGGGAAATACCTCCATGCGCAAGAAGACCGTGCTCAGCGCCGCCGCACTGGCGGCGGCCGCGGCACTCACCCTGTCCGCCTGCGGAAGCGGCGGCGACGACGACGCGTCCAAGCCCGTGGCGGACGTGTCCGTCCAGCCGAAGACCAAGGCCGCGACCGTCCTCGACAAGCCCTTCGAGAAGCCGGACCTCGTCCTGAAGGACACCAAGGGCAAGACGTACGACTTCCGCGAGGAGACCAAGGGCAAACCGACGCTGATCTACTTCGGCTACACGCACTGCCCCGACGTCTGCCCGCTGACGATGAGCAACATCGCCATCGCCAGGAAGGCGCTCCCCAAGGCGGACCAGGACAAGCTCCAGGTCGTGTTCGTCACCACCGACCCCGAGCGGGACACCTCCGCCGAACTCGCCAAGTGGCTGCCGAGCGCGGGCGATCCGTCCTTCACCGGTCTCACCGGCGACTTCCCGACCATCCAGGCCGGCGCGCGCCAGCTCGGCATCGGGATCGACGCGGCCACGAAGGAGAAGGACGGCACCGTCGTCTCCATGCACGGGGCGCAGGTCATCGCCTTCTCACCGAAGACGGACGGCGGCTACGTCCTGTACGGCGAGGACACCACGGCCGACGACTACACGAAGGATCTGCCGAAACTCATCAAGGGCGAGACCCCGTGAGGGGGCGCGCCGGCCACCGTCCCGTACGCCCGGGGGCAAGTCGTCCCACGGTCGCCGCCGCGGCGGTGCTGGTGTCGGTCGCCTCGCTGGCGTCGCTCGCCGGGTGCTCGTCGGCGGACGCCTCCGAGGACGAGCCTCAGTTGAAGGTCACCGGCGCCTTCATGCCCCAGCCCGTCAGCGACATGGCGTCCGGCTTCCTGACCGTCACCAACAGCGGTGGCGCGGCGGACAAGCTCACCTCCGTCACCAGCGACCTCACGGACGACATCACGATCCATGAGACCAAGGACCAGAAGATGCGGCAGGTGGAGTCGTTCGACATCCCTGCCGGCGGCGAACTGAATCTGTCCCGCGGCGGAAACCATCTGATGTTCATGGGCCTGCGGAAGAAGCCGGCACAGGGGCAGCGGATCGCCGTGGAACTGCACTTCGAGAAGACCGACCCGATCAAGGTCGACCTTCCCGTCAAGGAGACCACCTACAACCCCACGCGGCACTGAGGGACTGACTCACCATGACGGCCACCGCTCCGCGCTTCGGCGCTTCCCGTTCCGGAAACCGGCTCATACGGCTGCTGCTCGTCGCCGCCGTACTGACCGTCGGTCTCCTCGGCGCGCTCTCCGGTACGGCGTCGGCGCACGCGGCGCTGACGGGCAGCGATCCGAAGGACGGGGCGGTGGTCGACGTCGCCCCCAAGGACGTCACACTCACCTTCTCCGAACAGATCGCCATGGGCGACGACTCGATCCGGGTCCTCGATCCGACCAGCAAGCGCGTCGACGTCGCGAAGATGCGCGACCTGAGCGGGGGCGGCATCGTCCGCTACGCCGTGGACCTCAAGCCCGGTCTGCCGGACGGCACGTACACCGTCGCCTGGCAGGCGGTCTCCGCCGACAGCCATCCGGTGTCGGGCGCGTTCACCTTCTCCGTAGGAGCACCGTCGAAGACGACGGCCAGCGTGCCCGACCAGGAGGCCGGGGGCGGCGTGGTCGGGCTGCTGTACGACACGGTGCGCTACATCTCGTACGCCGGGTTCGTGCTGCTCGTGGGCGGTACGGCGTTCATTCTCGCCTGCTGGCAACGCGGCTCGTCCGTACGGCCGTTGCAGCGCCTCGTCGTCGGCGGATGGGTCACGCTGACGGCCGCGACACTCGTCCTCCTCCTACTGAGGACGCCGTACACCGGGTCCGGCAAGCTCGCCGACGCGTTCGACCTCGGCGGGCTGACGGACGTGCTGGACACCAAGACGGGCGCCGCGCTCGTCTCGCGGCTGCTGCTGCTCGGTGCGGCGGCGCTCTTCATCGCGGTGCTGTTCGGGGCGTACGCGAAGCGCGTCACGGAGACGGAAGAGGAAGCCGAAGCGGAGGCCGGGTCGGGGTCCGGGTCGGGGGCGGAAACCGGGTCTGGGGCGGCGGCGGGGGCGGGCTCCGACGCCGGGAAGGCGAAGGCGGATCTCACCTTCGGGCTGGGGCTGGGCGGCACGGTCGTCGCCGCCGGCATCGCCGGGACCTGGGCACTGTCCGAGCACGCGTCGACCGGGATCCAGACCGGTCTCGCCATGCCGCTCGACGTACTGCATCTGCTGGCCGTGGCCACCTGGCTCGGCGGCCTCGTATCACTGCTCGTCGCCCTCTACCGGACGCCGGACATCGAACGCGCGGCGGTGCGGCGCTTCTCGCGGATCGCCTTCGGCAGCGTCGTCGTCCTGGCCGTGACCGGGCTCTACGCGGCGTGGCGGCAGGTCGGCTCGTGGTCGGCACTGACCGGCACGTCGTACGGGCAGCTCCTGCTGGCCAAGGTCGCGCTGATCGCCGTCCTGCTCTGTGTCGCCTGGTTCTCGCGGCGCTGGACGGGGGCGCTCGGTGAGCGGGCGAAGACCGAGGTGGAGAAGGAAGGGGAATCGGCGGCAGAGTCTGAGGCAGAGGCGGAATCCGGGGCGGAAGCGGAAGCCGAAACGGAGGCCGGTGACAACGCCGCCGGTGACGGGCCCGATCCGGAGCGCGCCGCTCAACTCGCCCGGCAGCGAACCGCGTTGGCCACGGCCCGTAAGAGGCGCGACCGCGACGCCGACCCCGAGCGGTCCGGGCTGCGCCGCTCCGTACTGACCGAGGCGTGCGTCGCCCTTGTCGTACTGGCCGTCACGACCGCGCTGACCGGCACCGAGCCCGGCCGTACGGAGGAGAAGGAGGTCGGCCGCGCGGGCACCGAGGCCTCGGCCCCCGCCGCGCCCACCGGCCCCGTCAGCCTCACCGCGCCGTTCGACACCGGCGGCGTGAAGGGCAAGGGCACTCTGCGGCTCACCCTGGACCCGGCGAGCCCCGGCTCCAACCTCATGCACGTCTGGCTCGACGGGCCGGACGGCAAGCCGATGGACGTGCCCGAGGTGAAGGTCGCCTACACCCTCAAGTCCGAGCGGATCGGCCCGCTCCCCGTCGTGCCCGAGCGTCTGGCGCCGGGACACTGGAGCTCGAGCAACGTACAGATCCCGATGCCCGGCGACTGGTCCCTCCAGGTGACCGTGCGGACCTCGGACATCGACCAGACCACCGTCGAGAAGAACGTGAAGATCGGTTGACCCCGTGAGCGACACCCGTACCACCCGCGACACCGACGCGAACGGCGCCGGAGCCGATCCCACCCGCGCGGACGGCACCGGCGCCGGCGGCGCCCGCGCGATCTCACGGCGGCGGCTGATCGGTACGGCCGGTGCGGCCGGCGCCGCGGGCCTCGTCGCCGGCGCGGCCGGCGGAGGCGCCACGTACGCCGCCACCCGCCCCGACGAGCCGGCCGCGCTCGCCACCGTCGGCTCGGCCGCCGTCGCCTTCCACGGCGCCCACCAGGCCGGTATCACCAGCCCCATGCAGGCCCGGGGCCATCTGGTCGCCCTCGACCTCGCCCCGGGCGCCGGGCGCAAGGAGGCCGCGGCGCTGCTGCGGCGCTGGTCGGAGACCGCGCGCGGGCTCATGGCGGGCGAGCCGGCCGGGGAGCGCGACACGGGGGTCGCGCTGGACGCGGGGCCCTGCGCGCTGACGGTCACCTTCGGTTTCGGCCGGAGCTTCTTCGACCGTACGAAGCTGGCCGACCGGCGCCCCTCGGCGCTCGACCCGCTGCCGGCGTTCTCCTCGGACCATCTCGACGCGCGCCGCAGCGACGGCGACCTGTGGGTTCAGATCGGCTCGGACGACGCGCTCGTCGCCTTCCACGCGCTGCGCGCCCTTCTCAAGGAGGCGGGCGACGCGGCGCACGTGCGGTGGCAGATGAACGGCTTCAACCGTTCGCCCGGAGCCACCGCCCGTCCGATGACCGCCCGCAATCTGATGGGCCAGGTCGACGGCACCAACAACCCCAGGCCGGCCGACCCCGACTTCGACCGGCGGATCTTCGTCCCCGCGAAGCCGCCGGCCGGGACACCCGACTGGATGGCGGGCGGCTCCTACGCCGTCGTACGCCGGATCCGGATGCTCCTCGACGACTGGGAGGCCCTGCCGGTCGAGCGGCAGGAGCTCGTCATCGGTCGCCGCAAGTCCGACGGCGCGCCGCTCACGGGTGGTTCGGAGACGACGGCGCTCGACCTCGACAAGACCGGCCCGGACGGCACGTTGGTCATCCCGGACAACGCGCACGCCCGGATCTCGGCGCCGGAACAGAACGGCGGGGCCGCGATGCTGCGGCGCCCGTTCTCCTTCCACGACGGGATCGCGGCGGACGGCACACCCGACGCGGGCCTGCTGTTCATCTGCTGGCAGGCCGATCCGCTGAGGGGCTTCGTGCCGGTGCAGCGCAAGCTCGACAGGGGCGACGCGCTGTCGGCCTTCGTACGGCACGAGGCGAGCGGGCTGTACGCGGTGCCGGCCGGAGCGCGCGAGGGCGAGTACGTGGGGCAGCGGCTGCTGGAGTCCTGAGGCGGGACCGGGGCCGGGGCCGGTCGCCCGGGCTCGGGCGACCGGGCCGAGGCGGGCCCGCGCCGTCCGCCGGTCGGACTAAAGTGACCACATGTCGGCCACCCGCTATACGTACCTCGGCCCCGAGGGCACCTTCACCGAAGCCGCCCTCCGCACCCTGCCGGAATCCGCCACCCGGGAACTTATCCCGATGGTCTCGGTGCCCGCGGCCCTCGACGCCGTACGGCACGGGGAGGCCGCGGCGGCCCTCGTGCCGATCGAGAACTCCGTGGAGGGCGGCGTCACCGCGACCCTCGACGAACTCGCCTCGGGCGAGCCGCTGATGATCTACCGCGAGGTGGTGCTGCCGATCGCCTTCGCGCTTCTCGTCAGGCCGGGCACCTCGCTGTCGGACATCAAGACGGTGACCGGTCACCCGGTGGCGCAACCGCAGGTGCGCAACTGGCTGCGGGCCAATCTGCCGAACGCGCTGTGGGAGTCGGCCGCCTCGAACGCGGACGGCGCGCGGCTGGTCCAGGAGGGCCGGTTCGACGGGGCCTTCGCGGGTGAGTTCGCGGCGGCGACGTACGGGCTCCAAGCGCTGGTCACCGAGATCCACGACGCGGAGAACGCGGAGACGCGCTTCGTCCTGGTGGGCAGGCCCGCGCGGCCGTCGGCGCCGACCGGCGCGGACAAGACGTCGGTCGTGGTCTGGCTCGGGGAGGACCATCCGGGCGCGCTGCTGGAACTGCTCCAGGAGTTCGCCGTACGCGGGGTGAACCTGATGCTCATCCAGTCGCGGCCGACGGGCGCGGGCATCGGTAACTACTGCTTCGCCGTCGACGCCGAGGGTCATATCGCGGACCGCCGGGTGGGCGAGGCGCTGATGGGGCTGAAGCGGATCAGCCCGAAGGTGCGCTTCCTCGGGTCGTACCCGAGGGCAGGCGTGGCTCCGGAAGATGTGCGCCGACTGCGCGCGGGGACGTCGGACGCGGAGTTCATCGACGCCGCCGACTGGCTGGCGCGGAGCCAGGACGGCCGGATCTGAGCCGCCCGGGGCGGTGGGGACGGCGGTCGGCGGCCGTTGTCCCCAAAGTTATCCACAGGCAGACCGTGCACCCTGGGGACAAGTCGACAGCGTCGAGCGACCCGGTCGACAAATCTCCTCAGCGACCCTGCTTCCATCCACAGGACACACGGGTGACCCCTGTCACCCCAATTCCCTTGCTCAACTCGTTAGAGGGACCAAGTCCCACCCGAATGAGCGCGTGAGGCGGGTTTAGGAGAAGAATCCCCTCGGCCCCCCTGCGGCTTTCACCGTGAAATCGCTCGCGATCCACAGATCCCCCACACAACCTGTGGATAACTTTCCGGGCAGTCGCCTCTCTGTGGACAACGTCGCCCCAAGTGCCGTGCGCCACAAGGGAAATGAGTCAACAGCGAAGAGCCGCCGCCCCTTTCCGGGGAATTGGAAACCCATTATTGACGTAAGCGACCCCTCCTTTTCACCCTTCCCTCACCGTCCCCAATTACGGCAATTCGGACAAAGTGCTACGCGCTGAAATATGGGGTGGGGTGGCGGAACCGCGCACCGGTAGCCTGGTGGGGTGATTGACCTTCGCCTGCTCCGAGACGACCCCGACCGTGTCCGCGCCTCGCAGCGCGCCCGTGGAGAGGACGTCGGCGTCGTCGACGCCCTGCTCTCCGCCGACGAGCGGCGCAGGGCTTCCGGCGTCCGCTTCGACGAGCTGCGCTCCGAGCAGAAGTCGCTCGGCAAACTCGTCTCCAAGGCCAGTGGCGACGAGAAGGCCGAGCTGCTCGCCCGTACGCGCGAGCTGTCGGCGGCCGTGAAGGCGGCCGACGCGGTGCAGCACGAGGCCGACGAGGAGGCCAGGCGGCTGCTCCTCCAGCTGGGCAACATCGTGCACCCCGACGTGCCGGTGGGCGGCGAGGAGGACTTCGTCGTCCTGGAGACCGTCGGCGTCCCGCGCGACTTCGCCGCCGAGGGCTTCGAGCCCAAGGACCATCTGGAGCTGGGCGAGGCGCTCGGCGCCATCGACATGGAGCGCGGCGCGAAGGTCTCCGGCTCGCGCTTCTACTACTTGACGGGCGTGGGCGCCCTGCTCGAACTCGCCCTGGTGAACGCGGCGATCGCGCAGGCCACCGAGGCCGGCTTCATCCCGATGATGACCCCCGCGCTGGTGCGCCCGCGCGCGATGGAGGGCACGGGCTTCCTCGGCCAGGCCGCCGAGAACGTGTACCACCTGGAGAAGGACGACTTCTACCTGGTCGGCACGTCGGAGGTGCCGCTCGCCGCGTACCACATGGACGAGATCATCGACGCCGACAAACTGCCCCTGCGGTACGCGGGCTTCTCGCCCTGCTTCCGCCGCGAGGCGGGAACGTACGGCAAGGACACCCGGGGCATCTTCCGGGTGCACCAGTTCGACAAGGTCGAGATGTTCTCGTACGTCGACCCTGAGGACGCCGAGTCCGAGCACGCGCGGCTGCTGGAGTGGGAGAAGCAGTGGCTCAGCGGCCTCGGGCTGCCCTTCCAGGTGATCGACGTGGCGACGGGCGACCTCGGTGCGTCGGCGTCGCGCAAGTTCGACTGCGAGGCGTGGATCCCGACGCAGGGCAAGTACCGCGAGCTGACGTCGGCCTCCAACTGCGACGGTTTCCAGGCCCGCCGGCTCTCCGTACGGATGCGGGCGTCGCAGGACGGCAAGCAGCAGGTGAAGCCGCTCGCGACGCTGAACGGCACGCTCTGCGCGGTGACGCGCACGATCGTGGCGCTGCTGGAGAACCACCAGCAGGCGGACGGTTCGGTGTGGGTGCCGGAGGTGCTGCGCCCGTATCTGGGCGGGCGCGAGACGCTGGAGCCGATCGCCAAGTGAGCTCCGCCTCCGCCCCTTCCCCGGCTGCCGCCGCGCCCTCCGCCTTCCCGTACCGGCTCGTCGCGACCGACCTCGACGGCACGCTGCTGCGCGAGGACCACGAGGTCTCCGCGCGTACGCGTGAGGCGCTCGCCGCCGCCACGGAGGCGGGCGCCGCGCACATCATCGTCACGGGGCGGGCCGTGCCGTGGACGCGGAGCATCCTCGACGACCTCGGGTACGAGGGATTGGCGGTCTGTGGCCAGGGCGCGCAGGTTTACCACGCCGGCGAGCACAGACTGCTGACGTCGGTGACCCTGGACCGCCAGGTGGCCGTCCTTGCGCTGTCGAAGATCGAGGCGGAGGTCGGCCCGCTGGCGCTGGCGGCGAGCCGGGACGGTCTCGACGGTGACGTACTGATCGGGCCGGGCTACCGGGTGCACGACGGTCCGCTGCCCGCGCTCTTCATCGACGATCCCGCCGAGATGTGGACCGCGCCGATCAACAAGGTCTACATCCAGCATCCGCGGCTGAGCGACGACGAGTTGGCGAGGATCGCGCAGGAGACGGTGGGCGGCATGGTCGCCGTGGTGATGGCGGGGCCGGGGGTCGTGGAGATACTGCCGCTGGGTCTGAGCAAGGCGACGGGGCTCTCGCTGGCGGCGCGCCGGCTGGGTGTGACGGCGGCCGACACGATCGCGTTCGGCGACATGCCCAACGACATCCCGATGTTCGGGTGGGCGCGGCACGGGGTGGCGATGGCCAACGCGCACGAGTCGCTGAAGGCCGTGGCGGACGAGGTGACGGCGTCGAACGACGACGACGGCATCGCGGTGGTGCTGGAGAAGCTGCTTCAGCGGGGCTGAACGACGGTTCGGCCGCTGGTCTTCGGCTTCTGGTCTTGGGTGCTTCGGTGCTTCTGGTCTTGAGTGCTTCGGTGCTTCGGTGGAGGATGCGCGGATCGAACGCGCGCGCGGGCTGTGACGCCCGACCACGGTGCGCACCTGATCAGGCGCGGTGCGAGCCGTTGCCTTACCACTCGGCCAATCCTCCGGGGAGGGGGCGGTCCGCGCGAACGCGCGCTCGAAGCGACCGCCCCCTTGGGCGGGTCACCGTCGGCTGCACGGAGCGGAAGTGGTTACTCCGGTGCCGGGTCGGGACTGCCCTGTCGGGAACTCGACGGACTCGTGCTACTGGTCATCGCCGCGCTCCTCTCCCGGTCCTGTGGTACCTGCCACCACCACTGTGCACCGGGGCGGGAGTCAGGCGCCACCGAGTTATTGGTCGGTGGCGCCGGAGGTCCGGTCGGGGCCCGCGCCCGCCCGTGAAAGCGCCACGGACGGACGCGGACCCGCGGGAGTGCGTCAGCGGCGCTTACGGCCCCGGCGCAGATCCCTCAGCTGATGGACGACGTCGTCCACCCTGGCATCCACGCGGTTGATGTCCTCGGACATCTGGCAGAGCCGGTTGCTGATCGCCGCGACGACCTGGTTGGTGGCGTCGAGCCGCCGGTCCAGGCTGTCGAGGCGGTACGACATCCGGTTCAGCACCGGCCCCAGCTCCTGGAGCGCGACGCCGACCCCACCGAGGCAGGTCTCCACGTCGGTGACGCGCCGGTCGAGCGACGCGTACCCCTCACGCCAGCCTTCCTCGGCGTCGAGGAGGTGGGTGCGCACGCGCCGGGCGATGTCGCTGTCACGCAGAAGCATCGCGATGTTGAGGACGGCCCGGCGGGTGTAGAGGGTGAGACCGGAGCGGCGCTGTGGATAACTTCCGTCGCTCCCGGATGATAGTGACATGTTGTCACTCTGATATTCGCGCAGGTCAGAGCCTCGCAGCACCTGCATCCCATTCTCGGCCAGCTCCGCGCGATGGCGCGCCGTCAACTGCCTGATGACGCCTGTGGATACTTCGAAGTACCGCGCGACCCCGTCCGTCGTGTTGTGCGTACCGTCCGGGAGCATGACCAGGGCCTTGACCTTGTCGAGCGCTTCGACGCGCCCCACATGCTCGACGCGCATGGCGCGCGACTCGAGCAGGGCGACTTCCGATGGCATGAGTCTGCCTTCCGTTCGTGAACCGATGATGGGCGGCCCTCACCCCGGGCTTCAGGGGCGGAGGTCGGCTCACGGTGGCTACTCACTCAATGACCGGTGCGGCTTTCGATCCTGCTCCGGCAATCCCCAGTTTCACGAACGCTCGACGTCACGGACTCCAGTTGCCTCCACGCAGAAGGAACAACGAGCCGATAAACGTACAGTTACGCGGCAACCCCCACCCGAAGGGAGGGGGTCGCGGCGTCGCGCACACGCACGTACGGCGGTGGGAAGGCTTCGCTCACTCCTCGCCGGCGAGCGTCAGCGTGCGCAGCTTGCGCCCCGCGTACCAGGTCGCGACGGCCGTCACGCCGACGAGCAGGACGATGGCCACGGGCAGTCCGACGTCCGAGGCGATCATGCCCTCCTCCGCGCTGGTCTTCTCGGCGACCGCCAGGGACCACTGCTGGACGCTGAGGGTGCGCGCGCCCGCGACCAGGCTGCCGAAGAGCGTCTCCCAGACCAGCGCGTAGACGAGGCCGATGACGACCGCGTGTCGGCTGACCGTGCCGAGCAGCAGGAAGAGCGCGCTGTAGGCGATGGAGGCGACCAGCGCGGCGATGGTGTAGGACACCGCGATCTGCTGCCCGTTGCCGTTGAGGATGAATCCCGCGATGAAGGTGGGGACCGCCGAGAACACCATGGTCACGGAGATCGCGACGATCAGTTTGGTGAAGATGATCGACGGCCGGGTGACCGGCTTCGCCAGCAGGTAGACGATCGATCCGTCGTCGATCTCGGGGCCGATGGCGCCCGTTCCGGCGATCACACCGATCAGCGGGATCATCGTGGCGAGGGCGAAGCCGCCCAGGACGTCCGAGGCGATCTGGTCGTCGACGCCGTTGAAGGCCCGTACCGCCACGGCGATGAGGATCAGCAGGGCCGGCAGGATGAGGAGGACGGCGGCCCGGCGCCTGCCGAGCAGGGCCCGGTAGGTGAGCCGGGCGACTGTGGGGTGGTACATGGAACGTCACAGCTCCTTGTCAAGGCCGCTCAGGCCGCTACGAGGTACGAGAAGACCGATTCGAGGGACTCGTCGGACGGTGAGACCGTGAGCAGCCGGATGGAGTGCTCACGGGCGACCCTCGGCAGCAGCTCGGTGAAGCGCCCGAAGTCGACGGCCTGGATCCGCAGCGCGCCCTCGGTGAGGTCGACCTCGATACCGGCCGTCGACGGGTCGGCGATCAGCGCGGCGGCGAGGACGCGGTCGTCGCTGGAGCGTACGAGGTAGCGGTGCGGACGGTCCGTCATCAGCCGGCGGATCTTGCGGAAGTCGCCGGAGGCGGCGTGCCGGCCGGCGACGATCACCTCGATGTGCGAGGCCAGTTGCTCGACCTCCTCAAGGATGTGCGAGGAGAACAGGACGGTGCGGCCGGAGTCGCCCATCCGCCGCAGCAGCTCCATGAGTTGCATGCGCTGGCGCGGGTCCATGCCGTTGAAGGGCTCGTCGAGGAGCAGCACGGACGGTTCATGGACGAGGGCGGACGCCATCTTCACGCGCTGCCGCATGCCCTTGCTGTACGTCGCGATCTTGCGGTCCTGCGCGTACTCCATCTCCACGGTGGCGAGCGCCTTCTGGGCCGCCTTCTTACCGAGGCCGTGGAGTTCGGCGTTGGCGACGACGAAGTCGAGTCCGGTGAGGAAGTCGTACATCCCCTCGCGTTCGGGGACGATGCCGACCTGGCGGTAGATCGACTCGTTGCGCCAGATCGTGTCGCCGTCGAGGGTCACGCTTCCGTTGGAGGGCGCCAGGAAGCCGCCCATCATGTTGATGAGCGTGGACTTGCCCGCGCCGTTCGGTCCGAGCAGTCCGGTGACGCCCGGGCCGACGGTCATCGTCACGTCGTTGACGGCGACCACGTTGCCGAACCAGCGCGACGCGTGCTCGATGTTGAGGGTGGTCACAGCCCGACCTTCCGGTAACGGCGCATGAGGACGGCGTACGAGCCGAGGATGAGCGCGAGAACGACCAGCAGATAGACGGCTCCGACACCGGTCGAGGGACCGGCCGAGCCGGGGAACGACGTGGAGGCGCCGAGGAACGCGGTCTGCACGCCGTCGATGAGCGTGATGGGTGAGAAGAGGCCGAGCCACTGGACGGCGCCGGACGAGCCGGTCTCGAAGGCGATCGCCTGGACGGTGGAGACGGCGCCGTAGGTGATGGTCAGGGTGGCGATCACGGCGGCGACACCGAAGCCGCGGCGCGGGGTGAGGGCGGCCATCACGAGGCCGAGGCCGCCGAAGAGCAGCGAGAGAAGCGCCACGGAGACGAGCCCCTGTCCGAAGCCCTTCGTCTGGTCGACGAAGTCCATCTTGGCGAGCAGTGAGCCGATGTAGAGCACCAGGAGGGGCGCGGCGGTCAGGACGAAGAGGGCGGAGGCCATGGCGCCGTACTTGGCGATGACGTAGTCGAACCGCTCGATGGGGCGCGAGAAGTACAGCGGCACCGTCTTGAAGCGCAGGTCGCGCGAGACGGACTGCGGTGCCTGGGCGGCGAGGAAAAGCGCGATGAGGGCCTGGGTGAAGATCGCGTACCGCGTGTACTCGACCGGCAGGTCGTTCGCCTTGGTGGCGACGGCCACGGCGACCATGATGGCCGCGGGCACGCACATCACGGCGAACAGGATCATCGGCAGGATCTTGGACTTGCCGGACCGGCCGAGGCCGTAGGAGCCGCGCAGGGACTGCGAGTAGAGGGAGCGGCGGGCGTAGGCGCGGCCGAGCCGCGGGCCGTCGTAGTTGCGGTAGCCGATGTTGTGGATCTGGGTGAGGTCAGCGCTCATCGTTGCCGCCTCCCTTCTGAAGTGCGAATTCCGCGGTGCCCGGCTGCGCCGGTACGGCCCGGCCGTCGCCGGAGCCCGGCCGGGTGTGCCGCGAGGCCTCCTGCGCGGCGTCCTTCGCGCGGAAGACCTCCGCGATGTGGTGGCGGCGCTGTTCCATCCGTACGAGGCCGAGGCCGAGTTCGGCGACGGTGTCGCGGACGACGTCGTACGTCTCCTCGCCCGTCGCCTCGATGAGCAGGATGTGGCCGGCGCCGGGCAGCCCGTCCTCCTCGCCCACCTGGAGCGAGAGCCCGGCCGCGGTGAGGGCCTCGCGCAGGGCGCGGGTGCCGTCCGGGTGCGTGTCGGTGTCGGTGACCTCGACGGCGAGCGTGGCCGTGTTCTGCGTGAAGTCGCTCGTGGAGCTGGAGCGCAGCAGCTTGCCGCCGTCGATGACGACGACGTGGTCACAGGTGCGTTCGAGCTCACCGAGGAGGTGCGAGGTCACGAGGACGGAGATGCCGAACTCCGTGTACACGCGGCGGATCAGGTTGAGCATCTCGTCGCGGCCGACGGGGTCGAGGCCGTTCGTCGGCTCGTCGAGGAGGACGAGTTTGGGGTCGTGGACGAGGGCCTGCGCGAGCTTGACGCGCTGCTTCATACCGGTCGAGTAGCCGCCGATGGGGCGGTACCGCTCCTCGTACAGGCCGACGTGGCGCAGCGTGTCCGCGGTGCGTTCGCGGGCGGCGGTCGGAGGGAGGCCGGACATGCGCGCCATGTGGACGACGAACTCGGTCGCCGAGACATCGGGCGGCAGGCAGTCGTGCTCGGGCATGTAACCGACGCTCTCGCGGATGGCGGCGCCGTCGGTGGCCACGTCGAACCCGAGCACGGCGGCCCGGCCCTCGGTGGCGGGGGACAGACCCAGCAGGATCTTGATCATGGTGGACTTGCCGGCTCCGTTGGCACCCACCAGACCGGTCACGCCCGGTCCGATGTCCAAGGAGAGCCGGTCAAGCGCAGTTACCCGGGGGAACCGCTTACTCAGGCCTTCAGTGGCGATCACAGTCACGTTGACGACGGTAGTGGCGCGCACCACAGGGGACGTCAGCCCTGGCGGTTGTCTCGGGGTCCCCCTTGAGGCGTACGGACCCGTAAGGGCAGCATAAAAAGTTAAGCCGAAGGTTCCGGGTCGATGGAGTTGTCCACAGGCTTGAGGGGCCACTTGACGCAGCCACCGAACATTGTCACATTCATCAGTGTCACGTTACGGACACGTACGGCGATCGCCGCGTGTCCGCGATCAGCGCGGAGGGGTGGCATGGCTTCAGTGGTGACGGCCGAACGGGCCACGGAGCTGCGGGGATTCAGGTCCGTGCAGCGGCTGGCGTACGAGTGTGCCGAAGCGGTCGCCGCGCGTCTGCGGCCGGGTGTCACGGAGCGCGAGGCCGCCCGGATGCAGCGCGAGTGGCTGCGGGCGCGCGGGGTGCGCGACTGGTTCCATCTGCCGTTCGCCTGGTTCGGGGACCGCACGGCCTTCCGGGGCTTCCGGATCCCGCTCCAGTTCTTCCCCACCAACCGCAGGCTGGCGGAGGGCATGCCGTTCATCCTCGACATGGCGCCGGTCCACCGGGGTTTCACCGCCGACGTCGGCTACTCGGGCTGTCTGGGGCCCAACCCGCTGCACGACAAGCTGCTCGCCGATCTCCGGGAGCACCGCGAGCTGCTGCTGCGCGAGGTGCGCGAGCGGCGTTCGCTGCGGGAGATCTACGAGGACGTGGACCGGCTGATGGTCCGGCAGGGATACGAGAACAGACACCGGGCCTACCCCTTCGGTGTGATCGCCCACAAGATCGACCGTGTGCGGGACAGGCGCTGGTCACCGCGGGTTCTCGGGTTCGGTACGCAGGCGCTCAAGGGTCTGGCGAGCGACGCGCTGCACGGGCACCGGGAGGGCTGGTCGCCGCTGTGGAGCCCGTACGGATTCTCCGACCACCCGCCGAGATCGGGTCTGTGGGCGGTCGAGCCGCACCTCGGATTCCGGGGTACGGGCGCCAAGTTCGAGGAGATCCTGGTGGTCACCGACTCCAGGGACCCGGCCGAGAGCGCGTTCTGGCTGGATGACGATCTGCCGCATGTGCGGCGTTGGGCGGAGGGTGCGTGATGTCGTTTCAGTCTGTTCCGTCGCCGTCGGGCCGGCCGGTGGGGACGCGTGAGCGCCGGGTGCGCACGGGTGGGGTCGATCTGTGCGTGGCCGAGCTGGGTGACCCGGCGCGGCCTACGGTGCTGCTGGTGCACGGATATCCGGACAGCAAGGAGGTCTGGTCCCGGGTCGCGGGGCGGCTCGCCGAGCGGTTCCATGTGGTGCTGTACGACGTCCGGGGGCACGGCGGGTCGACGGCGCCGCAGCCGCTGCGGGGCGGCTTCACCCTGGAGAAGCTGACGGACGACTTCCTGGCGGTCGCCGACGCGGTGAGCCCGCACCGGCCGGTCCATCTGGTCGGGCACGACTGGGGGTCCGTGCAGGGCTGGGAGTTCGTGACCGTACGGCGCACAGCGGGCCGTATCGCCTCCTTCACCTCGATGTCCGGGCCGTCGCTGGACCACATGGGGCACTGGATCAAGCGGCGGACGACCCGGCCCACGCCGCGTGCGCTGGGCCAGGTGCTCGGCCAGGGCGCCAAGTCCTGGTACGTCTATCTGCTGCATACGCCGGTCCTGCCCGAACTCGCGTGGCGCGGGCCGCTGGGGAGGCGGTGGCCGAGGCTCCTGGAGCGGTTCGAGAAGGTGCCCTCGCCCCGGAGTTCGCCGGCGTCGGACAGCGCGGCCGTCCCGGGGAGCCCCGGGGAGACGGACGCGTATCCGACGGCCTCGTTGCCGGACGACGCGGCGAACGGCGCCTGGCTCTACCGGGACAACATCCACGCCCGGCTGCGCAGACCGCGTACCGACGCGCATGCCCACGCGCCCGTCCAGCTGATCACCCCGACCGGGGACGCCTTCCTCTCGGAGCGGCTCTACGACGATCTGGAGCGGTGGGTGCCGCAGCTGGTGCGCCGTACGCTCCCGGCCAAGCACTGGGTGCCGCGTACGCGACCCGAGCAACTGGCCTCCTGGATCAGCGACTTCGTCACCGCCCATGAGCCCGAGCCGGAGCACGAGGCGAGCGATGTCGTGCTCGGGCCGGTCGGCAAGGCCCGCCGGGAGAGCCGGGCCCGCAGGGCACGGGACCTGGTGGCGAGCGGACCCTACGGGGAGCGGTTCGGTGGGCAGCTCGTCCTGGTGACCGGAGCGGCGAGCGGCATCGGGCGGGCCACCGCGTTCGCGTTCGCCGAGTCGGGCGCCCGGGTGGTCGCGGTCGACCGTGACGCCGAAGGGGTCGCCAGGACCGCCGAGATGGCACGGCTGATCGGCGCCCCGAAGACATGGGCGGAGACCGTCGACGTCGGCGACGAGGAGGCGATGGAGAAGCTGGCCGAGAAGGTCGCTGCCGAGTACGGCACGGTGGACGTCCTGGTGAACAACGCGGGGATCGGGCTCTCGGGGCCGTTCCTGGAGACCACGAGCGAGGACTGGAAGAAGGTCCTGGACGTCAATCTCTGGGGGGTCATACACGGCTGCCGGATATTCGGCCGGCAGATGGTGGCGCGCGGCGAGGGCGGGCACATCGTCAACACCGCGTCGGCGGCGGCCTATCAGCCGTCGCGCGCCCTGCCCGCGTACAGCACCACCAAGGCGGCGGTGCTGATGCTCAGCGAGTGCCTGCGCGCGGAGCTCGCCGAACAGGACATCGGCGTCAGCGTGATCTGTCCCGGCTTCGTGAACACCGGCATCACTGCCACCGCGCGGTTCACGGGAGTCACGGCGGAGGAGGAGAAACGACGGAGGAAACGGACGGCCCGGCTGTACGGGCTGCGCAACTACCCGCCGGAGAAGGTCGCCGACGCGATCCTGCGGGCGGTGGTCCGCGACGAGGCCGTCGTACCGGTCACGCCCGAGGCCAGGGGGTTGCGGCTGCTGTCCCGCTTCGCGCCCAGGACGCGGCGCGGGATCGCCCGACTGGAGCCGCCGCTGTGAACCGGGACGGAGAGGAAGCGAACGCGCCGGGCTCTGAAGGGGGTTCCGTGCCGGACGAGGGGTATGTGATCGCTCCTCGCCGGGTGTCGTTCGACTGGCGCGGCACACCACTGCACTGGATACCGGACGAACCCACCGCCACGCACGTCATCAACGTGCTGCATCTGCTGCTCCCCGCGGGCGAGCGCTGGTTCGTCAAGGTCTTCAAGGAAGCCCTGCCGCTCGTCAGAGACCCGGTGTTGCTGGCGGACGTGAAGGGGTTCATGGGGCAGGAGGCGACGCACAGCGTGCAGCACGGGTATGTGCTGAACCACCTGGCCGACCAGCGCCTGGACACCGAGCCGTACACCCGGCACGTCGACTATCTCTTCGAGATACTCCTCGGCGAGAAGCCGCCGTTCGGGCCGCCCTGGCCACCGGGGAGCTGGCTGCGCTTCCGGCTGGGGATCGTCGCCGCGATCGAGCAGTTCACGGCCGTCCTGGGGGACTGGGTGCTGCGCGCGGAGGCACTGGACCGCGCGGGCGCGGACGAGGTCATGCTCGACCTGCTGCGCTGGCACGGCGCCGAGGAGGTCGAACACCGGTCGGTGGCCTTCGACATGTACCAGCACTGCGGCGGTCCCGATCCGGTGCGCTACGCCCGCCGCGTGGAGACGATGCTCGTCGCGGCGCCGGTGATGCTCTGGTTCTGGGCGCGCGGGACGGCGTATCTGATCCGGCACGACCCGCGGCTCGCCGGCCGGCTGCGCTACTCGCTGCGCGAGCACAACCGCGCCGTCGCCAAGGGCCTGTTGCCGACCTGGGGTGAGCTCGGCGCGGCGGTGCCCCGGTACTTCCGGCGGTCGTACCATCCCTCGCGGGAAGGCTCGCTCCGCAGGGCCGTCGACTATCTCGCGATCTCGCCCGCGGCCCGCGCCGCTGCCGGAGCGGTCGGCCGGGCGGCGCTGGGATGACGCAGTGACCTGGTGCGGGGAGGAGTGAGCGTGTCGGAGAGCTCGGAGACATCGCGGCCACCGGCCGGCGGCGGCCGGTACCGGATCGAGGACCTGGCGCACGCGAGCGGCGCCAGCGTACGGACCATCCGCGCCTACCAGGACCGGGGGCTGCTGCCCGCGACGGAGCGGCGGGGCCGCGCCAATGTGTACGGGGACCCGCATCTGACCCGGCTTCGCCAGATCGCGGATCTCCTGGACCGGGGCTACACGCTGGCGTCCATCAAGGAGCTGCTGGAAGCATGGGACACCGGGCGGGGGCTCGGCGGGGTGCTGGGCCTGGTCGCCGAGGTGCACGGGCCCTGGACGGAGGAGCGGGCCGCCCGGATCAGCCGGGCGGAGCTGGACGAGCGGTTCGGCGGTTCCGGGGACGAGGCGGCGCTCGCGGAGGCGGTGGAACTGGGGGTGCTGGAGCGGATTCCCGGGCGGGACGACGAGTTCCTCGTACCGAGCCCTCAAGAGCTCGCCGTGGCAGCCGAGTTGTACGCGGCCGGGGTGCCGCTGCCCGCGATCTCCGGCCAGCTGCGGGAACTTCGCGGACAGGTCGAGCACATCGCCGCGCGCTTCCTGGAGTTCACCACCGAGCACGTCTTCGCGCGCTGTCCGGGCCATCACCCGCCGACGGACGCGGACGCGGCGGAGGCGGCGTCGCTCGTACGGCGCCTGCGTCCGCTGGCGGCGCAGACCGTCGACGCCGAACTGGCGCGCGCCATGCGGCTGTCGGCGACGCGGCGGCTGCGGGAGCACCTGTTGCCCGCAGACCCGGAGCCGACGGGGGCCGAGACCCGTTCTGTGGCACTTCCGGCGGGGACGATCGACGCGGTGCGGCGGCTGGTTGGGGAGGAGAGCGTGCCGGAGTTCGTCGCGGCGGCCACGGAACGGGAGGTCCGGGCACGGACGTTGGACTCCCTCACCACAACCCACAGACAGAACACCCAACTTGATCAAATGGAGTAATCCGGGCCCTGGTTGTCCACAGATTCATCAAATGGCCTGTGGATAACCCGAGTTGACTGTGGATCAAACATTTCAGTGGTGATCGTTTTTGGATCGGATCGAAGCGCGCCGGACCAGGACCGGAGCTGGACCGGACCAGGACCGGAGCTGGCGCGAAGCGGGCCGGGAGCGAATTCGGAGCGACTCGGAGCCGGTCCCGGCCCGGACCAAATGGGTGGCGCCCGTCCGACGGCACCGGGCACGCTGTGCGAATGACCCGAACACAGACAGCGGGCGCGGGAACGCCCGACGAACGACGCACCGTGAAGGTGTCGAAGTACCTCTCGAAGCATCTGCGCCATCAGCCCGAGCGGATCGGTCTCACCCTCGACCCGAACGGCTGGGTGGAGGTCGACGCCCTCCTCCGCGCCACGGCCGACCACCGCTTCCCCATCACCCGCGCCGAGCTGGACCATGTCGTGGCCGTCAACGACAAGCGGCGCTTCACGATCGAAGGCACCAGGATCCGCGCCAACCAGGGCCACACCGTCGAGGTCGACCTGGACCTGCCACCGGCCGAGCCGCCCGCGTACCTCTACCACGGCACGGTCGCCCGCAGCCTCGACGCGATCCGCGCCGAGGGTCTGCGCCCGATGAACCGCCACCATGTCCATCTCTCGCCCGACCGCGAAACGGCGACCCGCGTCGGCGCCCGCCGCGGGCGCCCGGTCGTCCTGCCGGTGGACGCGGCGGCGATGCACCGCGACGGCCATGTCTTCCGGGTGAGCGCCAACGGAGTCTGGCTGGCCGACGCCGTACCCCCGCGGTACCTCCGCTTCAGCGCCTGAGCCGGACGAGGAAGCGGCCGGGGAGCGGCCGGGGAGCCGGACGTAGGCTCAGGGCATGAGTCTGCGTCTGAGCACCGTGATCCTGCCCGTCGACCGCTGGCACGGGGAGGGCCGCGCGAAGTGGCGGCGTGCCGAGGAGCTCGGTTTCCACGCCGCGTACACGTATGACCATCTGTCCTGGCGGACCTTCCGGGACGGTCCCTGGTTCGGTGCGCTGCCCACGCTCACCGCCGCCGCGGCCGTCACCGAGCGGGTGCGGCTGGGGACCCTCGTCACCTCGCCCAACTTCCGGCATCCGGTGACCCTCGCCAAGGAGCTGATCTCCCTGGACGACGTCTCCGACGGCCGGATCACCCTGGGGATCGGCGCAGGCGGCAGCGGGTTCGACGCCACGGCCCTGGGCCAGGAGGCATGGAGCCCACGGGAGCGGGCCGACCGGTTCGGTGAGTTCCTGGCTCTTCTCGACCAGTTGCTGACCGAAGACACGGTCACTCGGCAGGGCACCCACTACTCGGCCGTCGAAGCCCGCACCATCCCCGGCTGTGTCCAGCGCCCCCGGCTGCCCTTCGCGGTCGCCGCGACCGGCCCGCGCGGACTGAGGCTCGCCGCCGAGTACGGCCAGGCGTGGGTGACCACCGGTGACCCGGGTCTGTACGAGGAGGGCACCCCGGCCCAGTCGGTGGAGGCCATCCGCGGCCAGATCGAGCGGCTCGGCACCGCGTGCGCGGGGGCCGGGCGGGATGTCGGGGAGCTGGACAAGATCCTCCTCACCGGCTTCACGCCGGACCGCACCGGTCCGTTGGAGTCCCTGGACCGGTTCGTCGACTTCGCCGGCCGGCACCAGGACCTCGGCTTCACGGAGCTGGTCGTGCACTGGCCGATCCCCGATTCGGACTTCGCCGCCGACCAGGCCGTCTTCGAGAAGATCGCCACCGAGGCTCCGGCCCAGCTCGGCGCCTGACCGCCCGCCGCGGAGCACGAGAGCCCTGCGGTGCCCCGGCTCCCCCGAGGCCCTGCTCCCCGACGCCTGGGCGGCTCCTCGACGCGCCCGGGCACAGGGACACCGGGATGCCCCCAGGGGGGTTCTCAGATGTGCGCCCCTCCGCACTCCCGTGCACGCCTGTACGAGAGGATGGAGGGGTGACCTCAGCAACCGAGTCCTCGCTCCCCGCCCGCCCACGGCTGATCGCCACCGATCTTGACGGAACGTTGCTGCACGACGACAAGACCGTCTCCGAACGCACCGTCGCCGCACTCGCCGCCGCCGAGGCGGCCGGGATCGAGGTCTTCTTCGTCACCGGGCGGCCGGCCCGGTGGATGGGGGTCGTCAGCGACCATGTGCACCGCCACGGCCTGGCCATCTGCGCCAACGGCGCCGTCGTCGTCGATCTGCGCGGCGGAGGAGAGCTGGTCAAGGTCCGCGACCTGGACCGGTCCGCCGCGCTCGACGTCGTACGGGCACTGCGCGACGCGGCGCCCGGCGCCGTCTTCGCCGTCGAGACGACGGAGAGCTTCGACTACGAGCCCGAGTACCCGCCCTTCATCGACGACCCGGGCGCGCACGTGGCCCCCGCCGAGAAGCTGCTTCAGCCGGCGGAGAACGGGGGCGGCGATCCGGTGGTGAAGCTGCTGGCGCAGCATCCGACGCTCACGCCGGACGGTTTCCTCACGCTGGCCCGTACCGCCGCCGGGCATCTGGCCTCCTTCACACGCTCCAGCCCCACCGCGCTGCTCGAAGTCAGCGGCCTCGGTGTCAGCAAGGCGAGCACGCTCGCGCTCTGCTGCGCCGAGCGCGGCATCTCGTCCGACGAGGTCGTCGCCTTCGGGGACATGCCGAACGACGTGGAGATGCTGGCGTGGGCCGGTACGTCGTACGCGATGGGCAACGCGCATCCCGATGTGATCGCGGCGGCGTCGGGGCGCACCGTGGCGAACAACGAGGACGGTGTCGCCGTCATCATCGAGCAGCTGGTCGCGCGCGCACGCGCGCAGAACCCGGACGGCGCCGGTAGCTGACGCCGCCCCGGTCGCGGCCGGAGCGGGTTCGGGATCAGGCCGGGCCGACCAGGAACTGCTGGTCGGCCTGCTCGCCGCACTCCTGCTGGATCGCCTCGGTGCCCGGACCGGTCTCCCCGTTCGCGATGCCGACGCAGAGGTCGCTGTCCGCCAGCCGGAGCCGGTAACCGTCCGGCAAGGGCGCCTCGGCGCGCTCGATATGGAACCGGGTCGCTTCCGCGCAGTTGTCCCTGGGCTCGAACATGCCCTGGACGGGACCGCTGGCCAGGGCCGTCAGACAGCCCTTGCCGAACTCGGGGTGGTGCCACTGGATGCGATACAGCCCGTCGTCGGTCCGCTCCAGATAGGTGCGGGGATGCTTCACCTTGTCGCACGGGTTCTGGACGGCCACGGCGGATTCGTAACTGCCGTCGCGCGCACGGCCTTCGGTGAGGCAGAGGTCGGGGGTGGCCACCGGCCGGATACGTGACCAGCCTTCGGCGGGGCCCTGGGCGGCGGAGGAAGAACCGGAGCCGTTGAGGACGTACGCCAAGGTGCCGGCGGCGACCAGGAGGACCAGCCCGCCGACGGCGGCCACCGTCCAGGGCCGGCGCAGTCGCCGACCTCGGGCGCCCCCGCGGTCCGTGGAACCGGATTCCGGCGCGGCCGGTCCCGCCGGTCCCACCGGTCCGGCAGATTCGGCAGATCCGGCAGGTCCCACCGGCGCGGTCGACACACCCGGTCCCGTCGCACCCGTCGGACTGGAACCATTCATTCCGGTGGGAGCTGTCGTGGTCGGCGGCGGCGCGGCGGCGGCGATCCGGTCCCTGGCCGCCAGCCAGGCGTCCACCCGGTCGTACTCCCCACAAGCGCGGACGAACGCGGTCAGCACCTCCGGCCGCGGAAGGGACCCCCGGCGCAGGACATCCGCCAACGTGCTCCGGGGCAGCACCTCGCCGTGCTGTGCCGCGCTCTCCTCCAACTGCCGGTAGGTAAGGCCCGACCGCTCTTTCAGCTGCCGCATCAGAACGGTGAACTCAGCGGCGTTCCGCGCGTCTTGAGGTGCTGTCTCCCCCTGCGTCCCCATGCCGCACATCCTCCTGGCGTGCTTCGCGGGCGGCAACAGCTGTTTCGGTCCGTTCCTGATCTTTCCCGACCCGATCTCGCCGATCCGGAGACGATTCGGACAGAATCCGGACAGAGCTTCTGACCAGCCCGGACAGGCTCAGCCCTGTCCGGGACGCCCCGGCCCTGTTGCGGTCGGCCTTCGGCGTCGGAAGACTCATCGGTGCCGGGGCGAGGGATCCGCGACACGGGGACTGGTCGGATCGGGGGCCGTCAGCCCGTCACCAGGGGGGATCTGGCGACGTTCGCGATTCAGCGCCCCGGCAACCAGCTCATGTCCGAGGGAGGGCAAGGCGCGCGCCGTCGGGAGCGCGAGGGGTGCCTAGAGCGGGGCCTGCCAGATCACCGTCGTACCGGCGCCGCCCTCGCCGAGGCCCGGCCCGACCTCGCTCGACCCGCCCAATGACTCGGCGCGCCGCCGCAGATTCCGCAAGCCACTGCGTCTGCCGCCTTCCGGGATGCCCACACCGTCGTCGGCGACCGAGAGCCGTACGGCGGGTGTGCCGTCGGGCAGTCGGGCGTTCGCGTCGACCGTGACATGGATACGCGCCGCGCGCGCGTGCCGGAAGGTGTTGGACAGCGCCTCGCGGAGGGCGGCGATGAGGTTCTTGCCGGTGAGTTCGCCGACGGCCGAGTCGACCGCGCCGGCGAATCGGTGGGTGGGCTTGAAGCCGAGCGGCACGGCCGCCATGTTGATCTCGCGCAGTACGCGGGTGCGCAGCCCGGACGGCGCCTCGGCCGGGCCCTGTTGCAGGGCGAAGATGGCCGTACGGATCTCCTGGATGGTGATGTCCAGTTCGTCGACCGCCCGGCCCACACCGGAGCGCACCTCGGGCACATCCGACTGCCGTTGCGCGGTCTCCAGCATCATCCCGGCGGCGAACAGGCGCTGGATGACCAGGTCGTGGAGGTCGCGGGCGATCCGGTCGCGGTCCTCGAAGACCGCGAGCCGCTCCCGGTCGCGCTGCGCCTCGGCCATCATCAGCGCGAGAGCGGCCTGCGAGGCGAACTGCGTCGCCAGGGTGCGCTCCGCCTCGGTGTAGGGGCGGGCGCCGATCTCGCGGGGTGTGACGAGTACGCCGAGAACCCGGCCGTCGCTGTGCAGGGGCAGCAGCATCGCCGGGCCGAAGCGGGAGGACAGCGGGGAGATCAGGCGCGGGTCGGTGCGGGGATCCACCACGTATACGGCCTCGCCGGCGAGGAGTTGGGCCACGACGGGGCTCCTCCCCGGAATCCGGGCGCCGATGAAATCGTCCGGGTCGTCGGCCGAGACGGCGACGACCTCCAGTCCCCCCTCGGGCGTGGGCAGCAGGACGAAGCCGGCGGCCGACTCGGCGAGCCTGCGGGCCTGTTCGGCTACGACGGTGAGGGCGTGGCGGGCGTGCTCGGAGTAGTCGGGGTGCTCGGAGCGGTCGGAGCCGCCTGTGCGGTCGGGCTGCTCGGTGCGGTCGGTGTACTCGGAGCGGTCGGTGTACTCGCCGCCGTCCACGGGCTCGGCGGCCTTTCCCGACAGGAGCGCTGTCGTGACGGCGACCGAACCGTCGATCCAGCGTTCGCGCTGCCGGGCCGCCTCGTACAGCCGGGCGTTGCCGATGGCGAGCCCCGCCTCGGTCGCGAGCACCCGCATCATGTGCTGGTCGTGTTCGGTGAATTCGGCGCCGTGGCGCTTCTCGGCGACATAGAGATTCCCGAGGATCTCGCCCTGGACGCGGATCGGAACACCGAGGAACGTCCGCATCGGCGGATGGTGCGGCGGAAATCCGACCGCGCGCGGATCGGTGGTGAGGTCGGCGAGCCGGATCGGTTCGGGGCGGCGGATCAGCTCGCCGAGCAGACCGCTGCGGCCGTCGGGGAGGCGGCCGATCCGCTCCGCGACCTCGGCGTCGACGCCGTAGGTGAGGAAGTCGGTGAGCGGGCCGCCCGCCTCGTCGACGACGCCGAGTGCCGCGTAGCGGGCGCCCAGGAGGCGGGCCGCCGTCTCGCAGATCCGGTCCAGGGTGGAGTGGAGTTCGAGGCCGGTGCCGACGGAGCGCATGGCTTCGAGCAGCTGCGGGACACGGGCGGTGAGCTCGGTGGATCTGCTCTGGAGCCGGCGCTCGATGTCGGCGTCGCGAGGAGGAGTCCCGTCGTCGGGACCGTCCTGTGGAGAACCCTCTGGGGAGCCCTGAGGAGAGCCCTCGGAGGAGTCCGGAGGGAAGTCCTGGGAGGAATCCTGGGGGGAATCCCGAGGTTCGGGTTCGGGCGCCTTCACACCCTTGACACTAGTGAGCCCCTTTCGTAGGGGAAAGTCGGGAAACAGAGCCGACCAGCCCCACCTGCCCCCGCTCACGCTCCCGCATCGCCCGCAGCGGTCCCTCCACCGCGACCAGCTCGGCGTACGGCCCCCGCTGCACCACCCGCCCCTCGTCGAGCACGATCACCTCGTCGACCGCGTCGAGCCCCTCCAGGCGATGGGTGATGAGCAGCGTCGTACGCCCTTCGGTCACCGCCAGCAGGTCCGCGGTCAGCGCGTCGGCCGTGGGCAGGTCGAGGTGTTCGGCGGGCTCGTCCAGTACGAGGACGGGGAAGTCGGCCAGGAGCGCGCGGGCCAGTGCCAGGCGTTGGCGCTGGCCCCCGGAGAGCCGGGCGCCGTGCTCACCGACATGGGTGTCCAGCCCGGCGGGCAGCCCGTCGACCCACTCCAGCAGACGGGCGCGGCGCAGGGCGTCGCGGAGGTCGTCCTCGGTCGCGTCCTTGCGGGCGAGGGCGAGGTTCTCGCGTACGGAACTGTCGAAGAGGTGCGCGTCCTGCGCGCACAGCCCCACGAAACGCCGCACCGTGTCCCCGTCCAGCGCCGCCGTGTCCGTCCCGCCCAGCCGTACGCCGCCCTCGTGCGGGTCCAGGAAGCGCAGCAGGACCTGGGCGAGAGTCGTCTTGCCGGACCCGGACGGCCCCACGACCGCGACCCGTTTCCCGGCGGTCAGCGTCAGATCGACGCCGCTCAGCGCGGACCGCTCCTGTCCCGCGTACCGGGCGGACAGCCCCCGTACCTCCAGCGGGAACGGCGTCGCGGGCGCGGCGGCCGGGTGCTCGGGCTCGCGTACGGGGACGGGCGCGTCCAGCACCTCGTGCACCCGCTCGGCGCCGCGCGCGGCCCGCTGCCGGTACTGGACCGCGAGCGGCAGTCCGGCGACCGCCTCGAACGCGGCGAGCGGGGTCAGTACGACAACGGCCAGCGCCACACCCTGGAGCCGCCCGTCGTGCACGGCGCCCACACCGGCGTACGCGGCGGCCGTCACGGTCAGCCCGCAGATCAGCGCGGACAGACCGCCGCCGAGCGCGGTGGCGGTCGCACCGCGCGAGGCGATGGCCGTGAGTGTGGCGTCGGCGTCGCGGGCGGCGGCGATACGGCTCCGGAGGGCGCCGGCGACGGTCAGTTCGGCGCAGCCGTCGAGGAGTTCGGCGACGCGCGCCGCCAGCAGGCCGCGCGCGGGGGCGAGCCGCCGCTCGGCGCCGCGCGCGCGGGCGCCGCTCAGCAGCGGCACGCCGACGCCGGCGGCGAGCAGTCCGACGGCCAGCACCGCGCCCGCCTCGGGCAGCAGCCAGCCGGTGAATCCGACGGCGCCCGCGCCGACGAGCAGGGCGGAGCCGACCGGCAGCAGCCAGCGGAGCCAGTAGTCCTGGAGCGCGTCGACGTCGGCGACGAGCCGGGAGAGCAGATCGCCGCGCCGGGTCTCGCGCAGGCCCGCGGGGGCGAGCCGTTCGAGCCGGCGGTAGACGGAGACCCGGAGGTCGGCGAGCATCCGCAGTACGGCGTCGTGCGACACGAGCCGCTCGGCGTAGCGGAAGACGGCCCGCCCGATCCCGAAGGCGCGGGTGGCGGTCACGGCGACCATCAGATGGAGAACGGGCGGCTGCTCGGACGCGCGCGAGATGAGCCACCCGGACACGGCCATCAGCCCGACGGCGGACCCGAGCGCCAGGCTCCCCAGCACCAGGGCCAGGACGAAGCGCCCGCGCAGGGCACCGACGGCGGCGCGCGTACGGGCGAGGGGGCGGGCCCCGGCGCCCCCGCCGCGGCCGGCTCCCCGACCCGGCGGCCGGGTGGGGGCATCAGCCCCCACGGCATCCCCCGCCGAGTCACCGTCCGCCGTGCCGAACCCCGCGCCGATCCCCCTCCCGGGCCCGGTACCGGGCGCACCCGCCACCGCCGCGGATCCGCCCGTACCGAGCGGCTCGCTCAGCACCCCGTCGGGACCCACGGCTGCCGCCACCCCCACCGGGCCCGCACCGGGCGGCCGAGTGCCGACGGTCGCCGCACCGAGCCGCCCGTCGGGCGCCACGCGAGATCCGCCCGGTGCCCCGCGCCCTCCTCCCAGCTCGATCACCCGGTCCGCCAGCGGAAGCAGCGCGGGGCGGTGGATCACCAGCACCACCGTGCGGCCCACCGCCAGCCGGCGGACGGCGTCCACGATGCCCGCCTCCGTCTCCCCGTCCAGCGCCGCCGTCGGCTCGTCGAGCAGGAGCAGCGGCCGGTCGGCGAGGAAGGCGCGGGCCAGGGCGAGCCGCTGGCGCTGCCCGGCCGACAGACCCGTGCCGCCCTCACCCAGAGGGGTGTCCACACCCTGGGGGAGCGCGGCCACGAAGTCGTACGCCCCCGCGTCCCGCAGCGCGTTCCGTACGGCGGCCTCGTCGGCGTCCGGGCGGGCCAGGCGTACGTTCTCGGCGATCGTCCCCGCGAAGAGGTACGGGTGCTGCGGCACCCAGGCGATCCGCTCGCGCCAGCGGTCGGGATCGAGGGACGACAGATCACGCCCGCCCACCCGTACCCGGCCCTCCGTCGGCGCGGTGAAACCGAGCAGCACGTTGAGCAGCGTCGTCTTGCCCGCCCCGCTCGGGCCGACCAGCGCGACCGTCTCCCCCGGTTCGACCACCAGCGTGGCGGCGTCCAACGAGGGCGCCGTACGGCCCTCGTGGCGCACGGTCACCCCCTCCAGCTCCAGCCGGAGCGACCCCGGCACAACCGTGCCGCCACCCGGCACGTCCAGTCCACCGCCCGGCACAACCGCGCCACCATCCGGCACGTCCGCGCCGCCGCCCGGACCCGGAGGCGCCGTCTCCAGCACCGCGAAGATCTCCTCCGCCGCTGCCAGCCCCTCGGCCGCCGCGTGGTACTGCGCGCCCACCTGCCGCAGCGGCAGATACGCCTCCGGCGCCAGGATCAGCACCACCAGGCCCGTGTAGAGATCCAGATCCCCGTGGACCAGCCGCATTCCGATGCCCACCGCCACCAGCGCCACTGACAGGGTCGACAGCAGCTCCAGCGCGAAGGACGACAGGAAGGCGATGCGCAGCGTACGAAGGGTGGCGCGCCGGTACTCGGAGGTGATCTCCCGCACCGACTCCGCCTGGGCCTTCGCCCGCCCGAAGACCTTCAGCGTCGGCAGCCCGGCGACCACGTCCAGGAAGTGGCCCGACAGCCGCGACAGCAACTGCCACTGCCGGTCCATCCGGGACCGCGTGGCCCAGCCGATGAGCACCATGAAGAGCGGAATCAGCGGCAGCGTCAGCACGATGACGCCCGCCGACACCCAGTCGTCGGTGACGATCCGCGCCAGTACGGCCACCGGCACCACCACCGCGAGCCCGAGCTGCGGCAGATAGCGCGCGAAGTAGTCGTCGAGCGCGTCCACGCCACGGGTCGCCAGCGCGACGAGCGAGCCGGTGCGCTGACCGCTCAGCCAGCCGGGCCCCAGCTCGGCGGCTCTCTCCAGCAGCCGCCCCCGCAGCTCGGACTTGACCGCCGCGCTCGCCCGGTGGGCGGCGAGTTCCGTGAGCCAGGCGACCAGCCCGCGTCCGACGGCGATCGCGCCGAGCAGAAGAAGCGGTGTACGCAGCCCGGAGACATCGAGGCCGTCCTCGAACGCCCCCACCACCACCTCGGCGATGACCATCGCCTGGGCCACGACCAGCCCCGCACCGGCCAGTCCCAGGACCACCACCGCCACCAGGAAGCGCCGGGTGGCCCGCGCGTACCGCAGCAGACGCGGATCGATTGGTTTCACGTGAAACACCCACCCACCAGTTCGAGAGCCATCGGAGCCCCTAGTGCGCGTCCGCTATGTGCTGTGTACCGATGCGCTTGCGGAAGACCCAGTACGTCCAGCCCTGGTAGAGCAGCACCAACGGCGTCGCGATGCCCGCGCACCAGGTCATGATCCTCAGCGTGTACGGCGTCGACGACGCGTTCGTCACCGTCAGACTCCACTCCGCGTCGAGCGAGGACGGCATGACGTTCGGGAAGAGCGTCAGGAAGAGCATCGCGACGGTGGCCACGATCGTCAGACCCGAGAGCGCGAACGACCACCCCTCACGCCCCGCCCTGATCGCCACCACGGCGCCGGCCAGCGCCACCACGGCCACGACCATCGCGGCCAGGCTCCCGCCGTCACCGCTGTCGAGCTGGGTCCGGCCCAGGAACGCCAGCGCCAGCGCGGCGGTGAGCAGCCCCAGCGTGAACGCGAGCTTCCGCGCCCGCACCCGGATGTCCCCCACCGTCTTGAGCGCCGCGAACACCGCGCCGTGGAAGGTGAAGAGGGTCAGCGTCACGAGCCCGCCGAGGAGCGCGTACGGATTGAGGAGATCGGCCAGGGTGCCCACGTACTCCATGTCCGCGTCGATCTTCACGCCGCGCACGATGTTCCCGAAGGCCACGCCCCAGAGCACCGCGGGCAGCAGCGAGGTCCAGAAGATCGCGTGCTCCCAGTTGCGCTGCCAGCGCTCCTCGGGCCGTTTGGCGCGGTACTCGAAGGCGACACCGCGCACGATGAGACAGACCAGGATGACCAGCAGCGGCAGATAGAAGCCGGAGAAGAGGGTGGCGTACCACTCGGGGAACGCCGCGAAGGTCGCGCCGCCCGCCGACAGCAGCCACACCTCGTTGCCGTCCCAGACGGGCCCGATGGTGTTGATGAGCACCCTGCGTTCCTTGCGGTCCCGCGCGAGCAGCTTCGTCAGGACGCCGATCCCGAAGTCGAAGCCCTCGAGGAAGAAGTAGCCGGTCCACAGGACGGCGATCGTTACGAACCAGACGTCGTGGAGTTCCATGATTCGGTTCAACTCCTCAGTACGAGAAGGCCATCGGGCGGTCGGCGTCCTTCGAGTCGTGGCCGCCGATCTTCGTGGGTGGGTTGAGGTCGTCGTCCGTGAGCTCCGGCGGTCCCGCCTTGACGTACTTCACGAGCAGCCTGACCTCGATCACGGCGAGCACCGCGTAGAGGAGGGTGAAGACGATCATCGAGGTGAGGACCTCGGCCTGCGAGGTGCCGGGGGAGACGGCGTCGGCGGTGCGCAGCACGCCGTAGACCACCCAGGGCTGCCGGCCGGTCTCGGTGAAGATCCAGCCCCAGGAGTTGGCGATCAGCGGGAAGAGCATCGTCCACAGGGCGACCAGCCAGTACATATGGGCGAACCGTGGGCTCAGCGCCTTGGCGCGGAAGAGCACCAGACGCGGCACCTCGTCCTCGGCCGTCCGCAGCGCCTCCGGCAGCAGGAACCTCCGCCGGGTCAGCCAGAGCCCCAGGAGGCCGATGCCCAGCGACGCCATGCCGAAGCCGATCATCCAGCGGAAGCCCCAGTACGCGACGGGGATGTTGGGCCGGTAGTCGCCGGGCCCGAACTTCTCCTGCTCGGCCTTCTGTACGTCGTTGATGCCGGGGACGAAGGACTCGAAGTCGCTGTGGGCCAGGAAGGACAGCACGCCGGGGACCTCGACGGCGACCTTGTTGTGGCCCTTGTCCACGTCCCCGTAGGCGAAGAGCGAGAACGGCGCGGGCGCCTCGCCGTCCCAGAGGGCCTCGGCCGCGGCCATCTTCATGGGCTGCTGCTCGTACATGATCTTGCCGAGCGTGTCGCCGCTGACGGCGGTGAGCAGGCCCGCCGTGACCAGGGTGACCAGTCCGAGCCGGAGCGAGGTCCGCATCACGGGGATGTGCTCCCGGTGCCCCTCGCGTCCCCGGCGCGCGAGGTGGAAGGCGGAGATACCGACCATGAAGGCGCCGCCGACCATGAAGGCCGCGGTCATGGTGTGGGCGAACTGGGCGAGCGCGGTGTTCTGCGTCAGTACGGCCCAGAAGTCGGTGAGCTCGGCCCGGCCGCGCTCCTCGTTCACGCGGTAGCCGACCGGGTGCTGCATCCAGGAGTTGGCGGCCAGGATGAAGTAGGCGGAGAGGATCGTGCCGATCGAGACCATCCACATGCAGGCGAGATGGATCTTCTTGGGCAGCTTGTCCCAGCCGAAGATCCACAGGCCGATGAAGGTGGACTCGAAGAAGAAGGCGATCAGCGCCTCGAAGGCGAGGGGGGCGCCGAAGACGTCGCCGACGAAGCGGGAGTAGTCCGACCAGTTCATACCGAACTGGAACTCCTGCACGATGCCGGTGACGACGCCCATGGCTATGTTGATCAGGAAGAGCTTGCCCCAGAACTTCGTCGCCCTGAGGTACTTCGGGTTCGACGTCCGCACCCACGCGGTCTCCAGACCGGCGGTCAGCGCGGCGAGCGAGATCGTGAGCGGGACGAAGAGGAAGTGGTAGACGGTGGTGATGCCGAACTGCCATCGCGCGAGAGTCTCGGGGGCCAGTGCGATGTCCACGTCGTCTCTCTCCTTCTCCTTACAGGCCCCTTGGCGGGGCGGCAGCTTGTCCTGAAGGTCCCGGTAGGAACCGGACGAACCAGGAAGCTTCGAGCGTGCTTGTGAACGCGTTCACATTCACAAGCAAAAGTATGGCGCACGGCCCGACCGGATCTTCAAGGGGGGGGTCCCCCTTCGAACATCCCGCCGTGACCGTGCGCCGTGGCGCCCCGCGCGGCCCCGCTCGGCCCCGCTCGGTCGGCCCTGCGGCCGGCCCCGCTCAGCCGGCCGAGGACTCGCCGCGGAACGACTCCGCCGTCCGCAGGAAGAGATCGTTCGCCTTGTACTCGCCGATCGTGACCCGTACGCCCTCGCCCGCGAACGGCCGGATCGTCACACCCGCGCGCTCGCACTCGGCCGCGAAGTCGGTCGTACGGTCCCCCAGCCCCAGCCAGACGAAGTTGGCGTGCGTCTCGGGCACCGTCCAGCCCTGGCCGCGCAGCGCCTCGTACACCCGGGCCCGCTCCAGGACCAGCTCCGCCACCCGCTCCAGCAGCTCGTCCTCGGCGCGCAGCGAGGCGACCGCCGCGTCCTGTGCGATCTGGCTCACACCGAAGGGCACCGCCGTCTTGCGCAGGGCGGCGGCCACCCGTTCGTGGGCGATGGCGAAACCGACCCGCAGCCCCGCCAGGCCGTACGCCTTGGAGAAGGTCCGCAGCACCGCCACGTTGGGCCGCTCACGGTAGATCTCGACGCCGTCGGGGACGTCCGTGTCGCGGATGAACTCGCGGTACGCCTCGTCCAGCACCACCAGGATGTCGGTCGGCACCCGGTCGAGGAACCGCTCCAGCTCGGCCCGGCGGACAACGGTGCCGGTGGGGTTGTTGGGGTTGCAGACGAAGATCATCCGGGTCCGGTCGGTGATCGCGTCCGCCATCGCGTCCAGGTCGTGCACCTGGTCCGCGTCCAGGGGCACCCTCACCGACGCCGCGCCCGAGATCTGCGTGATGATCGGATACGCCTCGAAGGAACGCCAGGCGTAGATCACCTCGTCGCCGGGGCCCGAGGTCGCCTGGAGCAGCTGCTGGGCGACCCCGACGGAGCCGGTGCCCGTCGCCACGTGCGAGGCCGGCACGTCGAAGCGGTCGGCCAGCTCGCCGATCAGCCCGGTGCACGCCATGTCGGGGTAGCGGTTGAACGCGCCGGCCGAGGCCAGCACGGACTCCATCACGCCCGGCAGCGGCGGGTAGGGGTTCTCGTTCGACGACAGTTTGTACGAGACGGGCTCGCCCACCGCCGCCGGCCTGCCCGGCTTGTACATCGGAATGCCGTCCAGCTCGGCGCGCAGCTTCGGGCTCGTGTCGCTCACCGCGGATCCTCCTCGGGCGCTCTGGGGGTCGGTACACATGCGGGGGTCACATGCGGGGGTCCGTACACATGATCGGCCACCTCATGCGGATGTACCAATACTGCTCACCTTAAGAGGATTGGCGGGTCCCGCGAATACCCGTCCCGGAACCGGGCCCCGGGCCGGAACGGCACGGGTCCGAAGGGCCCGCCGGGGCCCCGGAGACCGGGCCCCGACAGGGGGAGCGCTCCCGGACCTGGCGCGCGCCGGTGGCTCACTCCGTGGCGCGCGTCCCCCGTGGGGGTGAGTTGAGACCTCTTCGAAACATCGGACAGTCGCCAGGCCCATCCAGCTCCACACTTGACAGACCAGTACCGAATCGCTCAACGACCTTGATTTCCATGTCCCTTGAGCGTTGTTGATCATGCAGAAACGTGACTCTTGGGAGGTGAATATGCGACCGGCCTCACCACCTTGATGAGCCCTACTATCGGCTCGCCATGACACCAGCAGGGAAACACCAGGTGAGCCGGACGGACACATCCCGCCGGGGCAGCCGGCAAGGTCGGGCGGGCATCCGGGACGTGGCCGCCGCAGCCGGTGTCTCCATCACGACCGTCTCCGACGCGCTCAACGGCAAGGGGCGGTTACCCGACGCCACACGCCGACATGTCCGAGAAGTCGCCGAGCGGCTGGGCTACCGCCCGTCCGCAGCGGCCCGAACCCTCCGTACCGGCAAGTCAGGGCTGATCGGCCTGACCGTCACCACGTACGGGGATGAACCTTTCACCTTCACCGAATTCGCCTACTTCGCCGAGATGGCACGGGCCGCGACCTCCGCGGCGCTCGCCCGGGGCTACGCCCTCGTCATCCTCCCCGCCACCTCCCGGCACGACGTCTGGTCGAACGTCGCACTCGACGGCACCGTCGTCATCGACCCCTCCGACCACGACCCGGTCGTCACCGAGCTCGTCCGCCAGGGCCTGCCCGTCGTCTCCGACGGCCGCCCGGCCGGCACCCTCCCCGTCACCGCCTGGGTCGACAACGACCACGAGGCCGCCGTCCTCGATCTCCTCGACCATCTCGCCGCGGCCGGCGCCCGCCGGATCGGGCTCCTCACCGGGACCACCACCGACACCTACACCCGGCTCTCCACCACCGCGTATCTGCGCTGGTGCGAGCGTGTCGGACAGGACCCCGTCTACGAGTCCTACCCCGCGCACGACCCCTGCGCCGGGGCGGTCGCCGCCGACCGGCTGCTCGCCAGACCCGACCGGCCCGACGCGGTCTACGGGCTCTTCGATCCCAACGGCACCGATCTGCTGGCCGCCGCGCGGCGGTACGGCCTGCGGGTGCCCGAGGATCTGCTGCTGGTCTGCTGCAGCGAGTCCACCGTGTACGCGACCACCGAACCGCCCATCACGACGCTCTCGCTCAAACCGCGCCGTATCGGCACCGCCGTCGTACAGCTCCTCATCGACGCCATCGAGGGGATCGACACCGGGCGTCCCGTGGAGCAGGTGATACCCACGGAGCTGATCGTCCGGACCTCCTCCCAGCGGCGCCCGCCCCGTACCACGGTCAGCGCTCCGAGGTCTCCGGCCAGAGACTGAGGCGGACGGGGACACTCCGCGTCACACAATTCGGGCGATCCGCGTAAAACAGACGACGAAACGTGGGTGGAATCGGATTGACCACCCCTGGTGCGTCACACAGGGGTGGCTCCATTCCTATGATGGGCGCACGACACCGCGGACCTTCCCCTACCTCCGGTGGGGATGTCCCGCCCGAACAGGCGGACCCGAGAGGTGTACGGCGGCGCGACGGTGGTGGAGGGGTCGATGACTCAGGGGGCCGGGACCGGTCAGGGACCCGTGGTGCGCACGGCGACGCTGCGCGATTTCCGGGTGCCGCCGTACACGCAGGTTCCCGTGCAGCCGGGGCAGCCCGCGCCGCCCGAAGAGACGGCGCCGACCGGGGAGTCCGGTCCCTCCGACGAGACCGCGCCCCAGGTGGCGGCGGTCGCTTCCGCGCCGGCCGACGCGCCGGTGGCCGTGGCCCCCGCGCCCGCGTCCACGCCGGCCCCGGTCGCCGCGCCCGCGGTGACCCCCTCGTCGGGGGCCTTCGAGCCCGCACCGTCCGAGACGTCCGACGACCGGCCCGCCGCCACGCGGGCCGGCGTTCCGACGGGAATCGGCATCGCACCGCGTACGGATCCCCGGGGCGTCCCCTTCCCGACGCCCGAGGAGGCGGAGGCCGTCTCCGGGGCGACGCCGACGCCGGTGGCCACGAGCGTCCCTGACGCCCCGTCAGCTCCCGATCCACGCAGCCTCGTGGGCGCGCCTCCCGCCGTCCCCGGAGCGCCCCTGACGGCCGCCACACCGGCCGTGCCGGTCGCCGACGCCACCCCCACCGGCCACCCCGGCAACGCCATTCCCCTCGACGAGATGCCCGAGGGCTACACCCCCACCGAGCGCGACCTGCCGGTGATCAACCGCGGTGACACCGTGCGGGTGACCGTCGAGCCGGTCGAGAGCCCCGGCACGGCGGACGGCCTCGGCCCGCTCTTCGTCGTCGGCGACGTCCACGGCTATCTCGACGAGCTCGTCGCCGCCCTCGCCGGACAGGGCCTCATCGACGGCGACGGCGGCTGGGCCGCGGGCAACACCCGTCTCTGGTTCCTCGGCGACTTCACCGACCGGGGCCCCGACGGTGTCGGCGTCATCGACCTCGTCATGCGGCTCTCCGCCGAGGCCGCCGCCGCCGGCGGCTACTGCAAGGCCCTGATGGGCAATCACGAACTGCTCCTTCTCGGCGCCCGCCGCTTCGGCGACACCCCCGTCAACTCCGGGGCCGGCACCGCCACCTTCCAGGCCGCCTGGCTGCTGAACGGCGGCCAGAAGACGGACATGGAGCGCCTCCAGGACGTCCATCTCCAGTGGATGTCCCGGCTCGACGCCCTCGTCGAGGAGGACGGGCATCTGCTGATGCACTCCGACACGACCGCGTATCTCGACTACGGCGCGACCATCGAGGACGTCAACGACAACGTCCGCGCCATCCTCACGCGCAACGACGCGGACGAGTGCTGGGACATCTTCCGCAAACTCACCAAGCGCTTCGCGTTCCGCGACAACGGCGGCTCGGACGCCGCCAGGGAACTGATGGCCGCGTACGGCGGGCGGCGTATCGTCCACGGCCACAGCCCGATTCCCTATCTGCTGGGCGAAGTCGGCACCGAGGACGCCTCGGACGGCGAGGAGAACGCGGGACCCGTCGTCGACGGACCGCATGTGTACGCGGACGGGCTCGCCATCGCCATGGACGGCGGAGTGACCATGGCCGGAAAGCTTCTGGTCGTACAGCTCCCGTTGCATAACTGAACAGAGTGGGGGCAGGTGTTTTCGGTGAACCCCCTGTCACCCCGTGCCTTAATCGCTCTACCATCGGCTCATCCGTAGCAGGCTCTCCTCCGTTTTCGCCAATCGTCCGTTCTGTACGGACAATCCGGCCCTACGGAGCATCGGGGGATGCACATGAACAGCGCTCCGCATCTGCTGAACGAGGATCGCGCCGATTTCGAGCGGATTCTCGACGAGACGCTGCGCCACGCGCACGACCGTCCTGATCTGGCCGATGTCGGGCAGCGCCTCAACGCCGAACAACTGCGCACGTTGGCCCTCAACGCGACGTCTCTGATAACCGACGCGGCGGCGGTCGAGTACGAGCACTACGCGAAGGTCCGGGAGGAATTCCGCACCACGGCCGCCGCTCCGGTGGGCAGCTCCGTACTGAGCCCGGCCGTGCAGGGGACCGCCGAGACCGGCGCCGGCCTCGCCGCCGTCGTCGCCGTCCTGGTCCCGGTCCTCGCGGGCGCCGCGGCCGTGGTCTTCCTGCTCGTGGGGTACATCCTGCGCATGCTCAGCCCGGTCCCCGCCTTCTCCGACACGCTGCTGACCGTCGGCTGGTTCTTCGGCGCCGTCACGGCCGTCGGTCTGGCCGTCGCCGCGGCCGGGCTGCTGATCACCGCCCTGCGCAACGGCGCGACCCAGGTCTCGGCCGGCCAGGCGGAGGGCGCGTGGCCCGACGAGGTGTCGGAGGCCCGTGAGGCATGGCGCACGGCCGTACTGGAACGAGGCATTCTGCCGTTCCTGCGGGAAGCCCTGGCCGCGCCCGGCGTGGAGCCGGCGCCGAAGGTACGCCCGGCGCGGCATCTGCCGAAGATGGGCTACAGCCGCCCGGACTTCTCCAGCCCGGACGACGGCGCGACGACCGGCCAGCGCCCGACCTACTCCAGCCCGGACTTCTCCAGCCCCGACTTCGGCGGGCCCGAGCACCGGCCGGAGTGAGTCGGGCGCGGAGCGATCCACGCGTGAAACGAGCACGGAGCGAGCACGGAGCGAGCACGGAACAGGCCCGGAGCGAGTCCGGAACGAGTCACGGCTGCGGGTACGGCGCGATGATCCCGGCGTCCATCGCCCGGCGGATCGCGTCCACGCGCGACACCGCGCCGAGCTTCCGGTAGGCGTTCGTCAGATGCCGCTTGACGGTGGTCTCGGCCAGGAAGAGCGCCGCCGCGATCTCCGCGTTGCTGCGCGCCTGGGCGACGTAACTGAGCACCTCGACCTCGCGCGCGGACAGGAGCCGGTCCCCGGCCGGCCCGCCGAACTCCTTGATCATGTTCCGGGAGACCGAGAAGTGGATCCTCTCCGGCTCACGGATCACGGAGTGGATCGAGGTGACCAGCTCGCGGCTGGAGACCGACTTCAGCAGATAGGCGGTGGCGCCGTCGTCCAGGACGTCCCTGAGCAGGACAGGGTCGTCGTGCATGGTCAGCACGATGCAGCGGGTCTCGGGGCAGTGCCTGACGATCTCGCGTACGGTCGCGCGGATGCCCGGTCCCGGCATCTGTACGTCGAGCACGGCGATACCCGGCCGGTGGCTGCGCACCAGCTTGACGGCTTCGGTGCCGCTCGCACCCTGGGCGACGACTTCCAGCCAGTCCTCAAGGGAGAGCAGATCAGCCAGCAGCTCCCGGAAGAGGGTGTGGTCGTCCGCCACGACGACGCTGGTGACATCGGTCCTCGGAGGGCTCTGGGCGTCAGTCATGCCGACGCCAGTTGACCAGCGGAATCGAGACGTTGACCGTCGTCCCGCCGCCGACCGAACTGTGGATGCCGGCGTTCCCGCCGAGCAGTTCGGCCCGCTCGCGGATCGAGATCAGACCGCCCCGCCGGGTCTTGGCGGCGAGCGAGGCCACCTCGAAGCCCGCGCCGTCGTCGATGACGGAGGCCTGGACCAGCGTCTCCGTGATCCTGAGGGAGATCCACAGTTCGTCGGGGCCGGAGTGGCGCAGCGCGTTCCTGGCCGCCTCGCGAATGATGAAGTAGAGCTCCTCCGCCGCTGCCGCCGGTATGTCGTCGACATTTCCCGTGACGGTCAGCTCGGCCCGGACACGGTCCGGCACGGTGAATTCGAGGAATTTGGTGAGGGCCTGCTCAAGATTGGTGTCGGAGACCGATTCCCGCAACTCACCCGAGAGATCACCGATTTCCCGCAGCGCCACCTTGAGCGCCTCCTCGGCCGATTTCAGCTTCGACCGTACGACGGCGCTCTCGCTCTGGATCAGCGGTTCGCACAGCTCCAGTTCCAGCATGGCCACCAGGACTTCGTGCGCGACCCGGTCGTGCAGATCCCGGGCGAGCCTGCGGCGCTCGTCGATATGGGAACTGTGCAGTTTCTCGCGCAGGAATTTAATGTAGCCGACACAGCCGAGCGCGATCTGTGTCATCACCGCGTCGTTCAGTGTCAGCGCGGTGTCCAGGAACTCGTCCGCCGAGGGTGTGGCGGGCAGATACTCGTGTACGACGACGGGAAGCGCCATCTCGAAGAACAGCTCGGCGGCCCGGACCGTCTCGGTCGGATGGATACCGCGCGACGCCCTGGTCCTGCTGAATTCGGCGGCGGCCGTGAGGGATTCCTGGCTCGGCGCGGTCCTGCTGCCGAAACCGGTCCGCGCGCCTCGCGCTATGTCGTCCAGCAGTAAATGGACCTGATTGACGAGTAACGCGCTTATCTGAGGCTCTTCGAGCAACGGGCTGTCCATCGCCCGCAATTGCTGAAAGAATGGGTCAACAATCTTCGCGCGAACTTCGTTCGGCAGCCCGGAATTTCCGGCATGCCCTTTCGGATCGATCGCCACGGCAGCCCCCCGCCTGTATCCCGCAGCCTCCCACGTGATATTTAGGGAGTATACGTGGCCAAGCGGGGCTTTCAAGAAACAATATTCACCACAATTCTGCCAAACACCTACATTCCGTAGTAAAACTCTGCTATGAGTTCGGTCAAGCCTGCGTGAGCTCAGGATTCGTGCGGCAGCCCCACCTGGAGCCGGTAACCGCAGGAGCCGGTGTGGGCCATCTGGCAGAGCCCGACGTCCGGATCGATGTCGTCGGGCAGATCCATCGCCTTGAGCCAGCCGGTCAGCCGCTCGCCCGGACCGCAGTGGTAGACCTTGTCGATTCCCGCCTTCTTGACGCCCTTGTAGGCGAAGCACGTGATGACCTTGAGGTCGTGCGTGCCGCCGTCGAAGGACTCCTCGGCCTCGAACAGCGAGCCGAGATAGAGATCCACGGCCGCCCGGAACAGCCGGCGGTACTGCTCGACGGTCTCGACCTTCTCGATGCCGAGACCGCGCATCAGCCGGACCATCTCCTGGCGCCCGAACTCGCGTACGACGGCGATGTTCGCCTCGTTGGCGCCGTCGATGCCGCCCGACATCGCGGTCTGGTAGTACCAGAGGCCGTCGGTCGCCATCCACGAGCGGCGCAGCAGTTCCTCGCGCTGCGTCGCGGTGAGTTCGGGAGTGGGGTCCGCCGGGGGCGTGGTGCCGGTCGCCGGAGTGGGGTCCGCGCTCATGAGGTCAGTCACCTTCTCTTCGTCGGTCCGTCATACGGGGTCGGCGCCGGCCGCTGCCAGCACCTCTTCCACCCCGTGCCGTTGAAGCTTCCCGCTGGAGGTGCGCGGGAGTCGCCCCCTGCGTACGAGAACGATGTCCCGCGGCGTGAGGCCCAGAGAGTCGGACACGGCGAACCGCAGCCGGGCGATCAGCTCCTCGCGGGCCCCGGCCTCGGACTCCTTCGTCTCGGCGACGAGCACCAGCCCCTCGCCGTCGGGGAACGTCACCGCCGCTGCGAGGACGGCCTCGTTCGTGACCCCGTCGACCCGGCCCGCGACGGACTCGATGTCGCTCGCGTAGTAGTTCTGGCCGAAGACGATGATCACCTCCTTCCTCCGTCCCGCGATGAAGAGTTCGCCGTCCTGACGGAAGCCCAGATCGCCGGTGGAGACCCAGCCGCCGGGAAGGACGGTGGCCCGGGTCGCCGGCTCGTTGTCCTCGTAACCGCGCATCACCGAGGCGCCCCGGATCTGGATCTCGCCGACCAGTGAGGGGTCGGTCACCTCCGTACCGTCCTCGCCGACAAGCCTGACCTCGGTGTTCGCCACCGGGAAGCCGACCGAGACGATCTCCCGTCCCGCGTCGGCGCCCTCGCCACCGGCCGGGGCGGGGACCACCACGCCCCGGGAGAGCGGCTCGCGCCGCACCCATGTCGTACGCACCGCCCTGCCCGTCGGCGCGAACGTCACCGCGAGGCTGCCCTCCGCCAGGCCGTACACCGGCAGGAAGGCGTCGGGGCGGAACCCGGCGGGGGCGAAGTGCGCCGAGAACCGGCGCAGCGTGTCCGGATCGATCAGCTCCGCGCCATTGAGCGCGGAGCGCCAGCGCGACAGGTCGAGTTCGGGCACACGCGCGGCCGGGGTACGCCGCAGGGCGTACAAATAGCCGGAGTTGGGCGCGGTCGTCGCGGTCACCCCGTACCGGCTGATGATCCGCAGCCACCGCCCCGGGTCCCGGAGGAAGTCCTCGGGCGGCAGCAGATATGTCTCGGCGTCGTTCAGCGCCGGCGAGAGGAAGGCGCCGATCAGCCCCATGTCGTGGAAGAGCGGCAGCCAGTTGCAGCTCACATCGCTGTCGTCGATGCCGAGCCCCCCGGCAATCGCATCGACGTTCGCGAGGAGGTTGGCATGGGTCAGGACGACGCCCTTCGGCGACGCGCTGGTCCCGGAGGTGTACTGCACCAGCGCCGGATCGTCCGCCGCCACGTCCACGTACACCGGAGACGGCGCACGCGTCAGGGCGACGTCGAGGATCTTGAACTCGCCGTCGGCGCCGCCGAGCGTCGGCTCCAGCAGCCCGCCCAGCATCTTGTCCGAGAGCACGACCCGCACCTTGGACTGGCGCATCACCAGGGCGATCCGCCTCAGATGGATGTCGAGCGAGGCGAAGCGCACCGGCGGCGGTACCGGCACCGGCACCGCGCCGGCGGCGAGCACGCCGAAGAACGCCCTGGCGAAGTCGATCGAGGTGGGCAGCGCGATCGCGACCCGCTCCCCCCGTACGACCCCGCGTTCGAGCAGCCCGCAGGCGACCTCGCCGGCCTCGGTGTAGAGCCGGCCGAACGTGACGCGCTCGGCCTCCTCGTCCCCGCGGAACAGGCGCATACCGTGGCCCGATCCCCGGGCGGCGACGGCGGCGAGCGCGTCGACCAGGCTCCCGCCGCCCTCGCCGGTGATCACGCCGAGCTCTTCTGCCCGCACAGCTCCACCACCACGCCCTGGAACTCCCCGACCGTCTGGACCCGGAAGGTGACCTCGTCCTCTATCTCGATGTCGAAGGCCTTCTCGGTGTTGAGGACGATCTGCAGGACCCGCATGGAGTCGACGTTGGGCAGGGACCGGAAGTGCTGGTCGGGTGTCAGGCCCTCGGCCGGGGTGTCGAGTTCGGCGCCGATGATCTGGCGGATCTTCTCGTGGATGGCCTCGGTGGTGAGGTCCGTGGTGCCGGCCGCGGCCGTGGTGTCGGTGGTCTCGGTGGTGTCCATGTGATCAATCCCCCTGGGTGACGGTTCTGTTGGAGGCGCGGAGCGCGTCGACGAGTTCGGTCGGCAGGCGGGTGCCGTACGTGCCGAGGACCTCGTCCGTGAGCAGATGGAACGTGCCGTCGGCCGCGGCCACGAGATCGCCGCCCGGCAGCCTGATCTCGCCGGAGGCCCGTACCGAGAGGGCGTCGCGCTTGGTGATCTCGGCGTGGGCCGTGTACTCGGCGCCGGTCTCCATGGGCCTGCCGTAACGGATGCGCAGGCCGGTGGTGAAGGCGGAGATCCGGTCCGACCGGTACACGGCCTGGGCCAGCGTCTCGTCCAGGATCGCGGCGACGATGCCGCCGTGGATGACGCCCGGGAACGACTCGTAGTCGGCGCCGAGCTTGATCCGGGTGCCGAATCCGTTGCCTTCCTCCTCGAAGACCAGCCGCAGCCCGATGGGATTGTGCGGAGCGCAGCCGAAGCAGTTGGCCGTGTCGGCCGCCGCTCCGCTCGCGCTGTCGTTGAACGCTGACTCGGGCAAGACTTCGCTCCTCAGTCGTCGGTCGTCGGCCGCTGTCCGGTCGTCGGCCGCCGGCTCGCGCCGGGGCCGACACCGGTTCAGATGAGCGAGCGGAGCTTGCGCTTGAGGTCCTTCGACGACTCGATCGAGTCGTCCTCGACCAGCCGCCGGACCATGGAGAGGACCTTGCCGTCGGCCGCGTCGGTGGCGCCGTCCTGGATCGTCTCGATGCGCCGCACGCCCTTCGCCGAGGTCGAGTGCGGGTAGAAGTGCCCGGCGGGGTGCTTGAGCCCGTCGCTGCGGTCGGCCAGCCAGACGTACGCCATCTTGAGCGCGGCGATCTGGCTCTCCCGGTTGCCGTCGCACAGCTCCTGCGTGAAGACGTAGAAGGCGCGGGCGTGCCGGGACTCGTCGCGGCCGAGGAGCTTCCAGATGCCCCTGACGACGGGCTCCTTGGTCTCGGCGGCGAGCGCGCGGTAGAGCTCGGCGGCGCGGGCCTCGGAGATGATGTTCATCATCAGGGTGCCGACGCGGGTGTCGCCGATCGGGTACGGCTCGCGCTTGTACAGCGCGTGCTTGGAACGGACCTTGACGCCCAGCTTGTCGAGGCAGCGGGCCTGTACGAGCGAGTGCCGCGCCTCCTCGGCGCCCCAGCTCAGCGCCCAGGACGAGAAGCTGGTCTCGCCCTCCCACTCGCGCAGGAAGTTGTGCGCGCCGGGCAGGGTGCCGAACTCGATGATCGCCGCCTCGGTGAGGAAGTCGATCTCCTCGGCGCTCATCAGCTCGGGCTTGAGCTTGTCGAGGTCCAGCTCACGCCAGTCCCAGCGGGTCGTCTCGAACCAGTCGAAGATCTTGTTCCACGTCATGTCGAGGTAGAAGTCCGTGTACAGCGGGTCGAGGATCAGCGAGCCGTGGGCCCGCATGCCTATCTCGACGGTGTCGGCGAAGCCGAACCCGTCGAAGGCGGCGGGGGCGATGATGTCTTCGACGTCGTGCACCTCGGCCCAGCCGGGTACCTGGCCGCCGGCGCCGTCGCCGACGACGTACACCCGGGTCTTGGCGAAGCCGCGCATGCCGCGCAGGGCCCGGACCGCCGCCGGGGCGGAGGAGCCGCTGCCGCCGATGAAGGCGACGGCGAGTTCGGTGCCCGGTTCGAGGTCGTGCAGGTAGCGCTCGAAGGTGTCGGGGGTGGACCGGTCGAGACCGATCTCACCGAAGCGAGCCAGCGAGAGCTGCGGGCCGAGGGTGAGCGCGGGCAGACAGTCGACGAAGACGACGCGCGTCTTGCTCGTGCTCGTACCGTCGGTGCCGGTGGCGAGGTTGGTGCCGTTGCCCAGGTTGATGCCTGTGTTCATGACGTTTCCTCTCGAAGGAGATGGTTACGTGCTCGCCGGCGCCCGGGATCCACGGGCGGCAGGACGCGAGGTCATACCGAACGCGGTCGCGGCGCCGAGCATCATGAAGATCCCGATCGCGATCCAGGCGTCGACGAACGCCTCGTGGGTCGCGTCGTAGGTGAGCGGGGTGCCGAGGATCGCGACCAGCAGGCTGATCCCCAGCACGCTGCCGATCTGCCGGCTCATGTTGACCACCGCGCTGCCCGTGGAGAACCGGGCGGCCGGCAGGTCGGTCGTGGCGGTGGCGAGGATCGTGGGGAGCGCGAGGCCCACCCCGACGCCGCCCACCAGCCAGCCGGGCAGCAACTCGTCGGCGTAGTGCGGGTCCTGCCCGATGCTCGCGGCCATCAGCAGCACACCGGCGGTGCACAGCAGACAGCCGGCGGCGACCATCCGGCCTGCCGGTACGCGCGTCGCCAGCTTCGCGGCCACGAGCGCGGCCAGCGGGACCATCAGCGGGCCCGGGGCGATCCCGAGTCCCGTACGCAGCGCGGAGTAGTGCCAGACCTGCTGCATCCACAGGATCGCGGTGAGCAGGTTGGCGGCGAAGGCCGCGCTGAAGGCGATCGCCGTCACGTTCGACCAGACGAAGGCCCGCACCCGCAGCAGCGCCGGTTCGATCACCGGGGAGGCATGGCGCCGCGACCGGAACCAGAACACCGCGATCCCGAGGACCGCACCGGCCAGCACGGCGGACGTCCGTACCGCGGACCAGTCGTTGAGCTTCACCAGGCCGAGTGCCAGCAGCCCGATCGAACCCGTCAGCAGAGCGGCCCCCGGCAGATCGGGCAGCCGGGTCATCGCCGCCTCCTTGGAGTCGGGGACGATGCGTACGGCCACGACCAGCGCGAGGACGCCGATGGGGATGTTCACCAGGAAGATCCACCGCCACGACGCGCTGACGAGCAGCCCGCCGAAGACCGGCCCGGCCGCCGCCGCCAGCGCGGCGCTCGCCGACCAGATCCGTACGGCGCCGGCCCGGCGGTCCGGCGGGAACGACGAGAGCAGCAGACCGAGACTGGCGGGCGTCAGCGCCGCGGCGCCGACCGCCTGGAGCACCCGGAAGAGGACCAGCTGCCACAGCGAGGTCGATACGGCGCAGGCCGCGGACGCCGCGGTGAACAGGGCGACGCCCAGCAGGAATCCGGCCTTGCGGCCGTAGCGGTCGGAGAGCCGCCCCAGTGGCACCAGGAGTGCGGCGAAGACGATGGCGTACGCGTTGAGGACCCATGAGAGGTCACCGAGTGAGGCTCCGTCGAACTCACGTCCGATGGCGTCGAATCCGACGTTGACGATGAAGAGATCGAGGCCGGCCATGAAGGCGGCCAGGGACAGGACTCCGAGCAGGAGTCCGGAGTGCGGAGGCGGTGCCGACGCCGGTTTCTGAGCCGGTGGGACGGGGTTCGATGTCGATTCGGGTGTCGCGGGTCCGGTGCCGGCTTCTGTGGCCATGCAGATCTGTCCCTCGGGACGTCGGGGATGTCGGTGAAGCGCGCTGCCGCCTGCCGACTACAGGACTCATCCGATACTTCCGCCACTCCCCGGTACAAGTCATTCCGCCCCGTCCCCACCTTTCGCGGCCTCAACCACCACTTTGGTGGGAGTCGCCGCTACGACCTATGGACCCGACTCCGCGCCCCGGTGGCGGGGCCGGAAAACACGGAGGCCCCCGACCGTCCGGTCGGGGGCCTCCGTCGTCGGGACTACGGCTCACTCCGCCAGGGGCAGATAGACCCGGTTGCCGCTCTCCGCGAACTCCTTCGACTTGGCCGCCATGCCCGCCTCGATCTCCTCCCGCGAACCGCCGTGGTCACGCCGGATGTCGTGCGAGATCCGCATGGAACAGAACTTCGGCCCGCACATCGAACAGAAATGCGCGGTCTTCGCCGGCTCGGCGGGGAGCGTCTCGTCGTGGAACTCCCGTGCCGTGTCCGGGTCGAGAGCCAGGTTGAACTGGTCCTCCCAGCGGAACTCGAACCGCGCGTCCGACAGCGCGTCGTCCCACTCCTGCGCCCCCGGATGACCCTTGGCCAGATCCGCCGCGTGCGCCGCGATCTTGTACGTGATGACACCGGTCTTCACGTCGTCCCGGTTCGGCAGACCCAGATGCTCCTTGGGCGTCACGTAGCAGAGCATCGCCGTGCCCCACCAGGCGATCATCGCCGCGCCGATGCCGGAGGTGATGTGGTCGTACGCGGGGGCGACGTCCGTCGTCAGCGGGCCGAGCGTGTAGAACGGCGCCTCCTCGCAGATCTCCTGCTGGAGGTCGATGTTCTCCTTGATCTTGTGCATCGGGACATGGCCCGGGCCTTCGATCATGGTCTGTACGTTGTGCCGCTTGGCGATCGTGTTCAGCTCGCCCAGCGTCCGCAACTCGGCGAACTGCGCCTCGTCGTTGGCGTCGGCGATCGAGCCGGGGCGCAGACCGTCGCCGAGGGAGTACGTCACGTCGTACGAGGCGAGGATGGAGCACAGCTCCTCGAAGTTCTCGTACAGGAACGACTCCTTGTGGTGCGCCAGGCACCAGGCCGCCATGATCGAGCCGCCGCGCGAGACGATGCCGGTCTTGCGGCGGGCGGTCAGCGGCACGTAGCGCAGGAGCACGCCCGCGTGGACGGTCATGTAGTCGACGCCCTGCTCGGCCTGTTCGACGACCGTGTCCTTGTAGATCTCCCAGGTCAGCTCCTCGGCCTTGCCGTCGACCTTCTCCAGCGCCTGGTAGAGCGGCACGGTGCCGATGGGGACGGGGGAGTTGCGCAGGACCCATTCGCGGGTGGTGTGGATGTTACGGCCGGTGGAGAGGTCCATCACCGTGTCCGCGCCCCACTTGGTGGCCCAGGTCATCTTGTCCACCTCCTCCTCGATGGAGGAGGTGACCGCGGAGTTGCCGATGTTGGCGTTGACCTTCACGAGGAACCGCTTGCCGATGATCATCGGTTCGATCTCGGGATGGTTGACGTTGGCCGGCAGTACGGCGCGGCCGGCGGCGATCTCCTCGCGTACGACCTCGGGCGCGACGTTCTCCCTGATGGCGACGTACTCCATCTCCGGGGTGATGTCGCCCCGGCGGGCGTACGCGAGTTGGGTCACGGCCTGTCCCTCGCGGCCCCGGCGCGGCTGGCGGGGGCGGCCGGGGAAGACCGCGTCGAGGCCCCGCAGATCGGTCGCTCCGCTCCGGAGCAGCCCGCCGCGCGGTGAGGTGTGCTTGAGCCCGTCGTCCTCGGGGCGGACGGGGCGGCCCGCGTACTCCTCGGTGTCGCCGCGGCCGACGATCCAGTTCTCCCGGAGCGGTGCGAGCCCGCGCCGTACGTCGGTCTCGACGGTGGGGTCGGTGTACGGCCCCGACGTGTCGTACAGCGTGACGTCGTCGCCGTTGGTGAGATGCACCTGACGGACCGGCACCCGGAGGTCGGGGCGTGAGCCCTCGACGTATCCCTTGTGCCAGCCGATGGCCCTGGAGCCGTCCGAACCCTTGGGGCCCTCGGGGCCGTCGGGTCCGTTGGAACCGTTGGAACCGTTGGAGGCAGACGTGCGTGTGTCCTGAACGGTCATGTGAGACCTACTCCCTACGCCGGCATTACCCGGTAACAGGTTCGGCGGTCGACGCAGCTCAGGGATCCGGGGAAGCCCCGGAACTCCACAGTCAGCGTCCTCTCAGCCCGGTGCTCCGAGCTCCCGCGTGTGTAAAGGCACCACCACGCTAACGCCATATCGGGCGTGCTGAACAGAGGGCCTCCGCCGTTCTTGCGATGATCGGTCGGTGACCCCATCCACGCATCCACCCGATCCGCACGGCCACTCGCACAGTCATGGGCCGGCCGCGCCGGTCTCCAGACATCTGCGCAAGGTCATCGCCGCGGTGCTGGTTCCCTTCGCGACGGCCGTCGTCGTCGGTCTCGTCGTGCTCTGGCCCGGCGGCACCCCCGCCCATGAACGCACCGGTGTCGGCTTCGACCGGCAGACCCAGCAGGGCCAGGTGGTGAAGATCGAGAAGGTCGACTGCGGCGCTGTGAACGCCGCCCAGGTCCCGCCCACGGGCGACACGTCGACCCCCCAAGGGCGGGAGGCTCAGCGCGCGCGGACCGGCGACTGCGAGAAGGCGACCGTGGAGGTGAAGAGCGGCAAGGACAAGGGGCGCAGATTCGTCGAGGTCGTCCAGCCCGACGCGCCGCGGCAGTTTCACGTGAAACAGGACGTCGTGGTGGCCTACGCGCCCGACGCCCCGAGGGATCTCCAGTACTCGGTCACCGATGTGGACCGCACGATGCCGATGGCTCTGCTGGCCGGGATCTTCGCGCTCGCGGTGATCGTGGTGGGCCGGCTGCGCGGGCTGATGGCGCTGGTCGCGCTGGTCATCTCGTTCGCCGTGCTGACGCTGTTCATCCTGCCGGCGATTCTCCAGGGCTCGAATCCGCTGATCGTCGCGGTCGTCGGCGCGAGCGCGATCATGCTGATCGCGCTCTATCTCTGCCACGGTCTGACGGCCCGTACATCCGTCGCCGTGCTCGGCACGCTGATCTCCCTGCTGCTGATCGGGCTGCTCGGCTCGCTGTTCATCGGCTGGGCGAGCCTGACGGGCAATACGGACGACAACACCGGGCTGATCCACGGGCTGTTCCCCGAGATCGACATGAGCGGCCTTCTGCTGGCCGGGGTGATCATCGGATCGCTGGGTGTGCTGGACGATGTGACGGTCACCCAGACGTCGGCGGTGTGGGAGCTGCGTCAGGCGGACCCGACGATGGGGCCCCGCGCGCTCTACCGGGCGGGCATCCGGATCGGACGCGACCACATCGCGTCAGTGGTCAACACGCTCGTACTGGCCTACGCGGGCGCGGCGCTCCCCCTGCTGCTGCTCTTCTCCATCGCGCAGTCGAGCGTGGGGACGGTCGCCAACAGCGAGCTGGTGGCGGAGGAGATCGTACGGACCCTGGTCGGGTCGATCGGTCTGGTCGCGTCGGTGCCCGTGACCACGGCGCTCGCGGCGCTCGTGGTGTCGGCCGACCGGCCGGAGCCGTCGGGGGGACCGGCGCCGGAGACCGCGGCGGGGGCGCCCTCGGGGGAGCCGTCGGGGGCACCTTCCAAGGGGCCGCTGGGCGGGCTGCGGACGCGCGGTGGCGGCGGGGGGCGGCGGCGTAAGAAGTAGCGCGCGGCGTGGACGTGAGGACCCCGGCCCGTGCGGGGTACGGCGCGTGGGGATACGGCCCGTTGGATACGGCGCGTGGGGATACGGCCCGTGGGGTACGGCGCGTTGGATACGGCCCTGGGGAGTACGGGCGCTCAGCCCGCGTTCTCCTCGGCGAGAATGCGTCCGAGCGTCTCCTCCAGATCGCTCTCGAAGTCCCCGAGCGCCATCTCCTGGCCCAGCGGGACGAGCCGGTCCGTGCGGTCGAGGAAGGCCACCAACGGCGGGGCGCTGGCCCGGAACAGGGCGTGCTCCGCGCCGACCTGGAGCCTGATGTGGACATCGGAGAGCTCCTCCGGCTGGGTCGGCGAGATGTACACGTCGCCGTCGCCGCTGGGCTCGTTGATGCCGTCGATCAGCAGCTCCCGGCCGAAGGCCCAGGTGACCGGGGCGTCGCCGGGCAGATGGAACGTCATCCGCACCGCGTAGGGATCCGAAGTCTCGTAACGCAGTTCCACGGGAATTCGAAAGGAGAGCTCCTCGGAGACGAGGAAACTCATCAGGACTTCGGCCTGAACCAACTCGCGCATCATGTACCCCGCAGTGGATGACGGAAAGTTACGGAGAGTAGGAAATTCAGAGTGATTTTGGTGGTTTGACGGGTGAAAGGTCCGGTATTGATGCCCCTTGATCCTCTTCTTAATCGTCCGGCACGCTCTGGTGGATCACAAGGAGTGATATTTCAGATACTGATAGAGAATTCCAGCGAGCCGATCATGCTTCCGATCTCCTTGCACAGCCGTTCGACAGCCGGAAGCAGTCTCTCCTCCTGATGCAGCGGCACGGACGTGGCGAGCGTCGCGACCGTCGCCCCCGCCCTGATCGGTACGGCGGCGCAGACATGCCCGAGCGCGTACTCCTGGCGCTCAAGCACCGGCCCCGTACGCCCCATGGCGCCGAGGCGCGTTAGCAGCGTGCGCCGGTCCGCGACCGAGTAGGGGGTGAGCGGGCCCACGGGGTGCCGGTCCAGATGGTCCCGGCGGCCCTCCTCGTCGAGCTGGCTCAGCAGACACTGGCCGATCGCGTGCGCGTGCGCGGTCTCTCGGAAGGCGGCCCACTCGGCGACGGCGGGCGCGGCGGGGCTCTCGGCCACCGCGGCGATCTCGATCTCGCCCTCGCGGTAGACCGCGAAATACACCGGCGCCCCGATGAGATCGCGGCAGCGCTCCATCGACTCGGCCATCGTGCGCCGGCCCCGGCCGGCCGGTGGGGCTTCGCCGCTCACCAGGCGGTCGACCGCGTCGCCGAGGAAGAAAACGCCGTTCTCCCGGCGCAGATAGCCCTCGTGGGTCAGGGTGCGCAGCAGGTGATAGGCGGTGGGGAGGGGGAGGCCGGCCTCACGGGCCAGCCGTTTCGCCGGGGCGCCGTTCGGATGGCCGCCGGCCGACTCCAGCAGGCGCAGCGCGCGCCGCACCGAACCGATGAGGGTAGGGGCAGCTGACGTGGTCGCTGTGGCCAAAGGTCACCCCCAGGCGTACTGACGGGCGTGCGCCCGCTCGCGGGGGCCGCCCCCGCGCCTGCCACGCCCTGGGGGACCCGGGACAGACTCTGAGGTCCGGCGCCGAGAACTCGAACAATGCGTTGGTCAAAGCGACCGTGGACGCTGTTTTCGCAGGATGTGGCAGAGGCTTGCCACTCTAATGGCAGCCTCTGGGGCGGGCGTGGTTTCGTCTCCGCCATTCCCCCGCGCGGGCTAACGGCGGGGGGTGCGGGGCCGCCCCGGAGCGGGGCGGCGGCGGTCCTACCAGTCGCCGCGCGAGGACGACGACGACGTGACCTTCCGTACGCCGTAGACGAGCCCGCCGACCAGGGCCACCAGGACCAGCGCCTTGAAGAGCAGCCCGATCACCAGTCCGACGAGGCTCGCGATCAGCCCGCCGAACACCACGAGAACCACCACGGGCAGTGCGATCCACTTCACCCACCAGGGCATTCCCGCGACAATCTCCCGTACCGCCATCGTCCCTACCTCGTTCCGTGAGTGTCTGAAGCATCCGGACAGCGTGAATACGTGAGATACGTTCCCGCCTGACTTCGATGCTAGAGCGGCGCGGTCCGAAGCGGAGGTCCCACGGCCCTGGAACTCCCCTGATCCGACCCTGACGGGACGGGTGAGGGTCCGCCCCGGCTCTCCGCGGGCCCGCCCGGCGCCCGGCTCAGCCCTCCGGCGGGGAGAAGACGACCATCACCCGCAGGTCCTCGGTGATGTGGTGGAACTTGTGCGGAACACCGGCGGGCACGTATATGACGCTGCCGCGCCCCACCAGCGTCGTCTCCATACCCACGGTGATCGAGGCTCGCCCGCTCATGACGAGATAGACCTCGTCCTGCTGGTGCGGCTGCTGCGGGTCGATGGTGCCGGCGTCCAGCGCGTACAGGCCGACGGACATGTTCCGTTCCCGCACAAACTGCAGATACGCCCCGTCGTTGGCGGCACGTTCCGCCTCCAGCTCGTCAAGTCGGAATGCCTTCATGCCACGATCTCACCATGAGAAATTTCGTAGTCAAGACGATCGCCAACGCGGGAGCGCTGGCGGTGGCCATCTGGTTGATCAACGACATAACCCTGACCGGTGACAGCACCGGGAAGAAGGCCCTCGCGCTGGTGGTCGTGGCGCTGATCTTCGGGGTGGTCAATTTTGTCGTCAAGCCGATCGTCCAGCTGTTCACGCTGCCGCTGTTCATTCTCACGCTGGGTCTGTTCACGCTGGTCGTGAACGCGCTGATGCTGCTGCTGACCTCCTGGTTCGCCGACAAGCTCGACCTGAGCTTCCATGTCGAGGGCTTCTGGACGGCCCTGCTCGGCGGGCTCATCATCTCGATCGTGTCGTGGGCGCTGCACATGGCGCTCCCCGACGACAAGGACTGATCGCCCGTGGAGCGCGGGACGGGCGACGCGGCCGGGGCGGAGCACGGGATCGGGGACGGCACGCGCGCGGTACGGGCCGGGCTGCCCGACCCGGTCAAGTACGAGCCGACCCTGCCGGGTCCGGTGTTCGCCGCCCACTTCCATCTGCCGGGTGAGCCGACGGGCCCGTACACCTACGGCCGCGACACCAATCCCACCTGGACCCATCTGGAACGGGCGATCGGCGAGCTGGAGGCCCCGGGCCGGGCCGTCGAGACGGTCGCCTTCGCCTCCGGGATGGCCGCGATCTCGGCGGTGCTCTTCTCCCAGCTCCGCGCCGGCGACGCGGTCGTCCTGCCGGACGACGGTTATCAGGCGCTGTCGCTGGTAAGGGAGCAGCTCACGGCGTACGGCATCGAGGTACGGACCGCGCCCACCGCCCACGACGCGCAGCTCGACGTACTGGCGGGGGCCCGGCTGCTGTGGATCGAGACGCCGTCCAACCCCGCGCTCGACGTCTGCGACATCCGCCGGCTGGCGGCGGCGGCGCACGAGCGGGGAACGCTCGTCGCGGTCGACAACACGCTGGCGACGCCGCTCGGCCAGCGGCCCCTGGAGCTCGGCGCGGACTTCTCCGTGGCCAGCGACACCAAGGGCATGACGGGCCACGGCGATATTCTTCTGGGCCATGTGACCTGCGAGGATCCCGATCTCGCGGCGGGCGTGCGGCGCTGGCGCAAGATCGCCGGTGCCATCCCCGGGCCGATGGAGGCCTGGCTCGCCCACCGTTCCCTGGCCACGCTCCAGCTGCGTCTGGACCGCCAGTGCGCCAACGCGCTGCTGCTCGCGCGGGCGCTCGGCGGACGGGCCGACGTCACCGGGCTGCGCTACCCCGGGCTCCCCGACGATCCCTCGCACGCCCTCGCCGCCACCCAGATGCGGCGCTTCGGGTGCGTGGTGTCGTTCGTCCTGCCCGACCGCGACCATGCCGAGCGCTTCCTCGACGGGCTGCGGCTGGTCGACGACGCGACGAGCTTCGGCGGCGTGCGCTCGACCGCGGAACGGCGTGGGCGGTGGGGTGGCGACGCCGTGCCGGAGGGCTTCGTGCGCTTCTCCGTGGGCGCCGAGGACCCCGACGACCTCGTCGCCGACGTGCTGCGCGCACTGGAGGAAGCGGCGCCCTGAACGGGCCCCTTAGCGGAACGGGCGGTCCGAGCCTCCCCCCTCGTGGCTCGGGCCGCCCACGGGTTCCACGCGCGAAGAACCACGTCCACAAGGCTAGTTGACTCTGCGTCAGTGTCCAATCACAGTAGCGACAGCGGCCTATCGACTTATTTATAGTTGGACGCTCCGGCGACGGGCCCTGGGACGGGTCCGCGTGGGGCCGGAAGTTGAGGAGGGCTGACATGGACCTGGCCCTGCTGCGCACCTTCGTGACCGTCCACCGGGCCGGCTCCTTCACCCGCGCCGCCGCGCTGCTCGGGCTCTCCCAGCCCGCCGTCACGGGTCAGATACGCACCCTGGAAAGGCAGTTGGGCCGCCCGCTCTTCCTGCGCCAGGCCCGGGGGGTCACCCCCACCACCATCGGCGACGAACTCGCGCACCGTGCCGCGCCCCATCTCGACGCCCTCGTGGAGATCACCGAGACCGGGCTCGACGAGGAGTCGGGCGTCCGGACGCTCCATCTCGCGGGACCGCCGGAGTTCACCTCCGTACGCGCCCTGCCCGCGCTCACCCCGCTGATCAGCCAGGGCCTCGCGCTCCGCGCGTCCTTCTTCGGCAACGCCGAGGAGACCCTGGACGGGCTCGCCGCCGGACACCACGACCTCGCGATCGCTACCGCCCGGCCACGCGGCGGGCTGCTCACCGCGACACCGCTCTGCGACGAGGAGCACGTCCTGGTCGCCTCGCCCCGCTGGGCGGCGCGGCTGGGCCACGACGTACTGCGCAAGGGCCATGTCGTACTGGAACAGCTGCCGGTCGTGGAGGTCCACGAGTCCCTGCCGCTCGTCTCGCGCTACTGGGGCTCGGTCTTCGACTCACGCCCGGCCGCCGCGGGCGCCGTGATCGCCCCCGACCTGCGCGCCGTCCTGGAGAGCGCTGCGGCGGGCGCGGGACTGGCCGTACTGCCCCGCTACCTCTGCGAGGCCGCGCTCGAACGGGGCGAGGTCGTCGCCCTCTACGACCCTCCGGTGCCCCCGCTGCGCACGTACTTCCTCGTCGTGCGCACCGGCACACTCGCCCTGCCGCACATCGCGCGGGCGCACGAATGGCTGCTGCGCGCCTCGGTCGACTGGTGACGATGCTCGCCGCCCGGTCCGTGCCCCTCGGCCCGGAGGTGTTTCGACCCGGGCGTATCGGGCCACCCTTTCTTCATGACCGAACGGCTCGTGGTCAAGCGCACCGCACGCGCCATCCTGCTCGACGGCGACCATCTCGTCCTCATCAAGCGCACCAAGCCGGGTGTGGACCCGTACTGGCTGACCCCCGGCGGCGGGGTCGAACCGGACGACGCCACCGTCGTCGCGGCGCTCCACCGCGAGGTGGACGAGGAGCTGGGCGCCAAGATCACCGATGTCGTGCCCTGTTTCGTCGACACCGTCGAGCACATCCCGCCCAGCGGCATCACCGGCGTGAAGGTGCAGCACTTCTTCGTCTGCCGGCTCGAATCGATGGACCCGTCGCTGCGGCACGGGCCGGAGATCGACGAGCCGTCCGGGGAGTACGAGATCGTCCGGGTGCCGTTCAGCCGGGTCGGGATCGCCGCGGTCCATCTCGTACCGCTGTCGCTGCGGCACTATCTGGACGGCAACATCGAAGGCGTACGGGCGATGCACGCGCCCGACCTGGGCTGACCGCGAGAGGCGGTCCCGCCGGCGCCTCAGGTCCCCTCCGGTGGCCCTTCGCGTGCCCGGTCCGGCGGATCTTCGCGCTGCTCGGCAGGCCCTAGTCCTCGTCGAGCAGGGCGAACGCCTCGCGCAGATCGCCGCCGGTGTACGTGTGTGTGGCGAGCCCGGCCAGATGGTGGTCCGCGTTCACCGCCACCGCACGCGGTACGGAGGCGAAGATCGCCGCGTCGGACATGGAGTCCCCGAAGGCGACACAGTCCGCCGGCTCGACCCCGAACCGCGCGCACAGCTCCCCGGCGATCCGCACCTTGGCGGCTGTGTCGAGAATCCCCGCGCGGTCGACCGGCGCGGTGAACGGCGGTGCCGGCCAGCGCGAGCCGTACGTGGCGTGCGCGCCCCAGGGCAGCAGCCGCTCCACGAAGAAGTCCGGCGACAGCGTGATCACGGCGCAGTAGTCGCCCCGCCCGCGAATGGTCTCCCAGACCTCCCGGATCCCGGCCAGCCACGGCGCCGACTCGAAGGCCGCCGCCACCTGCGCGTCGGTGAGCTCCGCCCACAGCTCCCTCGCCCGTACCGCGAACTCGTCCGGGGCGAGGCCCGCCGTCAGGAACTCGCGCTCCAGCTCCGCGATCTCCGGGCCCACCCCGAGCTGCCGGGATATCTCGACCGCGGCGGCCGATCCCCGGATCAGCGTGCCGTCGAGGTCGAAGAGGTGCAGGGTGCGGGGGCGGGCGCCGCTGTGCTTCCCGGGGCTGTCCATGTACGCCGAGGTTAGTACGGGCGGTTACTCCCGCCGTCAGACGACCCCGGGCGCGAATCACGACACCGTGTTCCACGTGAAACCACTCAAGCGGCCCGTCCGCCGGGCACTCCTCGTCGTCCATGTCGCCGTCTCCGTGAGCTGGCTGGGCCTTACCCTCGGTCTGCTCACGCTTGGTATCACCGCCTACACCACCGGCGACTCCACTCTCGCCGACGCCTCCTACCGCTCGATGGACGTCTTCGCCGAGTGGCTGCTCGCGCCCGTCGTCGTGGTCACGCTCGTCAGCGGTCTGGTGCTCTCCCTCGGTACGCCCTGGGGGCTGGCCCGGTACCACTGGGTCTGGATCAAGTTCTGGATCACGCTCGTCACCGGCGGGGCGACGGTCTTCGCGCTGCGGCCGGGGATCGGGAAAGCCGCCGAGAGCGGCGGTGTGCCCGACATCAGCCTGGTCGCGGCGCCGTCGGTGGCGACCGCCGCGTATCTCTTCATGACCGTCGTCTCGGTGCTGAAGCCATGGGGGCTGACCCGCCGGGGGCGGCGGTTCCGGGCCGCCGCCTCGTCGGGCCGCCGGGCGGGCGGGGGTGCGGGTGCGGGAGCGGGCGGGGGTGCTGGCGCGGGGGCGGGAGCCAAGAGTCTCTCGCCGACCAGCTGAGTGCGCCGGGGGGAACGGCCGGTCAGACCGGCGTCGGAGCGGTCCTGTTGGTGTCTGTGGTGCCTGTGGTCTCCAGGGTGTCCGGGGTGGCGATGTCGCCGCCGCGGGCATCACGGCGTTCGAGGGTGTGCGAGACGACCGCGAGGAGCAGCGCGGACGCGGCAAGGGCGGCACCGACCCAGTTGGGCGCGGTGTAGCCGAGTCCGGCGCCGATGACCAGGCCGCCGAGCCAGGCGGCGAGGGCGTTGCCCAGGTTGAACGCGCCGATGTTGACGGCGGAGGCGAGCGTCGGGGCGCCCGACGCCTGGTCGAGAACGCGCTTCTGGAGCGGCGGCACGGTCGCGAAGCCGAACGCGCCGATCAGGAAGACGGTGACGGCCGCGGCGATCTTGTCGTGGGCGGTGAGGGTGAACAGCGCGAGGACCACGGACAGGGCGCCGAGCGACACGTACAGAATGGGCATGAGGTGACGGTCCGCGTACCGGCCGCCGATGAGATTGCCGGCCACCATGCCGAGGCCGAGGAGCACCAGGAGCCAGGTGACGGAGGAGGCGGCGAAGCCGGCGGTCCTGGTCATCATCGGGGTGATGTAGGTGATCGCGGCGAAGACCCCGCCGAAGCCGAGGACGGTCATCCCCATGGCGAGCAGGACCTGGACGTTGCGGAACGCGGCGACCTCGTGCCGTATCCGTACGCCCTCGGGGCGGGGCTGCTCCGGTACGAGCCTGGCGACCCCGGCGAGACCGACGACGCCGAGGCCCGCGACGAGGAGGAAGGTCGCGCGCCATCCGGTGGTCTGGCCGACGTACGTTCCGAGGGGTACGCCGACGACGTTGGCGAGCGTGAGACCGGTGAACATCATCGCGATCGCGCCGGCCCGCTTGTGCGGTGCGACGAGGCCCGCGGCGACGACCGACCCGATGCCGAAGAACGCGCCGTGGGCGAGCGAGGCGACGACCCGGCCGGTGAGCATGAGACCGAAGGTGGGGGCGAGGGCGGACGTCACGTTGCCCGCGATGAACAGGCCCATCAGCAGCATCAGCATGCGCTTACGGCTGACGCGGGTGCCGAGGACGGTCATGACCGGCGCACCGAGTACGACTCCGAGGGCATAACCGCTGACCAGTTGGCCGGCGTCGGGGATGGTGACGCCGTACTCGGAGGCGACCTCGGGGAGCAGCCCCATGATCACGAATTCGGTGGTCCCGATCCCGAACGCCCCGATGGCCAGGGCGAGGAGCGCGAGTGGCATGGGTGATGGCCTTTCCCGGACGGACGTGGACGCACGGGGGTACGGGGGTGTGCCGGAGCACATACGCACCCCACCGCTTGCGCGTGCCGTTTACGAGCGTGGACAATACTTGCAGGCGCCGTTTAATTGCAAGCGCGCTATATTGCAGACGTGCACTACCCTGGGCCGAGGAAGCTCCGGTCGACGGATCCGCCGGAGAGAGGGCGGAGACGGCGGAGACCGCGCAGGAAGACGACGCAGGAAGACGACGACATGACTGCCAGCGACCCCGCGATCACCGCCCTCGCCCAGGGCTGGGTGGCCCTCTCCCTGCTGCACAGCAGGATCGAGTCGCACATCGAGCGGGCTCTCCAGAGCGGGCACGACCTCAGCGTCCGCGAGTACTCGCTGCTCGACGTCCTCAGCCGTCAGCACGACGGCGAAGGAGGTCATCTCCAGATGAGACAGGTCGCCAACGCCGTGGTCCTCAGCCAGAGCGCGACCACCCGGCTGGTCACCCGCCTTGAGGACCGTGGGCTGCTCACGCGCTATCTCTGCCCCACCGACCGGCGCGGGATCTACACCGACGTCAGCGAGTCGGGTCTTCGGCTGCTGGCCGAGGCGCGGCCGACGAACGACACCGCGCTGCGCGAGGCGCTCGACGCGGCTGCCATGAATCCCGAGCTCGCGCCGCTGGTCAGAGCGGTGGAAGGGCTGCGTATGCCCACGCGGTCGGCACCGGCGTAATCTGCGATCCATGACCGACCAGCACAGTGACCAGCACACGGCTCCGGGTTCCGACGCACATCCCGATGCGCCCCTCGACCCGCGCTCCGGCCCGCGCTCGGACCCGCACTCAGATCTGCACATACGGCCGGCCGACGCCGGGGACCTGCCGGCGATCGTCGCCATGCTCGCCGATGACCGGCTCGGCGCGGCACGGGAGTCGCCGGACGACATGACCCCGTATCTCAAGGCGTTCGAGCGGCTCGCCGACGACCCGAACCAGTACCAGGTCGTGGCCGAGCGCGACGGACGAGTCGTCGGGACGCTGCAACTGACGATCATCGCCGGTATCTCCCGTCGGGGCACCACACGCTCGGTCATCGAGGGCGTACGGGTGCACTCCGACGAGCGGGGCTCCGGCCTCGGCACTCAGCTGATCCAGTGGGCCATCGACGAATCCGGCCGCCAGGGCTGTCAGTTGGTGCAGCTGACGTCCGACGCGTCGCGTACGGACGCCCTGCGCTTCTACGAGCGGCTCGGCTTCACCGCCTCCCATGTCGGACTGAAGCTGAGCCTGGAGTCCGGCGCCTAGGACGAGTCCTGGGGGCCTTGTCTGGCTCGTCCGGTTTCACGTGAAACATCACAGGCCGCGCCAGCCCTCCCCGTCCACACCGCCGGGCACCGCGTCGCCCGGCTCGTACGGCTCACGGGTGTAGACGAAGGAGCCCAGGTCGAGATGGCTGACCTGGCCGTCCGGACGCCGGACGACCCGCAGCGTCTCCCCCGTGTAGTAACCGTCGAGCCCCTTCCATGTCCCGTCCGCCAGGGCCTCGAACCGGGAGCGGCGGCCGGCCGCGCGCAGCGGCCTGAAGTCCAGGCCGCCGTCCGCCATGAGACGCAGGACGAAGGGGGCGGCGCCCCAGTACCAGGGGCCCGTGAGCTCCAGCAGCGCCTGGTCGATCTCGGGCAAGGGCCGCCATGGCTCGGGGATACGGGGCTCCGCGTCCGCCACGATGCCGATGAGATCGGCGGCGACAGCGCCGGTGAGCGGTCCCGAGGTGGCGTTGGCGAGGGTGACGGCGACCAGCCCGTCATCGACACTCACCCAGAGCGCGGCGACGAAGCCCGGCAGGGAGCCGGTGTGGCCGACGAGCGTACGGCCCCCGCGACGGACGAGCTGCACACCGAGCCCGTAACCGCCGTCCCACTCCCCGCCCTCGGGCGGCGTGGCGGGCGTCCGGGCCTCCCGCAGGGACGCGGCGCCGAGGACACGGTCGTCGCCCTCGGCGAGGAACGCCCCGAAGCGGCAGAGGTCCTCGGCCGTCGACCAGAGCTGGCCCGCGGGGGCCATCAGACCCAGATCCTCGGCGGGCTCGGGCAGAATCGCGTCCGCCCAGGGGTGCACGGCCCAGCCACCGGCCGCCGGGGCGACGGGCTCCGTGGTCGTACGGCGCAGCCCCAGCGGCTCCAGGACCTCCCGCCGGAGCACCTCCCCCCACGGCGCGCCGCGCAGCGCCTCGATCAGCGAACCGAGCAGGGTGTAGCCGGGGTTGGAGTAGTGGTGCAGTCGGCCGGCGGGGTGCAGTACGGGGTGCTCGCCGAGGACGTCGGCCAGCTCCGGGCGCGTGGTGCCCGGAGTCCGCTCCCACCAGGGGGCCGGCGCCTCGGCCGCCAACCCGGCGCCATGACCGAGCAGTTGGGCGATGGTGACCGTACCGACCCCGGTGCCCGGAAGATGCTTCTCCAGCGGATCCGCCAGATCGAGCAGCCCCTCGTCCCGGAGCCGTAGCACCAGTACGGCCGTGAAGCACTTCGTGATGGAGCCGATCCGGTACTGGGTGTCGGCGTCGGGCTCATGGCCGTCCACACAGCTGCGCCCGGCCGACCAGAGGGTCCGGCCGTCGCGCGCGACCGCGCCCACGAGCGAGGGCGCGCGGCCCTCCGACTGCGCGGTGGCGACGCGGTGCAGCAGGGCCCGTCGCGTACCGGGGAGGAGATCTTCGAAGGGTGAGGTCATGGTCCACATCTATCGGTAGGGCCCGGCGGCGTCGACCGCATTTCGGCCGGGCCGGGGTGTGTCCGCGCGGCAGCCGGGGCGCGGGAACTTTCGTCGGCCGGGGAGAGACCGAGGGTCGGCCGGGTCGGCCGAGACGCATACCTTGGACTGACAGGGCCCTACAGAAGGCGGGTTACCGGTTCCGGGCCCCGTTCCTAGCGTTGAGGCATGACAGCCGAGACGACGAAAGACAGCGTGGCCGACGCCGGGGCCGGGACCGCGTCGGGACGCGGAGCCGTACGGGCTTCCGAGCGGGCGCTCGCCCCCGACCTCGCGCGCGGGCTCATGCTGCTCTTCATCGTGCTGTCGAACACCGCGTTCCATCTGTGGTCGGCGCGGTACGGGCCGTCGGGCTGGCAGCCCGTGGACGGGGGACGGCTCGACCGGGCCGTGCAGTTCGGCATGATCACCACCCTTGACCTGCGGATCTATCCGCTCTTCGCGTTTCTCTTCGGCTATGGGATGACCCAGCTGTTCCTGCGCCAGAAGGCTTCGGGCACCGCCGAGCGCGACATCGTGAAAATCCTGCGCAGACGCAGCCTCCTGCTGATCGCCATCGGCCTTCTGCACGCCACCCTGCTGATGGCGGGCGACATCGTCGGCTTCTACGGCCTGTTGAGCCTCGCCCTCGGCTGGCTCTTCCTCAGGCGCGGCGACCGCGCGCTCATGTGGTGGATCTGGATCGGGACGACGGTCATGGCGATCACCGCCGCCCAGCCGGTCGTGGCGGTACTGCTCCAGGGCGACCTCGGCGCCGTGGGGGACGCCGGCACGGAGCCGGGCGCTGACGCGTACGCGGCGGACGAGCCGGACTGGCTGGCCGCCGCCGGCACCCGCGCGGCCACCGGACTGTTCGTCACCTTCGTCGCCGCCCCCGCGACCCTGGTCGGCGGCGCCTACGTCATCTTCCTGCTCGGCTTCTGGGCGGCACGGCGCCGCATCCTGGAGGAGCCGGGGCGGCATCTGCGGCTGCTGCGCGGCACCGCCGTCATCGGCATCTCGGCCAGCTGGCTCGGCGGGCTGCCCGCCGCGCTGGCGCACATCGGCGCGATCACCGTCCCGGACGACGCGCAGAGCGATTCCGGCATCCTCTTCACGGTCAGGGAGATCACCGGCAACGCGGCCGGGCTGGGCTACATCGCCGCTGTCGCCCTGTTCGCGCACTGGTGGACACGGAGACCGGCCCGCCGGGGCGCCCGGGCCGTCGAGGCGGTGTCCGCGGTCGGAAGACGCTCGCTCTCCTGCTACCTCACGCACTCGCTCCTCTTCGCCCCGCTGCTGGCGGCGTGGGGGCTCGGACTGGGCGAGCACCTGACCAGCGCGACGATGGCGCTCGTCGCGGTCGGCGTCTGGCTGATCACGGTGGCCGGGGCGTACGCCCTGGAACGAGCCGGGCGCCGGGGGCCCGCCGAGGCCCTGCTACGACGGCTGATGTACCGGCCCTCGGCCTGAGCCCGGCCGTCCCCCAGGCGCCCCCGCGGCCGTACCTCAAGTCTTCCTCTGAACTGCCGCCGCGCCAGGGCTCGTTCCGGGCATCGCCGTCATACTGGCGAAAGACGACATCAGGGACGGGGGCTCCTGTGCGGACCATGATCTGGCGGCGCGTCTCGGCGGCCGAACGGCGACTCGAAACGTACGAAGTGGCCTACCTGGCAGGTGGACCCCAACGTGTCCTGGAAGCGGCGCTCTTCGCACTGCGCGACCGGGGGGCGGTCACGATCGTGGGCCCCCGCGTGCGCGCGGTCCGGGAGGACGACAGCCTCGCCACGCACCCCGTCGAACGGGCGGTCCTCGCCGCCTGCCCGCGCGGGAGGAGCCTGACGGTCGTCGCGGACGCCGTGCGCGGCGGACCGGAGGTCGCCGCGCTCAAGCGTGAACTGATCGCCCTCGGCCTCGTCGCCCGGAGCCGGCACCGGCTCACCCCGGCGGGCAGGCGGCAGTTGGCGGCGGCCAGGGAGGAGGCGGCGCTCCCCGCGTATGTCTTGGAAGGCCCGGGCGCGCACCCGGACCGACGCCTGCGCCGCATCGTCGCGGGCACGTCGCTCCCGTCGGGCCTGGGACGGACCCTGATTCGGATGGGCAGGGCGACCGAACCGGACCACGACGACAACTACGACTACGACCCGGGCTCGGACTCGTCCTCGGAACCCGGCGGCTTCAGTTGCGGCGGCGGTGGAGGAGGGGGCGGGGGCAGCGACTAGGGCTTGTCCGGCGGCTGCCCCTCAGTCGAGGCAGAACTCGTTGCCCTCGATGTCCTGCATCGCGATGCAGGACTCGTTGACACCGTCAGCAACGAGCAGTTGCACCCGTACCGCACCGAGCGCGACCAGTCGCGTGCACTCGGCCTCGAGCGCGGCAAGACGCTCCTCACCGACGAGCCCGGTACCGGCCCGCACATCGAGGTGAACCCGGTTCTTGACGACCCTGCCTTCGGGCACCCGCTGAAAGAAGAGCCGCGGACCCACACCGGAGGGATCGACACACGCGAACGCCCCTCCCCGACTCTCGGCCGGCAGGGACCGATCGAAATCACCCCACGTACCGAACCCCTGAGGAGGCGGCGGCACGACGTACCCCAGCACCTCGCACCAGAAACGCGCGACGCGCTCGGGCTCCGCACAGTCGAAGGTGACCTGGAACTGCTTGACCGACGCCATCGGCCCACCCTATGCGCGCGCACTGCCCACGGACAGCTCTCCAAGACACCACCGGCCCGGGAGACGGGCCGGCCACTCACTCGCTCAGGTCTGTGCCATGTCCACGAAGCGGGAGTAGTGGCCCTGGAACGCCACCGTGATCGTCGCCGTCGGGCCGTTGCGGTGCTTTGCCACGATCAGGTCCGCCTCGCCCGCGCGTGGGGACTCCTTCTCGTACGCGTCCTCGCGGTGCAGCAGCACCACCATGTCCGCGTCCTGTTCGATCGAGCCCGACTCGCGCAGGTCGGAGACCATCGGCTTCTTGTCCGTACGCTGCTCGGGGCCACGGTTCAGCTGGGAGAGCGCGATCACCGGCAACTCCAGCTCCTTCGCCAGCAGTTTGAGGTTTCGCGACATGTCCGAGACCTCCTGCTGGCGGCTCTCCGCGCGCTTCGAGCCGCCGGACTGCATCAGCTGGAGGTAGTCGATGACCACCAGCTTCAGTCCGTTGCGCTGCTTGAGCCGTCGGCACTTCGCGCGGATCTCCATCATCGACAGGTTCGGCGAGTCGTCGATGTACAGCGGTGCCTGTGAGACGTCCGGCATCCGCCGGGCCAGTCGCGTCCAGTCCTCGTCGGTCATCGTGCCGGAACGCATATGGTGCAGCGCCACCCGTGCTTCGGCCGAGAGCAGACGCATGGCGATCTCGTTGCGGCCCATCTCCAGCGAGAAGATGACGCTCGGCAGGTTGTTCTTGATGGAGGCCGCGCGTGCGAAGTCCAGGGCGAGCGTGCTGTTGTGGGTGGGAATCATCGAACGGGTCGCGAGATACAGGTGCGCGGGGTTGTCCACCTGGACGCAGCGGACCGGGACGCTCCCGACCTCCCGGACCTCCGTGATGAAACGCCGCTCCGGCTCCGCTGCTCCCGGGCCGCTCCGGTCCCGCTCGTCGGCGGTCTCGAAACTGATCCGGTAGCGCGTGACGGAGGATTCCGGGTGTTCTTCGGTCTCGACCCGCTCGGTCGACGCCTCGCACCGGTGGCCGAGGCTCAGCACCAGCTCACCGATGCCCTCGGCGAGCGCGCGATTCGCGACGGCGAGCCGCACCGACCCGGAGCCGGTCACCGTGCCGTCCCTGCCGTCAGTGCCGTGCGTGCCGTCCCCGAAGTGCGTGTCGAGAAGGCCGGCGAGGAGCGCCCGACGCTGCGCGACGGAGGCGCGTAGATACTCCTGGGGGATGTGGTCGCCGCCCCCGCCGCCGAGCCGCGTGCCCAGCGTGTAGGGAGGGACGGGGAGATCACACTCGGGCAGTTCGAGCGGTGCCGTCGTCCGTACGGAGTGCTTCATGCGCCCGTCGGACGTGACGGCGCGAAGGGTCTCGGCGATCTCCTTGGTGGTCCTGACCGAGGCGACTACGCCCGAGTCCTCGGTGTCCGTGACCCACTGGTGGTCGGCGTCGGCGACGACGCTCGACCCGTCGTCGAAGGTGATCTCGTAGCAGGGGCGGTCGCGCATGATGTCCGTCGCGGCCACCACCCGAGTCGGCCGGCCCGTCGCGTCGAGGAGGAGGTCGCCCTGCCGCACCTCTCCCATCGTGGTCCAGCCGGTGGGGGTGGGCAGGGGGGTGTCCAGGGCCAGGGCCTTACCCATGGCGGGACGGGCCGCGATGACGATCATCTGGCCCGGGTGCAGCCCGTTGGTGAGCGAGTCGAAGTCGGTGAACCCCGTGGGCACCCCGGTCATCTCACCGCTGCGCGAACCGATCGCCTCGATCTCGTCGAGCGCGCCCTCCATGATGTCGCCGAGGGGCAGATAGTCCTCGCTGGTGCGCTGCTCGGTGACCGCGTAGATCTCGGCCTGGGCGGAGTTGACGATCTCGTCGACGTCGCCGTCCGCCGCGTATCCCATCTGCGTGATCTTCGTGCCGGCCTCGACGAGACGGCGCAGCACCGCGCGCTCGTGCACGATCTCCGCGTAGTACGACGCGTTCGCCGCCGTCGGCACCGACTGGACCAGTGTGTGCAGATACGACGCCCCGCCGACCCGGGTGATCTCACCGCGCCTGGTCAGCTCGGCGGCCACCGTGATGGGGTCGGCCGGCTCCCCCTTCGCGTACAGGTCGAGGATCGCCTGGAAGACGGTCTCGTGCGCCGGGCGGTAGAAGTCATGGCCCTTGATGGTCTCCACGACATCGGCGATCGCGTCCTTGGAGAGGAGCATCCCGCCGAGGACGGACTGCTCGGCGTCCAGGTCCTGGGGAGGCACCCGCTCGAAGCCCGGCGATCCGCCGTCCCACGCCGCGTTGTCCCTGCCGCGCTCGTGCTGCTCCTCGCGGCCCCGCGTCTCACCCCGGCGCGGGCGGGAGACGGGCAGACGATCGCTCGGCCCGGCTTCGGTCCAGGGGTCGTCCAATGGCTCGGGGATGCTCATCCGGCCACCTCCTCCCGTCCGCCCAGCGGACCTCGCCGTGCCACTCTTTCTACGGCACGACACTGACAAATCGAGTGGCCTGACTCCGGTTCCGGCGCGTCGGACGTCGGTCCACGGTAGGCCCGCGGGGACCGTCCGCCAATCTGGTTATCCACAGGCCATGTGGACGAAGGACCATATGCTGTGGAGAACCCCGGTGAACCTGTGCACGGACCGGGGGACAGCACTGTGGACAACCTCGCCGCCCGACTGTCGCACCCACCCTGACCTGGACTTTCTCCGTCCACCGGCTGTGGGGGAGAAAAACTTTTCAAGCTGGTCCAAGATCAGAGCAAACGGCGCACAGCAGCGCCCCGGTCTTGCCGAATGGTAAGGATCACAGGCGCATTGCATCTCTTACCTGTGGAAGATTAGATTGACCGCATGACACAGGTCCCCACGGCACCCGGGTCCGGACCGAACAGCGGCTCCGACAGCCGCTCCGACGACGCCCCCCGCACCGGATCCGACAGCGCGCCGGACGGCGGGCCGAACGGCCGTTCACCCATCGGCCGCTCGCGGAAGGACGACTCGCGAAACGGCCCGTCCAAGGCCGCCCGGCGAGGCCACGACCGTGAGATTCTCGCCCTCGCCGTGCCCGCTTTCGGCGCCCTCGTCGCCGAGCCCCTCTTCCTGATGGTCGACAGCGCGATCGTCGGCCATCTCGGCACCCCGCAGCTCGCCGGTCTGGCGATCGCGGCGGCCCTGCTGACCACCGCCGTGAGCGTTTTCGTCTTCCTCGCCTACGCCACGACCGCCGCCGTCGCCCGCCGCGTCGGCGCGGGTGATCTCCAGGCGGCCATCCGGCAGGGGATGGACGGCATCTGGCTCGCCCTGCTGCTGGGCGCCGCCGTCATCGCGATCACCCTCCCCCTGGCGCCCTGGCTCGTCGACATCTTCGGCGCCTCGGACACCGCCGCCCCGTACGCGATCACCTATCTGCGCATATCCAGCTTCGGCATCCCCGCCATGCTGGTCGTGCTGGCGGCCACGGGCGTTCTGCGCGGTCTCCAGGACACCCGGACCCCGCTGTACGTCGCCATCGGCGGCTTCGCCGCCAACGCCGTCCTCAACGTGGCCCTCGTCTACGGCGCCGGTCTCGGCATCGCCGGTTCCGCCTGGGGCACGGTCATCGCCCAGCTCGGCATGGCGACCGCCTATCTGGTGGTGGTCGTACGAGGGGCCCGCCGCCACGGCGCCTCGCTGCGGCCCGACTCCGCGGGCATACGCGCGAGCGCCCAGGCCGGCGTCCCTCTTCTCGTCCGTACGCTCTCCCTGCGCGCGGTCCTGATGATCGCCACCGCCGTCGCCGCCCGCCTCGGGGACGCCGATGTCGCCGCACACCAGATCATCCTGTCCCTGTGGAATCTGATGTCCTTCGCGCTCGACGCCATCGCGATAGCCGGGCAGGCGATCATCGGCCGGTATCTGGGGGCGAACGATCCCCGGGGCGCCAAGGACGTCTGCCGTCGCATGGTGCGCTGGGGCGTGGTCTCCGGTGTGGGGCTGGGGGTACTTATCGTGCTGGCGCGCCCCTTGTTCATCCCCCTCTTCACCGGCGACCAGGTGGTCCGGGACACGCTGCTGCCGGCGCTTCTGGTGGTGGCGGTCACCCAGCCGATCGCGGGCATCGTCTTCGTCCTGGACGGTGTGCTGATGGGAGCGGGCGACGGCCCGTATCTGGCGAAGGCGATGGTCGTGACACTGGCGGTCTTCGCCCCGGCCGCCCTGCTGGTGCCGGTGTTCGGAGGCGGTCTCACCGCCCTGTGGTGGGCGATGACGCTCATGATGGCCGTCCGCATGCTGACGCTTTGGCTACGCACCCGCTCCGGCCGCTGGCTGATCACGGGCGCCACCCGCTGACGGGAGCGGCCGGCGCGCGGGCCAGGTGGATCCGTGCGGGTCGGACCGGGGAGGCGCTCCATGGCCCGCCCTGGTTTCACGTGAAACGAGAGGGCCGCACCCCCGGCTGGGGTGCGGCCCTCTCACTGTCTCTGCCGGCCACCGGGCGGACCCGGTGAACCATGTCGGCCGGAACCCTAGGCGGGCACGACCTCGACGCCGAACTTCGCGGCGACCTCGGGGTGCAGACGCACGGACACCTGGTGCGAGCCCAGGGTCTTGATCGGCGAACCGAGCTCGATACGGCGCTTGTCGACCTCCGGACCACCGGCGGACTTGATCGCCGAAGCGAGGTCGGCCGGGGTGACGGAGCCGAAGAGACGGCCGGCGTCGCCGGAGCGAACGGCCAGACGCACCTTCACGCCCTCGATGCGGGCCTTGATCTCGTTGGCCTGCTCGATGGTGGCGATCTCGTGGATCTTGCGAGCACGACGAATCTGCTCGACGTCCTTCTCGCCACCCTTGGTCCAGCGGATCGCGAAACCACGCGGGACCAGGTAGTTACGGGCGTACCCGTTCTTGACGTCGACGACGTCGCCGGCGGTACCGAGGCCGGAGACCTCTTGAGTGAGGATGATCTTCATGATTAGGTCACCCTCCCCTTATCGCGCGGTGGACGTGTAGGGCAGCAGCGCCATCTCACGGCTGTTCTTGACGGCCGTGGCGACGTCACGCTGGTGCTGCGTGCAGTTGCCGGTGACGCGGCGGGCACGGATCTTGCCACGGTCGGAAATGAACTTCCGCAGCATGTTCGTGTCCTTGTAGTCCACGTACTGGGTCTTGTCCTTGCAGAACGCGCAGACCTTCTTCTTAGGCTTGCGCACAGGCGGCTTCGCCATGGTGTTTCTCCTGTGTGATCAAGAAAGTGGGAGCGAGCTGCCCTAGAAGGGCGGCTCGTCCGAGTAGCCGCCGCCGGAACCGCCGGAGCTTCCGCCCCAGCTGCCTCCGCTGCCCCCGCCACCCTGCGGCTGCTGCTGGCCGCCGGCCGGTGCGCTGGTCGCCCAGGGGTCGTCGGCGGGTGCTCCGCCGCCGCCCTGCTGGCCACCACCGGGACCGCCGCCCCAGCTGCCGCCACCGCCCTGCTGCTGACCGCCGCCACCGCCGTAACCGCCCTGGGCGCCGCGACCCGTGGTCTTGGTGACCTTGGCCGTGGCCGTCTTCAGGCTGGGGCCGACTTCCTCGACGTCCAGCTCGTAGACCGTGCGCTTGACGCCCTCGCGGTCCTCGTAGGACCGCTGCTTCAGCCGGCCCTGCACGACGACGCGCATGCCCCGCTGGAGCGACTCGGCGACATTCTCCGCCGCCTGACGCCAGACCGAGCAGGTGAGGAACAGGCCTTCGCCGTCCTTCCACTCGTTGGTCTGCCTGTCGAAGATGCGGGGAGTGGACGCGACACGGAACTTCGCGACCGCCGCACCGGACGGGGTGAAGCGCAGCTCGGGGTCGTCGACGAGATTGCCGACGACCGTGATGACGGTCTCGCCTGCCATTGGGTGAACCTCTCGGCGGGGATTGCTTCTTGCTGCTTGGCTGCTACTCGGACCCGACGACCGTTGAGCTAAGAGCTCAGTGGGTCTCGGGACGGAGGACCTTGGTCCGGAGGACCGACTCGTTCAGGTTCATCTGTCGGTCGAGCTCCTTGACGATCGCGGGCTCGGCCTGCAGATCGATGACCGAGTAGATGCCCTCGGGCTTCTTCTTGATCTCGTAAGAGAGACGACGACGGCCCCAGGTGTCGACCTTCTCGACCTTTCCTTCGCCCTCACGGACGACGGAGAGGAAGTTCTCGATCAGCGGGGAGACTGCTCGCTCCTCGAGATCGGGGTCGAGGATGACCATCACCTCGTAGTGACGCATGTGGAACCCACCTCCTTTGGACTCAGCGGCCACGGTCGTTCCGTGGCAGGAGGGTCGTGATGCGTGAGCAACGGTATCGGCCGCCACTGACAATCCCGCTCGTCGAGCGAAGATCGCGTTCTGGCCTGGGCAGACACCGGTGCAGACCGTACAGACTACCCGCAGACCGGCTTCCGGTTGAAATCCGGCCGGGTACGGACGCACTCTGGACACATCGGGTGTGTGCGGCGTCACGATGCGCCGCTTCCGGCAAGGCGCCAGGAGGTGCCCCATGGCACAGGCAATGCAACCCAAATCGACCGGTGCGACCCATGCGACCGGTTCTCTCTTCGCCACCGATCATCGGCCCCATCCCCTCCAGGACACCCTGCTCTGGGTGACCGCGGTCCTGGGCGTCCTCGCGTTCATCTCCTCGATGTTCCACAACCTGCACCTGCTCAGCTCCTGGGCAGGGCTCATCGGCATCCTCACCGGCTTGTACAGCCAGTTCATCTCCAGGACGACACACGAGCGGTTCGCGACGCTCATGGGCCTGGGCTCCGCGGGGGTCGGCTTCTACCTCGGCATGGCGCACGGCGGCCTCTTCGGCGGAGTGATCGGCTAGCCCCTCCCGGGCCCCGGGCCCGGGGTCCGCTCCGCCCCGTGGCCAGCCGGGGCGCTCCATCGGCAAGTAGGCTTCGGCGCGAGAGCCGGAGCCCCCCCTACTCCATGGGGACACATCTGCGAGGAGCGCCCCGCATGACCCTGACGCTGAGCACCATCAGTCGCGAGCAGCATCTGGCGTACATCCAGAGTCTGCCCGCGGCCAGCCACTGCCAGGTCCCCGCGTGGGCGGACGTGAAGACGGAGTGGCGCTCGGAGAGCCTGGGCTGGTTCGACAGGGACGGCCAGTTGGTCGGCGCCGGCCTGGTGCTCTACCGCCAACTGCCCAAGATCAAGCGGTATCTCGCGTATCTGCCCGAGGGCCCGGTCATCAACTGGTACGCCCCGAACCTGAGCGACTGGCTCCAGCCGATGCTGGCCCATCTGAAGCACCAGGGCGCGTTCTCCGTGAAGATGGGTCCGCCCGTGGTGATCCGCCGCTGGGACGCGGGGGCCATCAAGTCCGGGATCCAGGACCAGGACGTCAAGCGGCTGCGTGATGTCGAGGCCACCCACATCGAGCCGCGCGCCTTCGAAGTGGCCGACCGGCTGCGCAAGATGGGCTGGCAGCAGGGCGAGGACGGCGGGGCGGGATTCGGGGACGTACAGCCCCGCTACGTCTTCCAGGTGCCGCTGGCCAACCGGTCCCTGGACGATGTCCTCAAGGGCTTCAACCAGCTGTGGCGGCGCAACATCAAGAAGGCGGAGAAGGCGGGCGTCGAGGTCGTCCAGGCCGGCTACAACGACCTGGAGGAGTGGCAGCGGCTGTACGAGATCACGGCCGAGCGCGACCACTTCAGGCCCCGGCCGCTCTCCTACTTCCAGCGGATGTGGACCGTCCTCAACTCCGAGGACCCCAACCGCATGCGTCTCTACTTCGCCCGGCACGAGGGGGAGAACGTCGCCGCCGCGACGATGCTCATCGTGGGCGGCCACGTCTGGTACTCCTACGGGGCGTCGGCCAACCACAAGCGGGAGGTCCGGCCGTCGAACGCGATGCAGTGGCGGATGCTCCGCGACGCCTATGCGATGGGCGCCACCGTCTACGACCTGCGCGGCATCTCCGACTCCCTCGACGAGACCGATCACCTCTTCGGTCTCATCCAGTTCAAGGTGGGCACGGGTGGCGAGGCCGTCGAGTACGTGGGTGAGTGGGACTTCCCGCTCAACAAGCTGCTCCACAAGGCTCTCGACATGTACATGTCTCGCCGCTGAGCCCGGCTCCCTGGGCGGCGGGGTGCCGGTGGTCAGCACGCTGCGGTGCCGGACACCGGTCAACCGCACCAGCGCGCCCAATAATTGCGTAAGGCCCCCAAGGCCCTCAAGAACGTTCATATCCTTCATACACCGCAGCCGAGAGAAAGGTTCCGGACCGGCATGGCGCTCTCCCTCTACGTCGACACCGCGCGCTGGCGGGCGCACCAGAAGTCGGTCATTGACCAGTTCCCGGGCCTTGTCCCGGTCTGCAAGGGCAATGGCTACGGCTTCGGTCACGAGCGGCTCTCCGAGGAGACCACCCGCTTCGAGTCCGACATCCTCGCGGTCGGCACCATCTACGAAGCCGCCCGCATCAAGGACTGGTTCAGCGGCGACCTGCTGGTCCTGACCCCCTTCCGGCGCGGCGAGGAGCCCGTACCGCTGCCCGACCGCGTCATCCGCTCCGTCTCCTCCGTCGACGGCGTCTTCGCCCTGGTCGGCGCCCGCGTCGTCATCGAGTGCATGAGCTCCATGAAGCGCCACGGCGTCCGCGAGCAGGAACTCAACCAGCTCCACGCGGCCATCGAGGACGTACGCCTCGAAGGCTTCGCCCTGCACCTCCCGCTCGACCGCACCGACGGGTCGGACGCGGTCGAGGAGGTCATCGGCTGGATGGACCGGCTGCGCGCGGCCCGGCTCCCCCTGCACACCATGTTCGTCAGCCATCTGCGCGCCGAGGAACTGGCCCGGCTCCAGCGCCAGTTCCCGCAGACCCGGTTCCGCGCGCGCATCGGTACGCGCCTGTGGCTGGGCGACCACGACGCGACCGAGTACCGGGGCGCCGTGCTGGACGTGACGCCCGTCGTCAAGGGCGACCGGTTCGGCTACCGCCAGCAGAAGACCGCCTCCGAGGGCTGGCTGGTGGTCGTCGCGGGCGGCACGTCGCACGGAGTCGGTCTTGAGGCCCCCAAGGCGCTGCACGGCGTCATGCCGCGTGCCAAGGGTGTGGCGCGGGCGGGCCTGGCGACGGTCAACCGCAACCTCTCGCCGTTCGTCTGGTCGGGCAAGCAGCGCTGGTTCGCCGAGCCGCCGCACATGCAGGTGTCGATCCTCTTCGTCCCGGCGGACGCGCAGGAGCCCAAGGTGGGCGACGAGCTGGTGGCGCATCTGCGTCACACGACGACGCAGTTCGACCGGCTCGTGGACCGCTAGAGGCAGCCGCGGGCCCGACGCACCGCCCGGCCGGCCGCCGGAGCCCGCGCCTCAGGCGGCTCCCGGCGGCCGTACCCCCCACGACACGCGCTGCGACGCCTCCACCGTGTGCGCCACCGGCGCCTGCGGCCTGGCGGCCTGCCCGAGCACGAACACGTCCCGCGCCCCGTCCAGCACCCCGCCCGACGGGTCGTCCGAACCGTCGCGCCGTACCCCGTCGCGCTCCGGCAGCAGGATGTCCCGTACGACGACGGCGCACAGGTACAGCGTCCCCAGCAGGTGCAGCGCGATGGCCAGTTGGTAGCCCTCGGTCGGCAGCCCCTTGTGGGCGTCCCCGCTCGTCGTGTACGCGAGGTACATCCAGATGCCCAGGAAGTACATGACCTCGCAGGCCTGCCAGATCAGGAAGTCGCGCCACCTCGGCCGGGCCAGCGCGGCGAGCGGGACCAGCCACAGCACGTACTGCGGCGAGTAGACCTTGTTGGTCAGGATGAAGGCGGCGACGACCAGGAAGGCGAGCTGCGCGAACCGGGGCCGCCTCGGCGCCGTCAGCGCCAGCGCCGCGATGCCCGCGCACGCCAGGACCATCAGCGCCATCGACCAGCTGTTGACGGTCTCGACCTCCAGGGACTGGCCCGTGCGCTGTGTGATGATCAGCCAGAACGATCCGAAGTCGACCTGCCGCTCCTGGCTGAAGGTGTAGAACTTCTTCCACCCCTCCGGAGCGAGCAGCATCACCGGCAGGTTCACCAGCAGCCACGAGGCGGCCGTACCGCCCAGCGCGACCCCGAACTCCCGCAGCCGCCCCGCGCGCCAGCACAGGAGCAGCAGCGGCCCCAGCACCAGTACGGGATAGAGCTTGGCCGCCGTCGCGAGGCCGATGAGGATGCCGAAGGCCAGCGCCCGGCCGCGCGACCACATGAGCATCCCGGCCGCCAGGAGCGCGACGGCCAGCAGATCCCAGTTGATGGTGGCGGTGAGCGCGAAGGCGGGCGCGAGGGCGAGGAGCAGGGCGTCCCAGGGGCGGTGCCGGTGGGTGCGCGCGACGCAGACGGCGATGACCGCCGCGCAGATCATCAGCATCCCGGCGTTGACCATCCAGTACATCTGCTCGCGGTGCTGTATCGAGCCGCCGCCGGGGGTGAGCCAGGAGGCGACCTCCATGAACAGACCGGTCAGGACCGGGTACTCCAGATACTCCATGTCGCCGCCCAGCCGGTCGAAGTACGGCACCAGATCGTCGGCGAAACCGCGCCCGAGGAAGAGGTGCGGGATGTCCGAGTAGCAGGCGTGCGTGTACTGCGAGCTGGCGCCCCGGAACCAGGCCCACTCGTAACAGGGCATCTTCTGCACCATGCCGAGCGCGAACATCCCGATCGCCACGAGAGCGACCACCCGCACCGGGGTGAGCCGGCTGCCGCCGTACCAGGCCCAGCGGCCGATGGGGCCGCCGATCAGCTCACTGCCGGACGCGGCGATCCGGTCCCGCCGGGTGGGCGGTACGACCGGACGGTCCTTGGGCACCGTGGTGTCTTCTGTGCTCGGCATGGCGACCATCCTGCCGTACGCCGCTGTGGCACGGCGAAGGCCGCCGCACCCGGCCGTACACGGTCTGTGTACGGCGCTGGTACGACGGCCTTCCTGCTGCTCCTGGGAGCCTTCGGGGAGCGCGGCCCTGTCGGCTTCGACCGGCCGGGAGGGCCCTAGCCCTGTTGGCCTCGGATGAAGCCTTCGTCGTCTCCCTCGGTATCGCCGCCCTCGTCGTCTCCCTCACCCGGTGGTGGGCTGCTGGACGAGGTGCCCGGTTCTCCGATCACTCCGCCGGGATCCTCACCGCCGGGACCGCCCGGGCCGCCCGGACCGCCGTCCTCACAGCCGTTCGGCTGCTCACAGGACTCGGACTCGCTGATCGTCGGCGAGGGGGAGTCCGACGGGGACTCGGAGGGCGACTCCGACGGCGACTCCGACGGCGTGTTGCTCGGGCTGGGCAGCGGGGACTCCACACCGCCGCCGTACACGGCCTCACCGACGGGCTCGGGCTCCGGGAACGTCAGGAGCTTCTCGCCCTTCATCGCCACCGTCATGTACTCCCGCCAGATGTCGGCCGGGAACGACGCACCGTGAATCTTCTCCTGGCCGCCCGTGCCAAACATCTCCAGGAACTTGCGGTTCTTGTTCGCCGCGTTGTCGTCCAGCCGGTACATGTCGATGGCGGTGGAGAGCTGCGGGGTGTAGCCCACGAACCAGGCCGACTTGTTGCCGTCGGTGGTACCGGTCTTGCCCGCGACCTCGCGGCCGTCCGGCAGCTGCGCCGAGGTGCCCGTGCCGCCCTTCTCCATGACCACGGACTTCAGGACGTCCGTCACGTTGTGCGCGATGTCGGCGGGGAAGTTGGCCTTGGGCTTCTTGTCGTACTTGAAGACGACGACGCCCTTCTCCTTGACCTCCTGGACGGAGTACGGATCACGCTGCGTGCCGTTGTCGGCGAACGTGGCGTACGCGCCGGCCATGCGGATGGCGCTGGGGTCGGAGATACCGATGGAGAACGAGGGGTTGCTGCCGCCCGGGAGGCTGTCCGCCAGCAGTCCCGCGTCCACGGCCGACTGCCTGACCTGCGGAATGCCGACGTCCATGCCGAGCTGGACGAAGGGGGAGTTGGCCGAGACCTTCATGGCCTCACGCAGGTTGATGTCCTCGTAGTCCTCGTCACCGTCGTTGCGCTGGAGCCACTCCTTCCCTTCCTCGTTGGTCCAGACCTGGCCGTTGTAGTCCTTGATCTTGAGCTTGTTCTCGCCGTTGTACTCGCTCTTGTCCGGCGACACCGGTGTGCGTGACTCGCTGCCCTGTTCCGGCCCGAGGTCGGGGTCGCGGACACCGTCACGCATCGCCGCGGCCAGCACGAACGGCTTGAAGGTCGATCCGACCTGGGCACCGGTCTGGTCGGCGTTGTTGGTGAAGTGCTTGGTGGCGTCCTGGCCGCCGTAGATGGCGACGATCTTGCCGGTCGCCGGCTCCACCGAAGCGCCGCCGAACTGGACGTGGGTGTCCTTCTCCGGGCGCTTCTTCGGATCGATGTTCGCCTTGTAGACGTCGGTGACGGCCTTGTTGAGCGCCTTGACCTTGTCCTTGTTGAAGGTCGTCTTGATCTCGAAGCCGCCCTTGGCCAGGTCGTCGGCCGTGATGCCCCTGTCGTTGTTGTTGATGAAGTAGGCCTTGGCGAGGTCCACCAGGTAGCCGATCTGACCGCTGAGCTGCGCGTTCTTCTTCGGCGGCCCCGGCATCGGGAACTCTTTGTACGTCGCCCGCTCCTGCGCGCCGAGATGGCCGTCCTTGACCATCTCGTCGAGGATCCACGCCCAGCGCTTCTGGGCGCGCTCGGTGTTCTTCTTGGCGCTGGCGTTCTTGTCGATCGACGGGTTGCCGTTGGGGTCGTAGTACGTCGCGCCCTTCAGCAGCGTCGCCAGGAAGGCGCACTGGCTGGCGTCGAGGTCCTTGGCGTCCTTGTTGTAGTACGTACGGGCCGCCGCCTGGATGCCGTAGGCGCCACGTCCGTAGTAGGAGGTGTTGAGGTACCCCGCCATGATCTCGTTCTTGTCCAGGTCGGCCCCGACCTTGATCGAGATGAACAGCTCCTCGAACTTGCGCTTGAAGGTCTGCTCCTGGTTGAGCATGGCGTTCTTGACGAACTGCTGGGTGATGGTCGAGCCACCCTGCGTCTGACCACCCCTGGCCATGTTGAACACGGCCCGGCCGATGCCCATCGGGTCGACGCCCGCGTCTTTTCTGAACGTCTTGTTCTCCGCCGAGATCACGGCGTTCTGCATCTCTTCGGGGATCTGCTCGATCCCGACGATCTGCCGGTTGACCTCACCGCCGGTGGCGACCATCGGCGTTCCGTCGTCCCAGAGGTAGACGTTGTTCTGCGCCTTGGACGCCAGGTTCTCCTTCGGCACCTCGACCATGGCGTAGGCGAGCGTGCCGGCGGCCATCAGACCGCCCATGAAGGCGATGAAGAGGCCGGTCACGAGCTTCCAGGACGGTACCCAGCGCTGCCAGCCGTACTTGTCGTGGCGCGGGTAGTCGATCAGCCGCTTCTTGCCCGGCCGCCCTCCACGCCCTCGGCCTGCGCCACCGGGACCTCCGGGACCTCCGGGACCTCCGGGCCCACCGCCACGGCGGCCCCCGCCGTGGCCTCCCGCCCCGGCGCCGCCTTCCGCTGCGCGTCGGCGGCCCCGCTGGGCCGCCTTACGTGCCTCGGCGCGTCCTCCGTAGGAGGGCTCCGGTTCGTAGGAGTCTGAGTGGGAGGCCGTGGGGACTCCACGGGAGGGGTCCGCGCGGCGGCCCGAAGGCCGCTGTGCGGCGCGCCTGGCCGCGGCTCGTCCGCCACCCTGGCCACCTTGCGGCTGTGGCTGTTTGCGACGGTGCTCACTCATCGAACGACTACTCCTCGGGCAGGCGCGGGCGCCTGGAAGCGGCAGTTGAGTTCCGGTCCCCCCGAGATGAATACGGATGTACCCGCCGTCGGGCTCATCCCGCATGCATCCAGAACGACGACGCTCTCACACGTCACGCGGTTCCCGGTGGTCTGCATGCCGCACAGACTACGCAGGGTCAAACCCCTCCGAGATCTGAACTTCACCCCAAACCAGGCAAGTTACTCGCTGTGAATTGATGATGTGACGCCGTTCACCATGGCCCCCCTTGTCCCATCAGCATCGGTGTTCTATCGTCCCGATGTATCGAGTCGATACATCGGGACGGCATAAGCGGTCAGGACGGCGGAGGAGGCGGCCAGTGAGCAGACGCTCGGGCATCCTCGAGTTCGCCGTCCTGGGTCTGCTGCGCGAGTCCCCGATGCACGGGTACGAGCTGCGCAAGCGGCTCAACACCTCGCTGGGGATCTTCCGCGCCTTCAGCTACGGGACGCTCTATCCCTGCCTGAAGACGCTGGTCGCCAACGGCTGGTTGATCGAGGAGCCCGGCAGCGCGCCCGACGAGGCGCTCGCCGCGTCACTCGCGGGCCGACGGGCCAAGATCGTCTACCGGCTCACGGCGGACGGCAAGGAGCACTTCGAGGAGCTGCTCTCGCAGACGGGCCCCGATGCCTGGGAGGACGAGCACTTCGCCGCCCGCTTCGCCTTCTTCGGACAGACGGAGCGCGAGGTCCGGATGCGCGTGCTGGAGGGCCGCCGCAGCCGGCTGGAGGAGCGGCTGGAGAAGATGAGCGCCTCCCTGGCCAGGACCCGCGAACGCCTCGACGACTACACGCTCGAACTTCAGCGGCACGGAATGGAATCCGTGGAGCGCGAAGTGCGCTGGCTCAACGAGCTGATCGAGAGCGAGCGCGCGGGACGGGATCAGCGACGACCCGGCCCGGACGGCACCGCCGCCCAGCAGGACAGCGCGGCGGGCGGTGCGTCGAGCGACAGGACCAACAGCAACACAACGGGAGACACGGACGGCCTGCCCCGGTCCCCGGGGTCTTCCGGAGGTTCGCCTCCGGAAGACCCCGGCCGGCCGGATCCGTCCGTGGACACCACCCCATGAGGTTCCGCATCAGCGCGGGGCTTCATCGCAACATTGAGATCACACACAGGGAGCAACCAGGATGGGTTCCGTTCGCGTAGCCATTGTCGGCGTGGGCAACTGTGCCGCCTCGCTGGTGCAGGGCGTCGAGTTCTACAAGGACGCCGATCCGGCCGGCAAGGTGCCCGGCCTGATGCACGTTCAGTTCGGCGAATATCACGTGCGGGACGTGGAGTTCGTCGCCGCCTTCGACGTCGACGCCAAGAAGGTCGGCCTCGACCTCGCGGACGCCATCGGTGCCAGCGAGAACAACACCATCAAGATCTGCGACGTCCCGAACTCGGGCATCACCGTCCAGCGCGGCCACACCCTCGACGGTCTGGGCAAGTACTACCGCGAGACGATCGAGGAGTCCGCCGAGGCCCCGGTCGACATCGTCCAGACCCTCAAGGACAGGCAGGTCGACGTCCTGGTCTGCTACCTGCCCGTCGGCTCCGAGGCCGCGGCGAAGTTCTACGCGCAGTGCGCCATCGACGCCAAGGTCGCCTTCGTCAACGCCCTCCCGGTCTTCATCGCCGGCACCAAGGAGTGGGCGGACAAGTTCACCGAGGCCGGTGTCCCGATCGTCGGTGACGACATCAAGTCCCAGGTCGGCGCCACCATCACGCACCGCGTGATGGCGAAGCTGTTCGAGGACCGCGGTGTCGTCCTGGACCGCACGATGCAGCTGAACGTCGGCGGCAACATGGACTTCAAGAACATGCTGGAGCGCGAGCGCCTGGAGTCCAAGAAGATCTCCAAGACGCAGGCCGTCACCTCGCAGATCCCGGACCGCGACCTGGGCGCCTCCAACGTCCACATCGGTCCCTCGGACTACGTGGCGTGGCTGGACGACCGCAAGTGGGCGTACGTCCGTCTCGAGGGCCGCGCCTTCGGCGACGTCCCGCTGAACCTGGAGTACAAGCTGGAGGTCTGGGACTCCCCGAACTCCGCCGGTGTCATCATCGACGCCGTGCGCGCCGCGAAGATCGCCAAGGACCGCGGCATCGGCGGCCCGATCCTCTCCGCGTCCTCGTACTTCATGAAGTCCCCGCCGGTGCAGTACTTCGACGACGAGGCCCGCGAGAACGTGGAGAAGTTCATCCGCGGCGACGTCGAGCGCTAGCACGGAAGGGGGAGGGCGGACTCCCCCGTACACGTACCGCCGAGGGGTCCCCGGGGCAGACTGCCCGGGGACCCCTCGCGTGTGGCACGGGCATCGTGTGTGACGCTGATCCACATGTCTGTCGTACGCGATCTGCGCGTGCTCCTGCGTCTGCGCGACTTCCGCCGTCTGCTGACCGTGCGTCTGCTGTCGCAGGGGGCCGACGGGGTCTTCCAGGTCGCGCTCGCCGCGCACGTCGTGTTCTCCCCCGAGAAGCAGACCACCCCAGGCGCCATCGCGTCGGCGATGGCCGTGCTGCTGCTGCCCTACTCGGTCATCGGCCCGTTCGCGGGGGTGCTGCTCGACCGCTGGCGGCGGCGCCAGATCATCCTGTACGGGAACGTGCTGCGGGCCCTCCTGGCCGCCTGCACCGCCGTACTGATCCTCACCTCGCTGCCGGACTGGCTCTTCTACGCCTCCGCGCTCGCCGTCACGGCGGTCAACCGGTTCGTACTCGCCGGGCTCTCGGCCGCGCTGCCACGCGTCGTCGAGGACGAGCACCTGGTCCTCGCCAACTCCCTCTCCCCGACGGCCGGCACGCTCGCCGCGACCGCCGGCGGCGGACTCGCCTTCCTGGTGCGACTGCTAGTCGCCGACTCGGACGCCGCCGTGGTGCTGCTGGCCTCCCTGCTCTATCTGTCGTCGGCGCTGGCGGCCATCACCATGGCGCGCGATCTGCTCGGCCCCGATCCGGGGCTGGTCCAGCCGCGGCTGAAGGCCGCCGTCGCGTCGACCGCACGCGGTCTCCGCAGCGGGCTGCGCCATTTGGCGGAGCGGCGGGACGCGGCGGTCGCTCTCACCGCGATGACGCTGATGCGCTTCTGCTACGGGGCGCTGACGGTGATGGTCCTGATGCTGTGCCGCTACGCCTGGACGAGCGACGAGGAGGACGGGCTCGCTCTGCTGGGGGTGGCGCTCCTGGTCTCGGGAGCGGGCTTCTTCGCGGCGGCCGTCGTCACCCCGTCGGCGGTCGGGCGGCTCGGCTCGTTCGGCTGGATGGTCACGTGCGCCGGGTCGGCGGCCGTGCTGGAGCCGGCGCTCGGGCTGCCGTTCGCTCCGGCCCCGATGCTCGCCGCCGCGTTCGTCCTCGGTCTGGTCACCCAGGGCGCGAAGATCGCCACGGACACGGTGGTGCAGACATCGGTGGACGACGCCTACCGGGGGCGCATCTTCTCCCTCTACGACGTGCTCTTCAACGTCGCCTTCGTCGGCGCCGCGGGGGTCGCCGCGCTGATGCTTCCGCCGGACGGGCGCTCGGTACCGCTCGTACTGGGCGTGGCGGTGGTCTACGCGGCCGTCGCGGCGGGTCTCTTCCGCTGGGCGAAGCTCAGGACGAAGGACGGAAAGAAGGACGAGAAGAAGGACGAGAAGAAGGACGACGAGAGGGACAAGGAGAAGGAGAAGGACGGCTAGCGCATAAAGGAGGGGCGATGTTTCACGTGAAACATCGCCCCTCCTTCACACCGCGCGACGCCTCATGGGCCCGGTCGACGCGGGGGAATTTTTAAAGGTAAAAAACCACCCCCCGACCCCCCGCCCCGCCCCACAAAAAAAATGGATTGCCCACACAACAACACAACCCGCAACCCCGAGG
>NZ_JBHXRM010000040.1:0-83814 GCF_042716895.1 Streptomyces sp. NPDC058653 | reverse complement strand
AGGGACCATCAGGTCCCCGGCCTCCGTCGTGGGTGCGTGGGCGTTGCTCAGGGACGGCCCGTCAGCGTCTCCGCCGCCGCGCGCCCGCAGACGCGTGCGGCGCCGTACGTGGCGATGTGCGGGCTCCCGGTCGGCCGGGCGTGGTTGACACCCATCTCGACGACGGCGGTGTCCGGGCGGGCCGCGAGGATGCCGTCCAGCACGTCCGCCATCCAGGAGTGCCGGTGCACGTCGCGTACGACGGCGACGATCCTGCGCTCGCCGGCGGCGGCCAGCACCTCGGCCGGCCCGTTCCCGCTGCCGTAGGTGGCGCCGTCGGTGCCCGGCAGCAGCTCGGCGAGTTCGGCGGCGACGCCCCAGGGTGTCTCGTCGCCGACGGCGATGTTCGCGACGGGCGCGAAGGAGGCGACGTACGGCGCCTCCTCGAGAGGCGCGAGCGGGCCTGTCACCCGTACGGCGCGGCGCGCCGCGACCAGCCCGATGTCGCTGCCACCGGCGGCCCCGCCGATGCCGGGCGCGGTCCCCTCCTGTGCTGCCGCGCCCGGCCCCGAAGACCCCCTCACCCGCAGCGTCCAGTCGGCGAGGGCGCGCACCCGCGCCGCCGCGTCGGCCAGCCGCTCCTCGGGCAGTTCGCCTTCCCGCACCGCGGTGACCAACGCGTCACGCAGTCGCAGGACGGTCTCCTCGTCGGCCAGACCGCCGCCGACACAGATCGCGTCGACGCCCGCGGCGACCGCGAGGACGGAGCCACGCTCGATCCCGTACGTCGACGCGATGGCCTGCATCTCGATGCCGTCGGTGACGATCAGACCCTCGAAGCCCAGTTCCTCTCGGAGCAGACCGGTGAGGATCCGCGGGCTGAGTGTGGCGGGGCTGTTCGGGTCGAGCGCGGGCAGCAGGATATGCGCACTCATCACCGATTTGGAACCCGCCGTGATCGCCGACCGGAAAGGTGCCAGCTCACGGGCGTGGAGCGTGTCGGAGCCGACGTCGATGCGCGGCAGCGCGTGGTGCGAGTCGACCGCCGTGTCGCCGTGTCCGGGGAAGTGCTTGGTGCAGGCGGCGACCCCGGCGGACTGGAGCCCTTCCACATAGGCGGCGGTGTGGCGCGAGACGAGCGCCGGGTCGGCGCCGAAGGAGCGGACGCCGATGACCGGGTTGTTGACGTCGGAGTTGACGTCGGCGGACGGCGCCCAGTTGAGGTTGACGCCGCACGCGGCGAGCCGGCTGCCCAGCTCGTGCGCGACGGCCCGGGTGAGGTCGACGTCGTCGACGGAGCCGAGCGCGTAGTTGCCGGGGAAGGACGACCCGTCCCGTACTTCGAGACGGGTGACATCGCCGCCCTCCTCGTCGATGGCGACGAGGATGTCGTCCCGCTCGACCCGCAGCTGGGCGGTGAGCGCGGCCAGTTGGGCCGGTGAGCCGATGTTGCGGCCGAAGAGACCGACGGACGCGAGACCTTCACCGATGCGCCGCAGCAGCCAGTCCGGGGCGGTGGTGCCGTGGAAGCCGGGCTGGAGGACTGCGAGGGCGTCGCGGGTCAGCGTGTCCGAGCTGTGCGTGAGAGTGGTCATCCGGCGCTATCCCTTTACTGCGCCGGACGTCAGACCGGTCGCCATCTTCTTCTGAATGATCATGAAGAACACCACCACGGGCAGCGCGATCAGGGTCGAGGACGCCATCAGCGCCCCGTAGTCGGTGCCGCGCTCGGTGGTGAAGGTCATGAGCCACACATTGAGCGTGTACTTGGAGTTGTCGTTGATCAGGATGTACGCGAAGAGGTACTCGTTCCACGCGTTGACCAGCGCGAAGATCGACGCCGCCGCGAGACCCGGGGCCAGCAGCGGGAAGATCACCCGCCGGAAGGCGCCCATCCGCGTACAGCCGTCGACCATGGCCGACTCCTCCAGCTCCACCGGGATGTTCACGACGAAGCCGCGGATCATGATGATCGCGAACGGCAGGGTCGACACCAGATAGACGATGATCAGGCCCCAGTACTCGTCCAGGCCCCCGATCGCGTTGAGCTGGGCGTAGATCGGAATCAGCATCGCCGTCGGCGGCAGCATCTGTACGAGGATCAGCACCATCAGCAGCGCGCGGCGGCCGAAGAATCTGAACCGGCCGATGGCGAGGGCCGCGAGGGTCGCGATGATCATGCCGCCGACGACCGCGGTGACCGAGACGATCAGGCTGGACTGGACGGCGGTGGAGAAGTTGGGCTGGTCGACGGCGCGGGCGAAGTTGTCGAAGGTGATCGACGACGGCCACAGCGTCTGGTCGTAGGACCGGATCTCGTGGTTGGGCCGCAGCGAGCTGATGACCAGCCAGTACACCGGGAACGCCATGACGACGGCGAAGAGAAGGCCGAGCACGTCGTAGACGCCGCGGGACTTCTTGCGGTCCGGGCGCAGCTTCTGCTCGGCGGCCGGGGGCGTGGCCGGGACGGGCGCGGGAGCGGTGGCGGTGGAGGTGCTCATTCGACCTCTCCTGTCTTCATCAGCTGACGCAGGTAGAACACGGCCACGCCGGACAGCAGAAGGACGGTGATCAGGGCGATCGCGGTGCCCTGGCTGAAGGAGGTGGACTCGAAGGCCTTGGAGAAGGAGTAGAGGCCGAGGGTCTCGTACTCGGGTTCGGGCTTGTTGCCGCGCAACAGCCAGATCTGGCCGAATACGTTGAAGTCCCAGATGACCGAGAGCGTGGTCACCATGACGAAGACCGGGCGGATGACGGGCCAGGTCACGAAGCGGAACACGCCGCGGACGTTGGCGCCGTCGAGGGCCGCCGCCTCCTCCAGCTCACGGGGGACCTGGGTGAGGGCCGCGTACAGCGTGATCACGACGAACGGGACGGCGCCCCAGACGACCAGCAGGGTGATGATCGCGAAGCCCTGCCAGGGGTCGAGGAACCAGTTGTGGCCGAGGAAGTCGTCGCCGGCGACCTTGGCGATCAGGGTGTTCAGCAGGCCGTAGTCGGAGTCCGACAGCCAGCGGAAGATCGAGGCGGCGACCATCAGGGGCATCGACCAGGCGGCGATCAGCGCCGCGGTCAGTGTCAGGCGCACCCAGTTGGTGAGCCGCGTCATCATCATCGCGACCAGCAGGCCGATCGCCATGGTGAGACCGACGCAGACGACCATGAAGAGGACGGTGCGGCCGGTGACGGACCAGAACTCGGAGTCCCCGAGGATGTTGGTGAACTGCTCGAAGCCGACCCAGGGCGGCGACTCCCCGGTCCACAGTTCGCGCCGGCCCATGTCCTGGAAGGACATGATCACGGTCTTGGTGAGCGGGAAGGCGTAGACGGCGGCGATGGCGACGATCGCCGGGAGGATCAGCAGGAACGGAAGGAGCTCGCCCTTCTTGCGGCGTCTCTTCCCGGTGGCCGGGGCCGTCCCCTTCTCCGGGCCCGGGCGGCCGTCTGTCCCTTTCGGGTCACGCGGTACCGGGGGCGCCGGCGGTCCGGCGGCCTCCTGCGTGTCGGCAGCAGTCACGTGACTGACCTTCCGTTTCATTCTCTGCACCGATTCCGCGCCCGAAAGGGCGGGGAGCGGGGGCCGGTGGTGACGTGGCCCCCGCCCGCCCGCCGGTGAGCCGACGGGCCTCCGGGGGCGGGGGGCACCGGAGGCCCTGGCGCTCAGGTTCCCGGGCCGGGGCCCCTGGGTCGGGGCCCCCGGCCGAGAGTGAGCCCTGGGGTCAGGACTCTTCGTTGATCAGTTCGTTGATCTTCGAGTCCGCTTCCTTCGTGGCGTCGGCCACGGAGTCGCCCTTGAGGATCGACAGGAGCAGGTTCTCCAGGACCTCCTCCTTCTCGATGGAGGTCCAGCCGGGCGCGATCGGGGTGAACCACGCGTCGGGCACGGCGTTGGCGATCGGCGCCGTCTCCGGCTTCGCCTTCAGCGGTTCGAGCTGCTTCTCGTTGTTCGGGAGGATGTTCTTGCCGGCGAGGACCTCCATGGACTTCTCGCTGGTGAACATCGAGACCCAGTCCTCGGCCAGGTCCTGCACCTTGGACTTGCTGGTGATGGCGAGGTCGGAGCCGCCGATGAAGGAGGGCAGCGCCTTGCCGTTCGGGCCGGGCATTCCGGCGGTGAGGATCTTGCCCTCGAGCTTCGGGTTGCCGTTGTTCTTGCCGTCGACGACGGAGCCCGACTCCCAGCCGTTGCCGTAGATGAGGGCCGCCTTCTCGTTGGCCATCACATTGGCGTGGTCCTGCTCGTCCTTCGTCTGGTCGGCCTTGTTGTACTTCTTGACCAGGTCGATGAAGTGCTGGATGCCCTTCTGCGACTCGGGAGAGGAGAGGGTGCCCTTCCACTCCTTGGCGCCCTCGTCGTACTCGGCGATCTTGCCGTCGTACGCGGCGACGTAGGACATGGCGGCGTACCAGTAACGGCCCGGCAGATAGAGGCTGGAGGCGCGCTTGTCCTTCTTGCCGTTCTCCTTCGCGACCTTGTCCATGGCCGCGAGCATCTCGTCCTCGGTCTCCGGCAGCGTGTCGAGGCCGGCGCCCTTCTTGAGCATGTCCGTGTTGTAGATGGCCACGCGCGCCCCGGCGTAGTACGGCACGCAGTACTGCTTGCCCTCGAAGGTGCAGGTGTCCTTGAGGCCCTGGATCCAGGTGTCCGAGTTGTCGTACTTCTTGGGGTCGACCTCGGCGACGGCGCCGTTGAGGATGTACTGCATCGTCTCGGTGTTGCCGAGCTCGACCACGTCCGGGAACTTGTCACCACCGAGCGCGGTGTCGAGCTTCTTGGCCTTGTCCGCCCACTGCTGGTACTGGACGTCGACCTTGACGTTCGGGTACTTCTCCTTGAACTGCGCGTTGACGTCCTTGACCAGTTCCGGCCAGGTGCTCTGCGCGTCCACCATCAGCCAGACGGTGACTGTGTCCTTGCGGTCCTTCGGGTCCTTCGCCGAGTCACTGTCGTCGGATCCACACGCCGCGACCGAGAACATCATGCCCGCGACGCCGATCGCCGCGATGAGCTTGCGCTTCACGCCACCCTCCTCAGGGATTCCTGCAACCCCCTCCCCACCGCGAAGACTTACGACGAGTACCACCGGGGCTGGGACCTGGTCTTTAATGGTTTAGACCAGTACGGGGAGCTTGGCCTAGACCTTTAGGGGTGTCAAGGGTGTATAAGAGGGCTGTCGTGTCCGTTATCGGACCGACACCTGGATCGGGGAGACGACCCGCGACCGGACCGTGCCACCATGTGAGCCGCAACAGACGGAGGAGCCGGTGACGGCAGCAGCGCAGGACTCGGGAAGGCAGACCATGGCCACGGACGGGGGCGGCACCGAGACCGAGAACGGGGCAGCTACCCGTACCGCACGCGTACCCAAGTACTACCGTCTGAAGCGGCACTTGCTCGATATGACGGAAACACTTCCCCCCGGCACGCCCGTACCACCGGAGCGCACGCTGGCGGCGGAGTTCGACACCTCGCGCACCACGGTGCGCCAGGCGCTCCAGGAACTGGTCGTCGAGGGCCGGCTCGAACGCATCCAGGGCAAGGGCACGTTCGTCGCCAAGCCCAAGGTCTCGCAGGCGCTCCAGCTCACCTCGTACACCGAGGACATGCGCGCACAGGGTCTGGAGCCGACGTCCCAGCTGCTCGACATCGGCTATGTCACCGCCGACGACACGCTGGCCGGACTGCTCGACATCACGGCCGGCGGACGCGTGCTGCGGATCGAGCGGCTGCGGCTGGCGAGCGGTGAGCCGATGGCCATCGAGACCACACATCTTTCGGCCAAACGTTTCCCCGCGCTGCGCCGCTCGCTCGTCAAGTACACCTCGCTCTACACGGCGTTGGCGGAGGTGTACGGAGTCCATCTGGCGGAGGCCGAGGAGACGATCGAGACGTCGCTGGCGACACCGCGCGAGGCGGGACTCCTCGGTACGGATGTGGGCCTGCCGATGCTGATGCTCTCCCGGCACTCGATCGACACCGCCGGGGAGCCGGTGGAGTGGGTGCGCTCCGTGTACCGGGGCGACCGGTACAAGTTCGTGGCGCGGCTGCGCCGGCCCACCGACTGAGACGGCGGGCGCCCGTCGACATGTGGGGCAGGCGCACCGTTTCCTTACCGATACGCGGACGGGGGGTGACGCCCGCGGAGACGGTCCCTTAGATTTCCTGCGAGTTTCAGCAGGTGACCAGTGAGGGGACGACTCGCCATGCCAGAGCCGGCACCAGCAAGTTCCGCGCAGAACTCGTCCGGGCGTCTCACGCCGAGGTCGATCGCGACATGGGCGCTGGTCGCCCTGGTGGGCGCGGTCGGCTGGGGTGTCCTCGCGCTGTCGCGCGGAGAGGAGATCTCCGCCGCCTGGATGCTGGCGGCGGCGCTCGGTTCGTACGCGATCGCCTACCGGTTCTACTCGAGATTCATCGCGCGGCGGGTGCTGAAGGTCGACAAGACGCGGGCCACGCCCGCCGAACGGCTCGACAACGGTGTCGACTTCCACCCGACCGACCGGCGCGTGCTCTTCGGCCACCACTTCGCGGCCGTCGCGGGCGCGGGACCGCTCGTCGGCCCGGTGCTGGCCGCGCAGATGGGCTATCTGCCGGGCACCATCTGGATCGTGGCGGGCGTCATCTTCGCGGGCGCGGTCCAGGACATGGTCACGCTGTTCTTCTCCACGCGCCGCGACGGCCGTTCGCTCGGCCAGATCGCCCGTGACGAGATCGGGCCTCTCGGCGGTGCCGCCGCGCTGATCGCGGTCTTCCTCATCATGATCATCCTGCTGGCGGTGCTGGCGCTGGTCATCGTCAACGCGCTGGCCGACTCGCCGTGGGGTGTCTTCTCCATCGCGATGACCATCCCGATCGCGCTCTTCATGGGCGTGTATCTACGGGTGTTGCGGCCGGGCAAGGTCAGCGAGGTCTCCCTCATCGGCGTGGCGCTGCTGCTGCTCGCGATCGTGGCGGGCGGCTGGGTGGCCGAGTCCTCGCTGGCGGACACGTTCACGCTGGAGGCCGGCACGCTGGTCATCTGGATGATCGTGTACGGCTTCCTCGCGTCCGTACTGCCGGTCTGGATGCTGCTGGCGCCGCGCGACTATCTGTCGACCTTCATGAAGGTCGGCACGATCGCGCTGCTGGCGGTCGGGGTCGTCGTCGCGCTGCCGACGATGAAGATGGACGCGGTCACCGAGTTCGCGAGCCGCGGGGACGGGCCGGTCTTCGCCGGTTCGATGTTCCCGTTCGTCTTCATCACCATCGCGTGCGGCGCGCTGTCCGGTTTCCACTCACTGATCTCCTCGGGCACCACGCCGAAGATGGTGCAGAAGGAGACCCAGATCCGGATGATCGGTTACGGGGCGATGCTCACCGAGTCGTTCGTCGCCATCATGGCGATGATCACCGCGTGCATCATCGACCCGGGGCTCTACTTCGCGGTCAACTCCCCCGCCGGTGTCATCGGGGGCACGGTCGAGTCCGCCTCGCAGGCCGTCGCCAACCTCGGCTTCACGATCTCGCCGGACCAACTCACCCAGGCGGCCAAGGACGTCGAGGAGTCGAGCCTGCTCTCCCGTACGGGCGGCGCGCCGACCTTCGCGCTCGGGATGTCGGACATCTTCTCGTCGGTCGTCGGCGGGGCGAGCCTGAAGGCGTTCTGGTACCACTTCGCCATCATGTTCGAGGCGCTGTTCATCCTGACGACGGTGGACGCGGGGACCCGGGTCGGGCGCTTCATGCTCCAGGACATGCTCGGCAACGTGTACAAGCCGATGCGCCAGGTCAGCTGGAAGCCCGGTGTCTGGTTCGCCAGCGCCGTGGTCGTCGGCGCGTGGGGCTACTTCCTCTGGGTCGGCGTGCACGACCCGCTGGGCGGCATCAACCAGCTCTTCCCGCTGTTCGGCATCGCGAACCAGCTCCTGGCGGCGGTGGCGCTCGCGGTGTGCACGACGCTGCTGGTGAAGTCCGGGCGGCTCAAATGGGCCTGGGTGACGGCGGTTCCGCTCGCCTGGGACGCGGCGGTCACGCTCACCGCGAGCTGGCAGAAGATCTTCTCCGAGGACCCGAAGGTCGGCTTCTTCAAGCAGCGCGAGGTCTACCAGTCGGGCATCGACAACGGCGAGGTGATCCCGCCGGCGAAGACGATGGACGACATGCACACGGTCGTCACCAACTCGACCGTGGACGGCGTCCTCTCGGCGCTCTTCGCGATCCTGATCATCGTGGTCATCGCCGACGCGGCACGGGTCTGCTACAAGGCGATCCGCGACCCGGAGAGCGTGAAGCTGTCGGAGACGCCGTACGTGAAGTCGGAGATCGTCGCACCGGCGGGACTGATCCCCACGAAGGAGGAGAAGGCGGAACTGGAACTGGCGGCGGCGGCCAAGACGGAGGCGCCCACGTCCACGCCCAGCGGGGCGGGTACGTCATGACGCCGGCGCCGGCGTCGAAGGTGCGCCACGCGGTGGGCCGGATCCGCTGGTACGTCAGGGAGTTGACGGGCGAGTCGGCGTACGACCACTACGTGACCCACACACGCGCCTGCGACCCGACGACGGAGCCGATGACACGCCGCGCCTTCGAACGCGCCCGAATGGACGCGAGGGAGGCGGACCCACGGGAGGGCTTCCGCTGCTGCTGAGCGAATGGGGCCCGCCGCTCCCGTGGGGGAGGGGCGGGCCCTTCGGCGTTTGGGAGGGGGTCAGCGCACCCAGTCCTTGAGCCGCTCGGTCTCCAGCGTGATGCCGACGGGGTCGGGCAGCGCGACGGTCTTCCCGAACGGCACGGTGCGGGCGCTTTCGTAGCGGACTCCGTCCGGCTCGCTGTAGACCGTGACCTCGCAGGAGTCGCGGTCGATGAGGAGATAGACGGGAATACCGGTCTCGGCGTAGGCGCGGGGCTTCTCGACACGGTCGCGCGCGTCGGTGTCGGAGTCGTAGAAGGTGACCTCGACGGCCATCAGGACGGGACGGGGGTCCCCCCACTCGCCCTGGCCGACGAATGCGTCGGCCGGTGCCAACGAGGCGTCCGGCCTTGCGCGCCCTTGGCGATAAGCCTGCGCTTTCAGTCCTTGGTCCGGATGCAGAAACAGTTCCGGCCGGGACTGCATACAGATGCGAAGCAGCCATTGAATGATGCGACCGTGGTCCCCGTCCGGCACTGCCTTGCTCCTGAGCTTCCCGTCGATCAGTTCCATGCGCACGCGCTCGTCCGTGCGGGCCACTATCGGAGTGAGCTCGTCGAAGACGCTCGTCTCCAGATGGTTCCGGTCAGTGGTCACGGTCATGAACCCTCCTCGCTCCTGCTCAACGATAGCCGCGACCTCCGACAAGGCGCTGTCGTACCCGTGTCGCACACTGCTGTCATGGAGCAGAGGAAAGAGTCGGAGAGCGACTTCAGGATCAGAGCGGCCGAGCCCGCCGAGTACGAGGTGCTCGGGGAGATAACCGCCCGGGCCTATCTGGACGACGGGCTGTTGGACTTCGGGGCGGGGGATCCCTATCTGAAGACCCTGCGCGACGTCGCCGGGCGGGCCGAGGGGAGTGAGGTGCTCGTGGCCGTCGACCGGGCGGGGGCGGTGCTCGGTGGGGTGGCGTACGTCGGTGCCGGGTCGGCCTGGGCCGATCTCGCCGGGGACGGTGAGGCCGAGTTCCGCATGCTGGCCGTCGCGCCCGGCGGCCGGGGGCGCGGGGTCGGTGGGGCGCTCGTGCGGGCGTGCGTGGAGCGCGCGCGGGCCGACGGATGCGTACGGGTGCGGCTCTCCACGCAGAAGGCGATGCTGTCCGCCCACCGGATCTACGAGCGCCTGGGCTTCGTACGGACGCCGGAGCGGGACTGGGCGCCGTATACGGAGCTTGTACTGCTCACGTACTGCCTGGAGATCTAGGACGAGCCATCCCCGACACAACATGTGGGGGGTGGTGCTGCCAACCAACCCCAGATGTATGCTCAAGTCTGCTGTCGCCGCAGGAGAATCCGGTGCGAATCCGGAACTGTCCCGCAACGGTGTGCTGTGGTGCGCTTTGTCGTGCCCGCGAGTCCGAGCACCTGCCGACGGCGCGCCCGGACCGACCGGTCCGGGTGCCGAGACGTCCGGGCTCCGAGGCAGGGCCGGTGGACGCCGCACCGCTCACCGCCCGGTTCCGGGACGGCGTACGCGGGCGTGCGCCGCCATGCCCTCCCCCTGGCCCGGAGCCGAGCGAGGGAGAGCACCACGTGACCATCGCGCCAGCCGATCCGGCCTCAGCGATCGCCGACCGGGAAACCGCGCGGGACCGGGAAACCGCCGGGCCGGCCGACGACCCCGGGACCCCCGGGACGGCCCTTCTGCGGGTCCTCACCGACCTCACCGCGGATCTGGCCGACACCGACCCCGGCAAGGTCGCCGCCGCCGCTCTCCGAGGCCGTAACGCCGCCTCCGACGACGCCGAGTTGCGCGCGCTCGCCACCGAGGCCGCGGCCGGGCTGATCTCCGAGGACCCCGCGTACTCCCGCCTCGCCGCCCGTCTCCTCACCCGCACCATCGCGGAGGAGGCCGCCGGGCAGGGCGCCGTCTCGTTCTCCTCCTCGGTCGCCGTGGGCCACACGGAGGGCCTGATCGCCGACCGTACGGCCGCGTTCGTCACGCGCCACGCCGCCCGCCTCGACGCGCTGATCGACCCCGCCGCCGACGACCGGTTCGGCTACTTCGGCCTGCGCACGCTCTTCAGCCGCTATCTGCTGCGCCACCCGATCACCCGCGATGTCATCGAGACGCCGCAGTACTTCATGCTGCGTGTCGCCTCCGGGCTGGCCAAGGACGACTCCCCGGCCGCCGTGGACGAGGTCGCCGCGCTCTACGGTCTGATGAGCCGGCTCGACTATCTGCCCTCCTCCCCCACGCTCTTCAACTCCGGCACCCGCCACCCCCAGATGTCGTCCTGCTATCTGCTGGACTCCCCGCTGGACGAGCTCGACTCGATCTACGACCGCTACCACCAGGTGGCCCGGCTCTCGAAGCACGCGGGCGGCATCGGCCTCTCGTACTCCCGTATCCGCGCGCGCGGTTCACTGATCCGGGGCACCAACGGGCACTCCAACGGCATCGTGCCGTTCCTGCGGACGCTGGACTCCTCCGTCGCCGCCGTCAACCAGGGCGGCCGGCGCAAGGGCGCGGCCTGCGTCTATCTGGAGACGTGGCACGCGGACATCGAGGAGTTCCTGGAGCTGCGCGACAACACCGGCGAGGACGCCCGCCGTACGCACAATCTGAACCTCGCGCACTGGATCCCCGACGAGTTCATGCGCCGGGTCGACGCGGACGGTGTCTGGTCGCTCTTCTCCCCGTCGGACGTGCCCGAACTGGTCGACCTGTGGGGCGACGACTTCGACGCCGCGTACCGCGCGGCCGAGGCGGCGGGCAAGGCCCGCAGAACCATCCCGGCGCGCGAGCTGTACGGCCGCATGATGCGCACCCTCGCGCAGACCGGCAACGGCTGGATGACCTTCAAGGACGCCTCGAACCGTACGGCGAACCAGACCGCCGAGCCCGGCACCGTCGTGCACTCCTCGAACCTCTGCACCGAGATCCTGGAGGTCACGGACGACGGCGAGACGGCGGTCTGCAACCTCGGCTCCGTCAACGTCGGCGCCTTCGTGACGGAGTCGGGCGAGCCGGGCGCGGAGCTGGACTGGGAGCGGCTGGACGAGAGCGTCCGTACGGCCGTGACCTTCCTCGACCGGGTCGTGGACATCAACTTCTACCCGACCGAACAGGCCGGCCGCTCCAACGCCAAGTGGCGCCCCGTGGGCCTCGGTGTGATGGGCCTCCAGGACGTCTTCTTCAAGAGGCGGCTGCCGTTCGACTCCCCCGAGGCCGCCGCGCTCTCCACCCGGATCGCCGAGCGGATCATGCTCGCGGCGTACGAGGCGTCCTGCGACCTCGCCGAGCGCGAGGGCCCGCTGCCCGCCTGGGAGCGGACCCGCGCCGCGCGCGGGGTGCTGCACCCGGACCACTACGACGTGGCGCTCAACTGGCCCGAGCGGTGGGACACGCTGAGGACGCGCGTGGCGACGAGCGGCATGCGCAACTCGCTGCTGCTGGCCATCGCGCCCACCGCGACGATCGCCTCCATCGCGGGCGTGTACGAGTGCATCGAGCCGCAGGTCTCCAACCTCTTCAAGCGCGAGACCCTGTCGGGCGAGTTCCTCCAGGTCAACGCCTATCTGGTGGCGGAGCTGAAGCGGCTCGGCGTCTGGGACGCGCAGTCCCGGGAAGCGCTGCGCGAGTCCAACGGCTCGGTGGCGGGCTTCAGTTGGATCCCGGCCGAGGTGCGGGAGCTGTACCGCACGGCGTGGGAGATCCCGCAGCGCGGTCTGATCGACATGGCGGCGGCGCGTACGCCGTTCCTCGACCAGAGCCAGTCGCTGAACCTGTTCCTGGAGACGCCGACCATCGGGAAGCTCAGCTCGATGTACGCGTACGCCTGGAAGAAGGGGCTGAAGACGACGTACTACCTGCGCTCGCGCCCGGCGACGCGGATCGCCCGCGCGGCGAGGTCGGCCGCCCCGGTCGTACCTCCTCGGACGACGCCGGACGCCGACACGATCGCCTGTTCCCTGGAAAACCCCGAGTCCTGCGAGGCCTGCCAGTAATGACCACCCCTGCCGTAGAGAAGAACCTGCTCGACCCGGGCTTCGAACTGACCCTGCGCCCCATGCGCTACCCCGACTTCTACGAGCGCTACCGCGACGCCATCAAGAACACCTGGACGGTGGAGGAGGTCGACCTGCACTCCGACGTCGCCGATCTCGCCAAGCTCTCTCCCGGCGAACAGCACATGATCGGGCGGCTGGTCGCGTTCTTCGCCACGGGCGACTCGATCGTGTCGAACAATCTGGTGCTGACGCTCTACAAGCACATCAACTCCCCCGAGGCGCGTCTCTATCTCTCCCGCCAGCTCTTCGAGGAGGCCGTGCACGTCCAGTTCTATCTGACGCTGCTCGACACGTATCTCCCCGATCCGGCGGACCGGGCGGCGGCGTTCGACGCGGTCGAGGAGATCCCGTCCATCCGGGAGAAGGCGCGGTTCTGTTTCAGGTGGATGGACTCGGTCGAGAAGATCGACCGCCTGGAGTCGAAGGCGGACCGCCGCCGCTTCCTGCTGAACCTGATCTGCTTCGCGGCCTGTATCGAGGGGCTGTTCTTCTACGGAGCGTTCGCGTACGTCTACTGGTTCCGCTCGCGCGGCCTGCTGCACGGCCTGGCCACCGGCACCAACTGGGTGTTCCGCGACGAGACGATGCACATGAACTTCGCCTTCGAGGTCGTCGACACCGTCCGTAAGGAGGAGCCGGACCTCTTCGACGACGCGCTCCAGCGGCAGGTCACCGACATGCTGAAGGAGGCGGTCGAGGCGGAGCTCCAGTTCGGCCGCGACCTGTGCGGCGAGGGACTGCCGGGCATGAACACGGAGTCGATGCGCGAGTACCTCCAGTGCGTCGCGGACCAGCGCCTCCAACGCCTGGGCTTCGCACCGGTGTACGGCTCCGAGAATCCGTTCTCGTTCATGGAACTGCAAGGAGTCCAGGAACTGACGAACTTCTTCGAACGCCGCCCCTCGGCCTACCAGGTGGCAGTGGAGGGCACGGTCGGCTTCGACGACGACTTCTGAGGGGTACGGGTACGGCGATACGGGGGCGTGGGCCGACCCACGAGCCGCCAGAGGCGGCAACGGTCCCCCGGAGGACAACCGGCAAGGTCAGCACCCTCGGACTGCGCCGGGACAAACTGCGCACGCGAAGCATGAACGGCGCACGCCCCGTGGCTCCGGCTCAACCGCTCCCGTGGCGGCTGAGCCGGAGGTCGCCCCGGCGCATAGGCTCCCCGGCATGGATGACATGGGTGTTCTCGCGCGGACGCGCCTCGTGGCCTGTGGGGTTGCCGTCGGGATCGTGGGGGCCGGGCTTGGGATCAGGGGCGTGGCCGGGGGTGACGTCGCCAAGTACGGGGGCGTCGCCCTTTACACCGTGCTCGTGTACGTCCTCGTCGTGCTCGTCGCTCCCCAGGTGCGGCCCGGTGTCGCCGGATTCGTGGCGGCCGGGTTCAGCTGCGCCGTCGAGCTCCTTCAGCTCACCGGGGTGACGGCCGGGCCGGCCGAGCGCAGTGCCGTCGTACGGCTTGCGCTCGGCTCGACCTTCAACGGGCCTGATCTGCTGTGGTACGCGGTCGGGGCGACGGCCGCCGTTCTGGTGCATACGTGGGTGAGCGGCCCGACGGCGGCTCGGGTTCCTCCGGGTGCTCCGCGCGGCGCAGCTGGCGGTCGATGGCACGGTCCCTGATGTGTCCGACAAGCCCGGGAAGGGCGAGAAGGCCGAAAAGAGCGAGTACGACGAGGTAACCACCGATTGCGTTCATGCCTCCACTGTCGTCGTTCCGAGGAACAAAGGGCAGTGGCAGGACTGTCATGAACCATCGAATTACTGCCACACTGGTTCCATGCTCAAGAATGTGGCGGTCGTCCTGCTCGACGGCGTACATCCCTTCGAACTCGGCGTGCTCTGCGAGGTCTTCGGCCTCGACCGGAGCGCGCAGGGTCTGCCGGTCTACGACTTCGGGGTCGTCTCGGCCGAAGGCCCCGTCCTCCGCTCCCACGCCGGGTTCACGATCTCCGACCTGTACGGGCTCGACCGGCTGGAGGAGGCCGATCTGATCTGTGTGCCGGCCGGGGACACCTATCTCGTACGGGCCTACCCGCCCGAGCTGCTGGACGCGCTGCGCCGGGCCGTGGACCGGGGCGCGCGGATGCTCAGCGTCTGCGCGGGCGTGTTCGTCCTGGGCGCCGCCGGGCTGCTCGACGGGCGCCGCTGCGCCACCCACTGGATGCACTCCGACGAGCTCGCGAAGGCCTTCCCCCTGGCCGACGTGCAGCCCGACGTGCTGTACGTGGACGACGGCCCGGTGGTCACCTCCGCCGGTACGGCCGCGGGCATCGACGCCTGCCTCCATGTCCTGCGCCAGGAGCACGGCCCCGAGGTCGCCAACGCGGTCGCCCGGCGCATGGTGGTGCCGCCGCACCGCGACGGCGGGCAGGCGCAGTTCGTCGAGCGCCCGCTGCCCACCGCGTGCGACACGGTGGGCGGGGTGCTCGCGTGGATGGAGCGGCACCTGGACCGCGAGATGACGGTCGAACAGCTCGCCGAGCGCGCCCATATGTCGCCCCGCACCTTCGCGCGCCGTTTCCAGCAGGAGACGGGGACCACCCCCTACCGCTGGCTGCTGCGCCAACGCGTCCTGCTGGCGCAGGAGTTGCTGGAGGGGACGGCCGAGACGGTGGACGCGATAGCCGGCCGGGCCGGCTTCGGGAACGCGGCGGGTCTGCGTCACCACTTCATGCGCACGCTCGGGACGACCCCGAACGCGTACCGGCGTACGTTCAGGGGCCCCACGCGCGTCGCGTGAGGCCCCCGGGGCGTTACGGAGAGAACCGTCAGATGCCGCAGCTCGGCGCGGACCAGAAGCGGCCGGAGCGGTGGTCGACGTGGGCGTGGTCGTCGTGGCCGGGGTAGCCCGGGCCGAGGATCCCGTTGAAGCCGTGGTTGCGCGCGTTCTGGGCCAGGCTGCACAGGCTGTGCGGGCCCGCCCCGATGTCGGCGGCGTCACCGTACAGATGGCGGCTGCTGCTCGCACCGCCGACCGCCGCGTTGCAGGCCTGCGAGCGGAAACCGCTGGTGACCCGGAGCGGCTGGTCGCCCATCGCGTGCCGCATGGCCTCCAGCTTCCACATGGTGCGCAGGGCGTTGGACTTGGCGGTCGCGGCGCTCACCGCGCCACCGGCCCAGGTGGAGTTGCAGGTGTTGAGCTCCGCGTAGGTGAAGTGGATCGGGGTGCAGTCGTCGTCCTGGAGCTCGTAGATCTTGTTGAAGGTGGCGGGACCCGCGACACCGTCGGCGGCCAGCCCGTACGCGGACTGGAAGCGCTTGACCGCGGCGGCGGTCGCCGGTCCGTAGTCGCCGTCGATGCCGAGCACGGCGCCGTTGCCCGCGTGGCCGGCCACCCGGATCTGGAGCTGGGTCACGGCGGCGCCGCTCGCCCCCTGGGAGAGGGTGCCGGACCAGGTGTAGCAGCCGTCGGCCTGCGCGGGCCCGGCGGTGATGACCGCCCCGGCCACCGCGAACGACAGGGTCATGACAAGGCTGAGCAGAAGTCTTGCGGTACGTCGCAACATCGGGTCTCCAGATTCAAGGCGAGATGTACGGCAGAGACTGGCGGAAGGGTCGACGCGCGTCAACCGGGTGCCGACCAGGGTTATTTGTCGGACCAATGGCGCCGGGGACCGTCCTTCACCCGCTGTCCACCGCGACGGCGACGGGCCCCGCCCCCGGAGACCGGGAACGGGGCCGCGAATGGTCGACGGGACTCAGTCGTTGGGCACGACCTCGTAGCGTGGCGTGCCCTCTTCCATCTGCCGCAGCGCGTCCTTGCGGTCGCGCTTCGAGAGCCGGTCGATGTACAGGTAGCCGTACAGATGATCCGTCTCGTGCTGAAGGCAGCGCGCGAAGTAGCCGGTGCCGCGCACCTTGATCGGCTTGCCCTGGAGATCCAGGCCCCGCACCACCGCGTAGTCGGGCCGGGCCAGCTCCGCGTAGGCCGTCGGCACGGAGAGGCAGCCCTCGTTGCCGTCCTCCAGATTGCGCTTCTCGGGCGGGAGTTCCTCCAGCACCGGGTTGCACACGACGCCCACATGGCGCACCCCGTCGTCGTCCGGGCAGTCGTAGACGAAGACCTTCAGGTTCACACCGATCTGGTTGGCGGCCAGGCCCACGCCCTCCGCCGTCCGCTGGCTGGCGAACATGTCGTCGACGAGCGCGGCCAGCTTGTCGTCGAACTCGGTGACGTCCGCGCACTCCTTGTGCAGGACCGGATTGCCCACCACGGTGATCGGCCGCGACGTGCCGCGCTCGCGGAAGGCCAGCTCACGCGCCTCGGCGTCCTCGGAGTCGACGAGAAAACCCTCGTCGTCGACAATCCCCTCGCCGCCCGCGACGAACCCGTCCCCCCGCTCCGCCTGGGAGGTCCCGCCCTCGGTCTTCTGGTCCGTCTCCTGCTGCGCCATGTCCGCAGTACGCCTTCCTCGGTACCCGCTGCTGCCTGTACACCGCCTGCCTGCGCGATGTGCCCGTACAGCCTACGGCCCAAGGCCGCGTCGTCGGCTCGATGCCCGGGAACCGGTCCCCCGCCGCCCCTCGCGGTCCACACCCCTGCGGGCGCTCTCCCGGCGCCCTCGCGCCGTCCTCCCGGCGCCGTCGCGACGTCAGCAGACCTCTTCGAGGTCCCGCCACTCACGTGTGTCCGGGCTGTCGGCGACCCAGCCGTCGAGCAGGCCGCGGACCAGTCCGGGGGGCGCGGCTATCCCGCACTCGCGCTCGGGCACCCACAGCTCGCCCTCCGTGCGGTGGCCGAGCGGCCCGGGATGTCCCGGCTCGCTGTGGTCGTGCGGGTCCAGGTGCTCGCCGTCGCCCTCGGCGCTGGGCATCCGGCTCTCCGAGCAGGCCCGGCAGAGCAGCCGTACGGAGGACGACCAGTCCTCGGCGGCGAAGCCCGCGTCGGCCGCGAGCCGCTCCAGGGCGTCCCGGTCGGACTCGGTCGCCGCTTCGAGCAGCACCACCCAGGTCGGCACGGGGGACGGGGCCCAGAGCTCGATCTCGTCGAAGACGGGGAAGGCCCGCGCCGCGCCGTTCGACCCGGCGGCGGTCGTGCGTTCACCGTTCGGCACGCCGTCGTGCAGGACGACCTCGCCCCAGCGGCGCCCCGAGGACGGCAGCGGGATGGAGAGGATCTCGATCCTGGCCGGGTCGAGCCTGCGGCCCCAGACGACCTCGGCCTCGCCCTCCGGCGAGAGCCGGACGGCCGCGCTGCCCAGCTCCATACCGACGGGCTCACCGGTCGCCGCGGCCGCGTACTGATTGCCGGGGACCTTGAGGCCGTACGCCTGCCAGGCCCGCCGGGCCAGCGGCCAGTCCTGGAGCGCGGTGGCCGCGATGCCCACGTTCCACCAGTCGGGTGCCCCGGCCTCCTTGTCGAGCAGCGCGACGGCGCGCAGACCGGCGGCCCGCGCCTGCTCCCAGTCGTGCCGGAACTTGTGCAGAAGGGCCAGGTTGAACCAGGACTCGGAGAGCCAGGGCTCCAGATCCGCCGCCCTGGTGAGCAGCGCGCCCGCGTCCTCGTACCGTCCGTCGCCGATCAGCGTGAACGCGCGGTCGGTGGCCTGCCGCCACGAGGCGGAGGGCCGATGCCGTACCTTCCCGAAGATCTTCACGATTCCCGCCTGCCGGTCGCTCGGGTCTGTGCCCCCGGACACCCTCTTGGACTCCTCTTCGCATCCAACCATGCCCGGTCGGACGCTCGCTCCTTACCCATGGGTTACCCAGCACGACCAGGGGTCAGACCACCACGTGACAGGACACGCGCCAGAGATTCGACCACCTCGGGCTGGTAGTCGTGGCCGGTGCCGAGGCGCAGCCGCTCCAGGGCGCTGAGCGGCCCTGTCGCCCCTCCGGGGCTCCCGGGTCCCGCGCCGGCAAGATCGTCGTACGCGTTGACGGCGCGGACGATCCGGGCCGGGAGGGGCTGTTCGCGGTACGGGTCGGCCTGCCGCTCCACGACGACGGCGACCGCCGGCGGGACCCCGGTCTGGCGCACCACGGCCCCGCCGAGCAGCGCGATCCGGCGCTGCTCGGCGACCGGCAGCAGGGCGGTCGCGCCGTCGGGCACGGGGTCGACGAGCGAGAGCTGGCCGATGTCGTGCATCAGGGCCGCGTACTCCAGCACGGTCAGCTCGGCCCCGGAGAGCCCCAGCTCTCGCCCGACCGCGCGGCTCAGCTCGGCGACCCTGTGGGCATGGCCGTGGCGGGTGTATCCGGCGATCTCGGTGGCGCGGGCGAGCGAGGCGATGGTCTGCCGGTAGGTCGTGCGGACCGCCGCGTACCGCCGGAAGGACAGCTGTGTCAGCAGCAGCGGCACACAGAAGACCGGCAGCGCCCAGAGCCCGGCGACGGCGACGCCGAGCGCCATCACCGCACCGGTGGCGCAGACGGCGGAGCCGATCCCGGCGAGGGAGCGCAGTTCGTCGCGGAGCAGCGGTCCGTACGGATGGCGGGTCCGGGCGCGAAGGATCAGCGCGGCGAGGACCGCGTCGCACAGCGCGGTCAGGATCAGCAGGACGAGGAGCAGGAGCGCGTAGTACGGGCCTTCGCCGACCCTCTTGCCCAACTCGCCCGAGGTGATGAGCGGTTGGAAGCAGACGGCGGCGAACGCGACGGTGAGCACGCGGCGGGTGACATGGTCGAGCGCGGGGCCGCGGCCCCGCGCGAGGTGGGGTACGGCTCCGACGAGGACCGCCGCGACGACCACGGCGACGGTCTGGAGGACTCCGTGCTCGGCGGGCCGGCCCGCGCTCTGGCCGAGCATGGCGTACGCGAGGGCTCCGGCGGCTCCGAGGGGGGCGGGCTCGCGCTCGCCGACGAGGGTGCCCCGGCGGACGAGCTCTCCGACGGCGACGAGGAGGCCGAAGGCGAGGGCGTCGCGGGGTCCGGTGATTCCGTGCCAGAGGGTGGACCAGAGGCCGAGCGCGGTGAGCGCGAGCGCGGCGCCGTGGACGGCGAGGAGGGTGAGGGAGCGGCGGGGGTGCCGGGGACGGGTCTCGGCGGGCCCCTGCGGGGCGGTCATCCGGGGCCGCCGGAGGTGCCGGTGCGGCCGGGGCGGCCGGGTGCCGGAGCCGTACGCGTGGGGTCGTACCCGCGCGGTGGCGAGACGTTTTTCCGCAGGTCGGCGGGGGCCTTCACGGGCCGCGTGGGAAGCAGCGCGGCCCCGGCCACGGCGGGCGCCCTCAGATCCGGGAAGGCGTCCGGGAGGGCGTCCGCGAACGGTTCCGGAAGGCCGTCCGCGAACGGTTCCGGGAGCGGGTCCGGGAAGGGAGCGAGGTCCGGCTCCGGCTCACCGGCCGGCACGCCGTGCGCCTCGTCCGCTGTGACGACCGTCTGCCAGCCGTACCGGTCCAGCGCGCTGACGAGCGCCCCCACCATCCGCGGGTCGAACTGGCTGCCCGCGCACCGCCGCAGCTCCTCCACCGCCGTCGCCACGGGCCGCGCCCGCCGGTAGGAACGGGTGGACGTCATCGCGTCGAAGGCGTCCGCGACGGCGACGACCCGGGCGAACTCGGGAATCTCCGCGCCCGCCAGCCCGTAGGGATAACCGCTGCCGTCGAGCCGCTCGTGGTGGTGCAGGATCGCCAGCCTGGCCTCCCCGAGGAACCCGATGCCCCGCACGATCTCGTGGCCGTACTCGGGATGCAGCTCGATGACGCGCCGCTCCTCGGCGGTCAGCGGACCGTCCTTGCGCAGCACGCGCGTGGGGACGCCGAGCTTGCCCACGTCGTGCAGGATTCCGGCGAACCGCAGGACCTCCAGGCGCTCGCGGTCCATCCCCAGCTCGGCGGCGATCATCGCCGACGCCCGGCCGACGCGTTCGCTGTGGCCGCGGGTGTACCGGTCCTTGATGTCGACGGCCTGCACGAGTGCCCGGATGGTCGCCTGGTGCGCGGCGCGCTCACGGTGATACTGGGCGAAGACCCAGCAGGAGATGTACATCGGCAGCAGTACGAAGAGCGCGGAGAGCGGACCGTACGGGCTGCGCCAGAGCACCGCCATCATCAGTGCGGCCAGGGCGTGGGCGCCGTACGGCGCGAGCGCGCGCGGCAGCAGGGCGCGCCGGGCCGTACGGACGGGCTGCCGTTCGGCGGTCACGAGGATGCCGATGTCGAGGGCGCTCAGGACCAGGCAGAAGGCGAGCGCCCCGGCCCCGGCGGGCAGCAGGGCGTACGGGAAGTCCGGGACACCGGGGCCGTCCTGACCGGGGTGCGCGGTGCCGCCGAGCGCGGCCGGTCCGTGGAGGAGCCGGTGGGCCAGGGAGGCGGCCCAGGTCGCGAGGGCGAGCTGGGCCGCGCGCCATACCCGGCGGACGCCGACAGGCCGCCGCGCGACCCGGCCGCAGAGCCCGCCGGGAACGGCCACGAGCGCGGCGGCGGCGGGCGGCAGCAGGAACGCGGCGGCGAGCAGGACGGGGAAGAACGATCCGGCGACGACCGGCACGGCGCCGCGCCCCGACTTCTCCTTCCCCGGGAAGGGGCGGCGGGCGGGCGTCTCGCAGAGCGCGTACAGCGTGCCCAGCAGCAGGACGGCGGGCCACAGGCTGCCCGGCCCCCCGGCGGAGCCGGGCCGTAACGCCGGCAGGGCGAACGCGGGAAGCACGCACGCCAGCGCGGCGAGCACGGCGCAACAGATGTACGCGCGTGCCGCTCCCGGAATGGCCTTCACCGGGCCTTCACCCCGCTCTCACCATGTGCCACCGGTTCGAAACAAATGGCCAGGCTAGCGAGTTGGGTACGGGCCCACGGGCCGACGGCGGGGATTAGCACCTTCGGGTGATAAGCGGGCAAACACACGCGGGGCGCGCCGCGATGTGCGCGGCGCGCCCCGTAGACGCGTTCGTGCTGGTGACAGTGGTTGGGCACGCGTACCGCTCAAGACGCGGTACGGGGAGCCATGAGGCCCCTCTACTCCCCGGCGGTGGCGGTGCGGTCGGTACCGACGTCCGTCACGTCGCGCTCGGGCACCACATGGCCCGCGCGGATGAGGTCGATCCGTCCCATGACCTTGGCACGCAGGTCGGTCGGTACGTCGTCATGGCCGCAGCACCGCTTGACCAGCTTCTTCACGGCCTGTTCGAGTCCGTACTTCTCCAGACACGGAGAGCACTCGTCGAAGTGCTCCTCGAACTTCGTGCAGTCCTTGTCCGGCATCTCCCGGTCGAGATACTCGTAGAGATGGTCAAGGACCTCTGTGCAGTCCGTCTCGTGCGGCTCTCCGCAACTCATGAGCCCGAGCCTTTCCGATCATCCGACGACTCTCCGGCACCGGCCGGGGCAAGCCCGCGCTCGCGGGCGTAGTCCTCAAGCATGCCGCGCAGTTGCCGGCGCCCACGGTGCAGTCGCGACATCACCGTACCGATGGGTGTCCCCATGATGTCCGCGATCTCCTTGTACGCAAAGCCCTCTACATCGGCGAGATACACCGCGATGCGGAACTCCTCGGGAATCGCCTGGAGCGCTTCCTTCACGTCGGAGTCGGGAAGGTGGTCGAGCGCCTGGGACTCCGCGGAGCGCAGACCGGTCGACATGTGCGACTCGGCGCGCGCCAGCTGCCAGTCCTCGATCTCCTCGGCGGCGCTGCGCTGGGGCTCCCGCTGCTTCTTGCGGTACGAGTTGATGAAGGTGTTGGTGAGGATGCGGTACATCCACGCCTTGAGGTTGGTGCCCTCACGGAATTGGTGGAAGGAGCCGTACGCCTTGGCATACGTCTCCTGCACGAGATCCTCGGCATCGGCCGGGTTGCGCGTCATGCGCAGCGCCGCCGAGTACATCTGGTCGAGATAGCCGAGTGCGTCCCGCTCGAAACGGGCGTTGCGCTCGGCGGCTGACTCTTCCCTGTGGCCGTCGTCGGTCCCTGTGTCGGTCCCAGTGACCGGACCCACCTCCTCCAACGCTGTGGCGGGCCCGTAGGCGGACCCACTCGAATCGGAGAATAGTCGACCTTGTGCCGGGGCGGGCTTCGTGGTCGCCTCGGCCGACGACCGAACAGGCGCGGTCCTGGGTGCGGAGAGCACCGTCCACTCCACTTCGGTGGCGTGCGACCGGGCGGGGCAGATGGTCGAACCCATGCGACGGACTCCCTTTCCAGGATCTGTGTACCGACACTCGGCACAACAGCCGTCGCCCTCCGCACATTCCCGGGTGCGCGGCCCCGCCGCGTCAGCGGGCGGACTGTGACCGGATCCACTTCCCGACGCCGTCGGTGATCACGGTCAGGGCCTCGTCCTGGGTGAGCTTGGCCCGCTTGGGGACGGTGAAGGAGTGGTCACCGTAGGGCACCTCGATCAGCTCTTGACCACCGGCCGGACCCGGGGCCGGGGCCGAGAAGGGCGCGGGGAACTCCTCGGGCTTCCCGAAGGGGTCGTTGCCGCCCTGGACGACGAGCGTCGGCACCCCGGCACCGAGCAGTTCGTCGGCGCGGCTCTTCTCCGGCCGGCCCGGTGGGTGGAGCGGGAAGCTCAGCGCCAGTACGGCGTGGGCGCCCAGCTCCCGTGCCGTACGGCAGGCCACCCGCGCCCCCGCGCTGCGTCCGCCCGCGACGACGGGCAGGCCGGGCTTCGCCAGCGCCGGCCAGAGCGCCCGCCAGCCGGTGTCGAGGGTCTTCGGCGCGGGCGCCAGCTTCTTCCCTGCCACCCGCCACGGCTGCTCCACCAGGGCCACGGTCACCCCGAGCGGGGGCAGCGCGGCGGTGAGCGCCTGGAGGTCGCGCGCCTCGACTCCGCCGCCCGCGCCATGGCCGACGGCGAGGACGATCCGCGCCGGCGTCCCCTTCTTGGGAGGGTGCCAGGTGATACGGGCGTCGCCCGCGGGGGTGTCGACGATCTCGCTCTTCATGGCACCAGGATCACATCGGGGGCGGCCCGGACCGTGCTTCCCGCCCGTACGCGCCGCCGGGCCCGGGCGGCGCGTCCTCTTCAGAAAGAGGTCCTGGCAGACGGTGCTCAGAAGAGGGTGCTCTCCTCGGGCGCCGCCAGCTCCTCCAGCAGCTCCGGACCGTTGTTCCGTACGTTGCTGACGGCCGTCGCCACCGGATAGGCGCGCATCAGCCCCTCCGGCGGCGGAGCCAGCAGCTTGCGCAGGTCGTCCAGGTCGGTGCGGGCCGGGTCCAGCCAGGCGTCCCACCGGTCCGGCGTCAGCATCAGCGGCATCCGGGGGTGGATGTCGGCGAGCGAGGAGGGCCCCTCGGCCGGGGCCACTCCGAGCGGGCCGGTCTCGGCCTCGGTGGTGATGACCGAGCAGGTCACCCACCAGGCGTTCGGGTGGTCGTCGGGCAGGGTCTTGTCGCGCCAGAACTCGTACAGACCGGCCATGGCCATGACCGACCCGTCGGCGGGGGTGACGAAGTACGGCTGCTTGCGGGGCCGCTTCTTCTTGCCCTTCTCCTCCAGCTGACGCTCCTCGGGGGCGGTGACCCACTCGTAGTAGCCGTCGGCCGGTATCAGACAGCGCCTCGCGGTGAAGGGGCGCCGGAAGGAGGGCTTCTCGTGCACGGTCTCCGCGCGGGCGTTGATCATCCGGGCGCCGCCCTCGGGCGTCTTGGACCAGGAGGGCACGAGCCCCCACTTGAGCGTGCGGAGTTGCCGTACGGGGGCGGGATCGTCGGCGCCCTTCACCGGACGCTCCAGGACGACGTACACCTCTTTGGTAGGTGCCACGTTCCAGTCGGCGGCGAGGGTCTCCTCCGGCTCCCACTTCTCGACCTCGAAGAGACCGACGAGATCCTCCGGCCTCCGGCTCGCCGCGTACCGACCGCACATGCTCAACCAACCCCTCGACCCACCGACGCACTCGCGCCGGATCACGCTACCGACACGCCACCAAGCCTCGCAGATCGCAGGCCGTCCGAGGGGGTCGCTCCGGCAGCTCGGACGGGCCGCCGTGGTCGCAGTCGCAGTCACAGTCGAGCGGGGGATGTCCATGAGCGGGGCGCCGGGCGCGGATCACCGCGCCCGCCGGGACAGAAACAGCACGAAGCCCTGTCGGAGCCGGGGAGAACCCGGCCCCGACAGGGACAGAACGTCAGCTCAACCCTGCCTCGATCAACCGATCTTGACGTCGATGCAGGAGTAGAACGCCATCGGGGTGTCAGCGATGTTCCAGACGGCCAGGACCTTCTGGTTGCCGCGGATGCTGCCGAAGTTGACGTTGTGGCTCACGGTGGCGCCGGGGGTGGCACCGCCGTCGTTGAACTCGGCGACCTTGGTGTTACCGACGAAGTACTGCCAGGTCGTCGTGCGGTGCCGCGCCGTCAGCGTCCAGTTGAACGTCTGGTTGACGCCGACGTTGGAGCGACGCCAGCCCTTGCCGTCGTCGTTGAGGTCGGAGAACCTCGCGAGACCGCCGTTGCAGCTCTTCAGGCCCTTCGGGCCTTCGACGCTCTGCGGCTCCCACTTGATCTCGCCACAGGAGACGACGCCGGTCTTGCACTGGTCCTGGCGGCTGGCGGGCGAGTTGATCCAGCCGTGTGCGGACGCGGCCGGGGCGGGGAGAGTGACGGCGATGATCGGCGCGACCGCCGCACTCAGGACAAGGGCGAGGCGAGTTTTCTTGTGCATGACAACTCCTTCGTGGTGACGCCCGACGGGACCGGTACGAGGACGTGGCCGACCCGAGGCGGACTCACTGCGTGTGGGGAACTCGCGAAGGTGCACGAACAGTTGCATCAACAGCGGGAGAGGTCCGGGTGACGGTCCACTGACACGCTGTCGCGGTGCTTACCAGTACTCGAATGTTCTACTAGGTCTAGACCATGGCAGCCGCTCTCGGGTGTCGTCAAGACTTGAACTGCCCTTGACCGCACGTGGCTTGAAAGCCCTGGTCGTCGTCCGGGCGCCCCGGCCGCACGCACAAGTGCCACACTGCGACGACGCAGAACCTCCTAAGGAGCCGCCCGAGAGATGATCAGCACCGACTCCAGCGCCCTCGCGGCCGCTTCGATAACCGACCTGTGGGATCGCGTCTTCGGCACCCAGCCCGTCCCCGAGGACTGGCTGGTGATCGCCACCGCCGTCGTCGCACTCGCCGCCGTCGGCCCGCGCCCCCTCTGGCGGCTGTCGCGCAACGCCGTCACCATCGCCCACGAGGGCGGGCACGGCCTGGTCGCCCTCCTCACCGGCCGCAAGCTCGACGGCATCCGGCTGCACTCCGACACCTCGGGCCTCACCGTCAGCCGCGGCAAGCCCACCGGCATCGGCATGATCCTCACGGCGGCGGCCGGCTACACGGCCCCGTCCCTGCTCGGCCTCGGCGGGGCCTGGCTGCTGGCGGCGCACCACATCACGCTGCTGCTCTGGCTGGCGACGGCCCTGCTGCTGGTGATGCTGGTCATGATCCGCAACGCGTACGGGGCGCTCACCGTCATCGTGACGGGTGCGGCCTTCCTGCTGATCTCCTGGCTGACCAATCCCGACGTGCAGGCCGCGTTCGCGTACGCCGCTGTCTGGTTCCTGCTCCTCGGTGGCGTACGGCCGGCCTTCGAGCTTCAGGCCAAGCGCCGGCACGGCGGCGCCCCCGACTCCGACGCCGACCAGCTCGCACGTCTGACACATGTGCCGCCCGCGATGTGGCTGTTCCTCTTCCATGCCGTCTCGCTGTGCTCGCTGATCGGCGGAGGCACCTGGCTGCTGGGCCTGTAGGACGGGCGCGGAGCCGCGCCGCGTCGGCCCGACGCTCCCATATCACCTTCGTATTACGCCCCGATTTCAACGTATTTGATCGGGATCGCGGCCGTTGTGCAGCCATTAAAGTAAAGACCATGACCGAAAGCGCCGTGCACCCTGCCCTCTGGCCCGCCCCTCACGCGAGCGGGGCCGTCGAAGCGACGGTCACCGTGCCCGGTTCGAAATCGGTCACGAACCGCGCCCTCGTCCTCGCCGCGCTCGCCGCCGAACCAGGCTGGCTGCGCCGCCCCCTGCGCTCCCGCGACACCCTGCTGATGGCGGACGCCCTGCGCTCGATGGGCGTCGGCATCGAGGAGACGGTCTCCTCCAGTTCGGTCGCCGCGGGCTCCATGACGCCCGTACGCGGCGCGGGCAGCCCGTCGTTCACCGGAGAGGCCTGGCGGATCTTCCCCAACGGTCTGCACGGCCCCGCGACGGTCGACGTCGGCAACGCGGGCACGGTCATGCGTTTCCTGCCGCCCGTCGCGACCCTCGCCGACGGCCCCATCCACTTCGACGGCGACCCCCGCTCCTACGTACGCCCGCTCCACGGTGTCATCGACGCGCTGCGGACCCTCGGCGCCCGGATCGACGACGAGGGCCGTGGATCGCTCCCGCTGACCGTGCACGGAGGCGGTGCGCTGGACGGCGGCACCGTCGAGATCGACGCCTCCGCGTCGTCGCAGTTCGTCTCCGCGCTGCTGCTCTCCGCCCCCCGTTTCAACCAGGGCGTCGAGGTACGGCACGTGGGCGCCACGCTCCCCTCGCTGCCGCACATCCGGATGACCGTCGACATGCTGCGTGGTGTCGGCGCCCAGGTCGACGAGCCGGAGACGGGCGGCGAGCCCAACGTCTGGCGGGTCTCCCCCAGCGCGGTGCTCGGCCGCGACCTGACGGTCGAGCCCGACCTCTCCAACGCCCAGCCGTTCCTCGCCGCCGCCCTCGTGACCGGCGGCCGGGTGACCGTACGCGACTGGCCGACCCGCACCACACAGCCCGGTGACGCGCTGCGCAGGATCTTCACCGAAATGGGCGGTTCCTGTGAACTGACCGAGCAGGGGCTGACGTTCAGCGGCTCGGGCCGGATCCACGGCATCGACATCGACCTCGGCGAGGTCGGCGAACTGACCCCCGGCATCGCCGCCGTCGCGGCACTCGCCGACGGCCCGTCCACCCTGAGCGGCGTCGCCCATCTGCGGCTCCACGAGACGGACCGGCTGGCCGCCCTCACCAAGGAGATCAACGAACTCGGCGGCGACGTCACCGAGACCGCCGACGGCCTCCACATCCGTCCGCGCCCCCTGCACAGCGGTGTCTTCCACACCTACGACGACCACCGCATGGCCACGGCGGGCTCGATCATCGGCCTTGTCGTCCCCGGTGTGGAGATCGAGAACGTCGCGACGACCTCCAAGACCCTGCCCGATTTCCCGCGGATGTGGACCGAGATGCTCGCGGGAGCGGGAGCCTGACGCGATGCGCCGCTACGGCAAGAATCCGGACGAGGACGACATCCGCTCCCGCCCCAACCCCAAGGGCAACCGACCGCGCACCAACATCCGCCCCAAGCACGAGGACGCGGCCGAGGGGATGGTGCTGACCGTCGACCGCGGCCGGCTGACCTGTCTGGTGGGCGACACCGTCGTACTGGCGATGAAGGCGCGTGAGCTGGGCCGGAAGGCGGCCGTGGTCGGCGACCAGGTGTGGCTCGTCGGGGACCTCAGCGGCAGGAAGGACACCCTGGCGCGCATCGTACGGATCGAGAAGCGCCGCTCCGTACTGAGGCGCACGGCGGACGACGACGACCCGTACGAGCGCGTGATCGTCGCCAACGCCGACCAGCTCGCCGTGGTGACCGCGCTCGCCGACCCCGAGCCGCGGCCCCGTCTGATCGACCGCTGTCTGGTCGCCGCGTTCGACGCCGGCCTCGAACCGCTGCTGATCCTGACCAAGTCCGACCTCGCGTCGGCGGACGAACTCCTTGAGACCTACCGTCCGTTGGGCATCCGATACGTCGTCACCCGGCGGGACGAACTGGAGACCGGCGAGGCGGCCGACCGCGTACGGGAGTATTTGGCGGACCGGATGACCGCTTTCGTCGGACACTCCGGCGTCGGCAAGACGACGCTGGTCAACGCGCTCGTGCCGGACGAGCGCCGCCGGACGACCGGCCAGGTCAACGCGGTCACGGGGCGCGGCAGGCACACCACCACCTCCGCGCTCGCGCTGCCGCTGGAGAAGGCGGACGGCTGGGTGATCGACACCCCCGGCATCCGTTCCTTCGGCCTGAACCACGTCGACCCCTCGCGCGTCATCCTGGCCTTCCCGGACCTTGTGCCGGGAACGGAGAACTGCCCGCGCGGATGCAGCCACGACGAACCGGACTGCGCGCTGGACGCGTGGGTGGCCGAGGGGCACGCGGACCCGTCGAGGCTGGACTCACTGCGCCGTCTGCTCTCGACCAGGGAACGACGCGAGGGCGACTGATCACGTCACGTTTGCCCGTCGCGCGCCTTGGCGAGTGCATAAACTCACCAAGTCCTGGCAAGGTCTAGCAGGGATTACCGAGGCCCGACGACGACGCGGTCACCGATGCGGGAGGCACTAACGATGGCGTGGCTGCTGGTCGTGGTCGCAGGGCTGCTGGAGACGGGCTTCGCCGTCTGTCTCAAGCTCTCCCACGGATTCACCCGGCTCTGGCCGACGATCGCCTTCGCGGTCTTCGCACTCGCCAGCTTCGGCCTGCTGACCCTCTCCCTCAAGAAGCTCGACGTCGGACCGGCGTACGCGGTGTGGACGGGCATCGGCGCGGCCGGTACGGCGATCTACGGGATGGTCTTCCTCGACGACCTGGTCTCCACGCTGAAGATTGTCTCGATCTCGCTGGTCATCATCGGTGTCATCGGCCTCCAGCTCTCGGGCTCGTCCCAGCACTGACCCCCGCGACGGAGCCGGCGACGGCCGCGCGCACCAGCCGCCCGACGGACTCGCCGTCGGGCGCGACGACATGGGCGAGAGCGAGCCGTACGGCCAGTTCGCAGCGGAAGGCGAGCTCGGCGGAGTCGTCCTTCGTACGGAGGAGGGGCTCGGCGGCACGGAACGGGACGGCGCCGGGCTGATCGGGCCGGGCGCGCTCCGGTCTGCGGTGCTGGGGAGTACGTCCCCGCTCGGCCCGAGCCTGCTCCGCACGCGCCTGATCCGCCCGTGCCTGCTCGACGCGCGCCCGCTGCACCCGTCCCGCCTGTACGCGCAGCGGTTCGGTACGCGGCGGCCCACCCGGCTCCGTACGGCCCCGGCGGTCCGGCCGCCCCGGGTCCAGCGCGGCCATGGCCCGGTTCCGTACCGCCGCCACCAGATCCGCCGGCGCGGGCGGCCCGGCGTCCGCGCGGCGCTGGGCGGGCGCGCCGCCCGGAGGGGCCTCGGCGCGCACGGGCCGGGGCGCGGGGTGGCGGTCGGTCCAGCAGTCCGTGAGCAGGGCGCGCAGCAGCGGCCTGGAGCGCGCCTCGGCCACCGTCCACTCGGCCACCGACACCAGCCGGTCCACGGGGTCCGCCGGCTCGGTCAGCAGCCGCTCGACGCCGTGCAGATACAGGTCCGCCTCCCGCCGTACCAGCGCGCGGGCGAGACCGTCCTTGCTGCCGAACTCGTTGTACAGGGTCTGCCGCGAGACCCCGGCGGCCGACGCGACGTCGACCATCCTGACGGCGGACCAGGATTGGTCCGTGAGCGCCGAAAGAGCGGCGTTGAGTAGGGCTTCACGCGCTGTAGGCATCGTTGCCTCCCGGGCCGTTCGGCTCCGCACTCAGAGTTGACGCAGCCTCGCGCGCTGTCAAGAGGACCGTGAGCAGGTCCCGGCGGCCCCTGGGCCGTAGCCCGATCTTGGACGCTGTCGATACTGTGACGACCATGCCCGACTACCACGATGATCTGCGACTCGCCCATGTCCTCGCGGACGCGGCCGACGCCGCGACGATGGACCGGTTCAAGGCCCTCGATCTGAAGGTCGAGACCAAACCGGACATGACCCCGGTGAGTGAGGCCGACAAGTCGGCCGAGGAGCTGATCCGCGGCAATCTCCAGCGCGCCCGCCCCCGGGACGCCGTACTGGGCGAGGAGTACGGGATCGAGGGCACCGGCCCGCGCCGCTGGGTGATCGACCCGATCGACGGCACCAAGAACTACGTACGCGGTGTGCCCGTCTGGGCGACGCTGATCTCTCTGATGGTGGCGGGCGAGGGCGGTTACGAGCCGGTGGTCGGCGTGGTGTCCGCGCCCGCGCTGGCGCGCCGCTGGTGGGCGGCCAAGGGCGGCGGCGCCTACTCGGGCCGCAGCCTCTCCTCGGCGACCCGACTGCGCGTCTCGAAGGTCTCGCGGGTGGGCGACGCCTCCTTCGCGTACGCGTCGCTGCAGGGCTGGGAGGAACAGGGCCGTCTCGACGGGTTCCTCGATCTGACGCGGGCCTGCTGGCGTACGCGCGGGTACGGCGATTTCTGGCCGTACATGATGGTCGCCGAGGGGTCGGTGGACATGTGCGCGGAGCCGGAGCTGTCGCTCTGGGACATGGCGGCGCCGGCGATCATCGTCCAGGAGGCGGGCGGCCGGTTCACGGGTCTGGACGGGCGCCCGGGGCCGCACAGCGGAAACGCGGCGGCGTCGAACGGGGTGCTGCACGAGGAGCTGCTCGGCTACCTGAACCAGCGCTACTGACGGCGACCCGTCGTTCCCCCGTCCCCGCGGCCGTCCGGAAAAATTAATTCGGTGGGCGATGGGCCATTCGAGGGAACGAGAGCCCTTGGGGCGTCAGGGGCGTGGGACTCCGATCGCCGCACGCCGGTAGATCGCTCCGTCCGCCCCCTTGTTGACAGACCGTGCCGGTGTCACTCTGAAAGTCCCCCCACTTGTGAACTTGTGAATCCGTTCTCCAGCAGAGGGACCGGTTCACCGAGGAGGTGGCTCCATCCATGCTCGTCCGTGACGCCATGAGCACGGTGGTCCTCACCATCGGGCCCACCCATACACTCCGCCAGTCCGCGCAGCTGATGGCGGAGCGCCGGGTCGGCGCCGCAGTGGTGCTCGACACCGAGACCAGCGGGCTCGGGATTCTCACCGAGCGCGACATCCTGATCTCGATCGGCGCCGGACAGAATCCCGAGGCCGAGCTGGCCGGCACGCACACCACCACGGAGGTCGTGTACGCCTCACCGGTCTGGACGCTGGAGGAGGCGGCCGAGGCGATGACCCACGGCGGCTTCCGTCATCTGATCGTCTGCGACGACCGGGGGCCGGTCGGCATCGTGTCCGTGCGCGACATCATCCGCTGCTGGGCACCTGCGAGGCGCCGCCCGACGGCGCTGACCGGCTGAACCGGAGCCGCGGCCACGCGGCCCGGCCGGGGAGAACGCGGCCGGGCGCCGGGCCGAGCGGACGTGTGTGGAAACGCGGACGTGTGCGGAAAACGGTGGAGGCCGGATCCGTCCCGGAACCCGGCCTCCACCCCTTCATCGGCGAGGGCCGTCAGCCGCGCAGGGCCTGGACCGCGGTGTCGAGCCGCTTGCCGAAGTCTCCGTCAGCCTGACGGAAGTTGTTGATCGCACGCTCGGCGATGTCGTCGCGCGAGACCTTCGAGATGAACCCCGCGAGGTTCTCGATCAGCCGCGTCTTCTCCTCCTCCGACATCAGCCGGTAGAGGTTCCCCGCCTGCACGAAGTCGTTGTCCTCGGCATGGCTGGGGGCCTCGGTGTTACCGGTGGCGCCGGTGACCGGGGTCGGCTGCCAGAGCGGCCTGTCCGTCTGGAAGGGGCCGCCGAAGCTGTTCGGCTCGTAGTTCTTGGCACCCTTGTGGCGGCCGTCGTACAGGAAGCCGTCACGGCTGTTCGTCCGCGCCTCGGTGGCGTGCGGACGGTTCACCGGCAGATGGTCGGCGTTGATGCCGACGCGGTAGCGGTGGGCGTCGCCGTACGCGAAGAGACGGCCCTGGAGCATCTTGTCGGGCGAGGGGCCGATGCCGGGCACGAAGTGCGCCGGGCTGAAGATCGACTGCTCGACCTCGGCGAAGATGTTCTCCGGGTTGCGGTTGAGCTCCAGCTTGCCGATCTCGACCGGCGGGTAGTCCTCGTGCGGCCAGACCTTGGTCAGATCGAACGGGTTGAAGCGGTAGTTGGCCGCCTCCGCCGCCGGCATGACCTGGATCTGGACGGTCCAGGACGGGAATTCACCGCGCTCGATGGACTCGCGCAGGTCGCGCTGGTGGCTGTCCGGGTCCATGCCCGAGAGCTGGTTGGCCTCGTCGGTGGTGAGGTTCTTGATGCCCTGGTCGGTCTTGAAGTGGTACTTGACCCAGAAGACCTCGCCGGCCTCGTTGTTCCACTGGTACGTGTGCGAGCCGTACCCGTTCATGTGGCGCAGCGTGGCCGGGATGCCGCGGTCGCCGAAGAGCCAGGTCACCTGGTGCGTCGACTCGGGGCTCAGACCCCAGAAGTCCCATACGTTGTCGGCCTCCTGGCTGCCGGTGTACGGGTCGCGCTTCTGGGTGTGGATGAAGTCGGGGAACTTGATGGCGTCCTTGATGAAGAACACCGGGGTGTTGTTGCCGACGAGGTCGTAGTTGCCGTCCTCGGTGTAGAACTTCAGCGCGAAGCCGCGCGGGTCGCGCACGGCGTCGGCGGAGCCGAGGTTGCCCGCGACGGTGGAGAAACGCAGGAAGGTCTCCGTCTGCTTGCCGACCTCCGAGAGGAACCTGGCACGCGTCCACTGCGAGACTTCACGGGTGAGCGTGAAGGTGCCGTACGCGCCGGCGCCGCGCGCGTGGACGATCCGCTCCGGGATGCGCTCCCGGTTGAAGTGGGCGAGCTTCTCCAGAAGAGCCTGGTCCTGCACCAGAACGGGACCGCCGACACCCGCCGTCTCGCTGTTCTGATTGTCGGCCACCGGCGCGCCGGCCTCCGTGGTGAGCGGTCCCTGCGTCACGTACGCCTCCTGCGTCATACCCGCCGAACCTGTCGCTCGGCGATTGCCAGTAGCGATCCTACGATGGACTTTGTCTAAGTCAAGTAAGGATCCAACTTCACACTCATTCAGGATCTGGGGACCCTCACTGTTAAGCTGACCCTCATGAGTGACCTGTTGGAACGACTTCGCGAACGTGGCTGGCGGATGACCGCACAGCGGCGCGTGGTGGCCGAGGTCCTCGACGGGGAGCACGTCCACCTCACCGCCGACGAGGTGCACGCACGTGCCGTCGCCAGACTCCCGGAGATCTCCCGGGCGACCGTCTACAACACGCTGGGCGAGATGGTGACTCTCGGCGAGGTTCTCGAAGTCTCGACGGACCGCCGCGCCAAGCGGTACGACCCGAACGCCCACCGGCCCCACCACCACCTGGTCTGCGCGCACTGCGGCACGATCCGCGACGTGCACCCGACGGGCGATCTGCTGGCCGACCTGCCGGCGGCGGAGCGTTTCGGCTTCGCGATCTCGGACGTAGAAGTGACGTACCGGGGCACCTGCCCGAACTGCGCACAGGCCTGAACCCACCGCGCACGGCCGGCCCCGCACCACACCGAGCAGCGCGAAACGATGACCGAACACGACGAAGGCCCGGATCCTGAGCAGGATCCGGGCCTTCGTCCTTCTGAGTAGCGGGGACAGGATTTGAACCTGCGACCTCTGGGTTATGAGCCCAGCGAGCTACCGAGCTGCTCCACCCCGCGTCGGTGAACTCGACATTACGTCACCCCGTCGACCAGCGCAAATCCCTGTTTCGGCGCCGGTCGGGCGAAGGGACGGAGAGGGGGACGGACGGGCCGCCGCTCAGGCGGTCAGCTCCTGGTGCAGCGCCTCGCGCAGGCGCGCCGCACGCTCCGTGACCTCGGAAGGGCCCAGCTCCACCGCGCGGGCGCACCAGTGCTGCCCCTCGGTCAGCTCCCCGCGCCGGGCCGCGAGCAGCGCGAGCCGAAGCGCCGCGCGGCCATGGCCGGCCTGCGCGGCCCGGGACCACCAGAGCGCGGCCTCCCGCTCGCTGCCCTCACGGGCCAGCAGCAGCCCGAGGTTGAAGGCGCCGTTGCGGCTGCCCGCCTCGGCCGCCTCCCGATACCAGCGCGCCGCGTCCGTCATGTCGCCGCGGCCCGCGGCCAGCATCCCGACCCGCACCTGGGCACGGCGGTGACCGTGCTCGGCCGCGCGCTCGTACCACTGCTCGCACTCGGTCTTCTCCGGCTGCGTCTCACCGAGCGCCGGCGCGCCCTGGGGCGGCTGCCGCGCGTCCAGGACGGTCGCGAGCCGGAAGGCCGCCTCCGTACTGCCGCCGCCGGCCGCGCACCGCAGATGCCGCTCCGCCGCCTGCTCGTCACCGTCCCTGAGGCACGCGATGCCCACCTGGAGGGCCGCTTCCGTGTGCCCGGCCGCCGCCGCCCGCTCGTACCAGAGCAGGGCCGCACGGTCGTCGTCACGGCCCGCGTAGAGGATGCCCAGGTTGAACGCGGCGTCGACGCTGCCCGCCTCGGCGGCCTTGGAGAACCACGGCTCGGCGCCGGTCGGGTCACCGGCCTGGAGAAGCAGTACGGCCAGGGCGTTCGCCGCCTCGCGGTGGCCCGCGTACGCGGCGCGCCGGTACCACTGCTCGGCCTGCGCCGTACGGTCCTGGGCGGTGCAGAGCAGCCCGAGGTTGTAGGCGCCGTTGACGTCGCCCGCGTCCATCGCCGCGCGGTACCAGCGCTCGGCGGTCTGCTGCTCGCCGCGCGCGGCGTGGAGCGCGCCGAGCGCGTTGGCGGCGTTCCCGTCGCCGTCCTGCGCGGCGCGCAGCCACCAGACGGCGGCGCTCTCCTCGTCACCGGCGTCGCGCAGCAGGAAGCCGAGGGCGCAGGCGGCCCGCGCCTCGCCGTCCTCGGCGGCCGTCAGATACCAGCGGCCGGCCTCCTTCAGCTCTCCGCGGCCCTCCAGGATCGCGCCGAGGTGCAGCGCGGCGCGGCGGTGCCCGCGCGTGGCCGACTGCCGGTACCACTGGGCGGCCTCGGCCAGGAGGGACTGCCCGGCGTCGGCCTCGGCGCCGGGGCCCGTACCGGGACCGCCGCCCCCGATGCCGACGGGCGCCCTGCGCACACCGGAGTCCGCGCCGTCGCCCGTACGGTCACGGGGGCCGTTGCCGGTGATGACGGCGCGGACGGAGTTGCCCGTACGCGCGGCCTGGCGCGCCCGGCGCTCCAGTGCGCGCGCGAGACGGTACGAGGCCTCCCGGTGCCCCTGCTCGGCGGCGGCCCGCAGCCACCGCTCCGAACCGACGTCGCTGCGGTGCTCCAGCAGGTCGGCGAGCGCGTAGGCGCCCAGCGCGTGCCCCTGCTCGGCGGACTGCCGCAGCCAGTACTCGGCGGCGGGCTCGTCGCCCTGCTCGCGGTAGTGCCTGCCGAGCGCGTGCGCCGCCGCGGCCGAACCGGCGACGGCGGCGACCCGCCACCAGCCGGACGCCTCTTCGGTGTAGCCACGCTGGTGGAGGAGGACACCCAGGTTGTTGGCGGCGGCGCGGTCGCCCCCGGCGGTGGCGGAGCGCAGGTAGTTCTCGGCGGCGTCCAGGTCACCGCGGCGCAGCAGCAGGGCGCCGAGGACGCTCATCGACGCGACGTCGCCGCCGTCGGCGGCACGCCGGTGGCGCGCCTCGGTCTCGGCGTCGGCGCTCTCCGTGGGGCCGCCGGCGGGTGTGGCACCGGTCACGCCCCGGGAGTTCTCGCCCTCCGCGGACTTGTCCACCTGTCCCTGTACAAACCGCCCTGTCTCCAACAGAGTTGCCCTGTCCCCCATAAAATCCATCGTTGCACCACCTGTTACCCGCGTACACCTGGTATATCGCGGCCAGCAAGGTCACTTCAGCGTTTTGTCGACATGCCCACAGAGAGACAAGTCAAACGCCTCTCGGGCCAACTCCCCTCCATCGCCACGCACTTCACCCCACAGGGGGTCACGGACCGGCCACGAACAGGTACGACGGCATCACAACACAGAGCGAAGGCCCGGATCCTGATCGGATCCGGGCCTTCGCCTCGTCAGTAGCGGGGACAGGATTTGAACCTGCGACCTCTGGGTTATGAGCCCAGCGAGCTACCGAGCTGCTCCACCCCGCGTCGTTGTGTCCCAACCGTACCACGACGCGGGGTGGTTACTGATCAGCTGCTGTCGTCGCTCCCGCCGGCCGGGGGCTTGGCCGGCGTCCCGCCGGACGTCTCCGCCTCGGCGGCGCGCGCCAGGGCGTCCTGGAGGGCCTCCTGGGCCTTCCCGTACGCCACCCAGTCCTGCTTCGCCAGGGCGGCCTCACCGTCCGAGTACGCCTTCTGGGCGTCGGCGATGGCCTTCTTGAGCGCGGCGTCACCGGTGGCGGGCGGCGTCGTCGTGCCGTCGCCCGGTGGCTCCGTCTCCGGTGGCGGCTCGGCGCCGTCGACACCGAACACCGCGTTCAGCGCCTCGGAGAGGCTGTCCTTGAAGACCGGTTTGCCTCCGTAGGAGACGGCGATCTTCTTCAGCAGCGGATAGTTCGCGCTGCCACCCCTGGCGTACACCGGCTCGATGTACAGGAAGCCGCCGCTGAGCGGCACGGTGAGCAGGTTGCCGTACTCGATGTCCGAGTCGGTACCTCTCAGGTTCCGTACGAACTCGGCGACTTCGGGCACGCCGTTCAACTCGCTCTGCACCTGTTGGGGTCCCTGGACCGTGGACGTCACTCTCAGGACTCTGATGGTGCCGTAGTCGTCGCTGGTGGCGTCGGCGTCGACCGCCATGAACGCCCCGAGATTGGGACGTCCGTTGGGTGTGAACGTCGTCGTCAGCGAGAACTTCTGGGCCGACTGCCCGGGCATCTTCAGACTCAGGTAGTACGGCGGGACCGCACTGCTGTCCTTGTTCGTCGGGTCGTCCGGCACCTGCCAGGCGTCGGAGCCGCTGTAGAACTGGGCGGCGTCCGTGACGTGGTAGCGGGTGAGCAGCTCACGCTGGACCTTGAACATGTCCTGCGGGTAGCGCAGGTGGGCCAGCAGCTCCGGGTTGATGTCCGACTTCGGCTTCACCGTGTTGGGGAAGGCCTTCATCCAGGTCTTGAGGACCGGGTCCTCGGTGTCCCACTGGTACAGGTTGACCGAACCGTCGTACGCGTCGACGGTGGCCTTCACCGAGTTGCGGATGTAGTTGACCTGGTTCTGCTGTGCGACGACCGCGCGCTGGTTGTTGGTCAGCGAGTCGGCCGTGGTGTCGCCGAGCGTCGTACGGGACGCGTACGGATAGCCGTTCGTCGTGGTGTAGGCGTCGACGATCCACTTGATCCGGCCGTCGACCACGGCGGGATAGGCGTCGCCGTCGATGGTCAGCCAGGGAGCGACCGCCTCGACGCGCTCCTTCGGTGTGCGGTTGTACAGGATCCGCGAACCCTCGCCGATGGCGCCCGAGTAGACCATCTGGGGCTCGCTGAACGCGACCGCGTACGCCGCGCGGTTGACCGGGTTGGAGAGATCGACCCCGCTCTTGCCCTGATAGCTGGTGGTCTTCTCCCCGTTCTTCTCGTAGTCGAGCTCCTTCTGCGGGCCGCCCACGATCGAGTACTGCTGTGTCTTCTCGCCGTAGTAGATCCGCTGCTCGTACGTGCCGAGCTGGCCGGTGGTCGGCAGGCCGGACTCCGTGAAGTCGGGCGCGCCGATCGTGCCGTCGTTCTCGTTGGTGACCGTGCCGGTGCCCTTGGACGCGATCGCTCCGTACCCATGGGTGTAGGTGAAGTGGTCGTTGATCCAGTTGCGCTTGGGGATACCGGTGATGTTCAGCTCGCGCAGACCGATGACCGTGTCCTGCGGCTTCTTGTCCGGGCCGAGGTAGCGGTCGACGTCCAGCGTGTCCGGGAACTGGTAGTACTTGCGTTCCTGCTGGAGCTGCTGGAAGGCGGGCGAGACGACGTTCGGGTCGACCAGCCGGTAGCTGGCGGCGGAGTCCGCCGCCTCACGCTGCTGCGACTTCTTGGCGGGGTCGCCCTTGCCGGAGTAGTCCGTCACGTCCGCGTCGTCGATGCCGTACGCGGCGCGTGTGGCATCGATGTTCTTCTCGATGTACGGGGCTTCCTTGGCCTGCTCGTTCGGCTGGACCTGGAACTTCTGGACGATCGCCGGGTAGAGACCGCCGATGAGGATGGCGGACAGGACCATCAGACCGAAGCCGATCACCGGCAGCTGCCAGGTGCGGCGCCAGAGCGTCGCGAAGAACAGCACGGCGCAGATCGCGGCGATGCAGAACAGGATCGTCTTCGCCGGAAGGTAGGCGTTGGCGTCGACGTACCGCAGGCCCGTCCAGTTGCCCGTGGCCTTGAAGTCGCTCGCCTTGACCGCCAGCCCGTACCGGTCCAGCCAGTACGCCACGGCCTTGAGCGAGACGAAGACACCGAGCAGCACCGAGAGATGGCCGGTGGCCGCGCCCGTCGCCCGCGCGCCGGGGCTGGTGACGCGCAGCCCTCCGTACAGATAGTGGGTCAACGCGGCGGCGATCAGTGCCAGTACGACGGCGGCGAACCCGAAGCCGAGCATGAAGCGGTACCAGGGAAGATCGAACGCGTAGAACTTCACGTCCATGTGGAACTGCGGGTCCTTCTGACCGAAGGAGACACCGTTGACCCACATCAGCCAGGTCCGCCACTGCCCGGAGGCGGAGGCGCCCGCGATCAGCCCGACCAGGGCGGTGATCCCGAGCAGCACCCACTTCTTGTACGGGGCGATTCCCATCCGGTAACGGTCGAGGCTCTGTTGCTCCAGCGACATCGCGCTCAGCGGCGGTCGCAGCCGGTGCGCCAGCCAGATGTTCACGCCGACGGCGGCCGCCATCAGCAGACCGAAGACAGCGAACAGGCCGATCTTGGTCCAGAGGGTGGTGGTGAAAACGGACGAGTATTTCACCGAGCGATACCAGAGCCAGTCGGTCCAGAACCCCGCGAACATGACGAACATCATGGCCAGAACGGCCAAAATGCCCAGTGTCATGAGCAGGGTCCGGGCACGTCTGGACGGCCGGCCCACTCTGATCCGTGGCCCGGTCGGGCCTCCGCCGCGGTCCGGCATCTGGAAAGCCAACGTGCGCACCTCGAAGTTCGCGGTCGTGTGAAGCGGCTGAATCAGCCTGTGTAAGCGGGCCCAAGCGATCGTAGGGCCCACTCATGCAACTTACTGAGGCTTTACCTAGTTCCCGCAGGGGGGTGGGAAGGAGGCAGGATGTTCGCCATGTCCAACGTTTCCTCCAACTCTTCCTCCGCGTCCTCGTCCGACGAGCCGCCTTCGGCGTCGGGCCCGGTCGCCTCGGCCCCCATCACCCGCGCGGTGCTGGAGATCGACGAATACGCCTCCGGCCTGGGCTGGGACCAGCCGGCGAGGCTCTTCGCCCTCGTCGACACGGCCCGGCTGCGGGCCGACGAACCGGAACTGGCCACCCAGCTCGGTCTCAACGACGGCTCGTCGTCCGCCCTTCTCACGCCCGTCGAGCAGGACGAGATCCCCGCGGGCACCCCGCTCGACGAGTTCCTCGCCACGATCGCCTGGCCCGGGGCCGTGGCGGGCTGCGCGATCACGGTGGAGCGCCTGATGCTGCCACCGTCCGCCGAGGCGTCGGTGCCCGAAGGGCTCGACGAGTCCGGGCTCGTGGACTGGGTCGCCGCCCACCCGGACCGCCAGGAGGTACGGATGACGGTCGCCGTACTGCGTGACGGGACCCGGGACTCGGCGCTGCGGCTGCGCGAGAAGGACTCACCGACGCAGGTACTGACCGGCGCCGGCCTGGTGCCCGGCCTCGCGGAGGCCCTGGCCGCCACCTTCGAGGCGTAACGGCAGCCCGCCCTCCACCGCCGGACGGGGCCGCGCACGCGGCCCCGTCCGGGGAATGCCCTGCTCGCCCGCGCCCGCTGTGACCGACCCGGCCCCGGCGACTCCCACCGATGAACCCGCCGCCGGCCGACCCGCTGTGCGGCTACTTCGTCGAGCAGCTCGGCAGAGCGTCCGTGTCACCGCTCTTGATCCTCTCCAGGGACGCCGTCGCGTCCTTGATGTTCTTCACGCGCACCAGCGTGAGGCCCTTCGGGATGTCCGATGCGGCGGCCGAACAGTTCTCGTCCGGCGTGAGGAAGTACCGCGCGCCCGCGTCCCGCGCGCCGACGAGCTTCATCCCGATCCCGCCGATGGGCCCGACCTTGCCGTTGTCGTCTATCGTGCCGGTGCCCGCGACGAACTTGCCGCCGGTGAGATCGCCCGGCGTGATCTTGTCGACGATCCCGAGCGCGAACATCAGACCGGCGCTCGGGCCGCCCACGTCGGCCAGCTTGATGTCGATCTCGAACGGGAACGTGTGGTCCGTCCCGGCCTGGATGCCGACGATGGCCCGGTCGCCCTCGTCCGACTTCACCGTCTTGATCGTCACCTTCTCGGCACCCTCGGGCTCCTTGCCGGCCTTCTCCGCGGCCTGGGCGACCTTGGCCGGGACGATGGTGAACACCACGTCCTCGCCCGGCTGGTGCTTGGTGACGATCTCGGCGACGTCCGGCGGTGCCTGGACGGTCTCGCCGTCCACCTCCTTGATGACGTCACCGGCGTGCAGCGTGCCGTCGGAGGGGCTGTCCTTGACGACCGCGGAGACGACGACGCGCGAGGTGACGGGGATGTTCTCCTCCTTCAGGGCGGCGACCTTCGCGCTCTCCTGGGACTGGCTGAACTCCTCGGCGTTCTCCTGCGTCGACTGCTCTTCCGTCTTGCCGTCCGGATAGAGCGTGTTGTGCGGGACGACGATGTTGTCGTGCGACAGCCAGCCGTAGACCGCCTCGACCACATTCATCTTGTAATCCGCGCCGGTGACCCTGACCGTCGTCATATTGAGATGGCCCGACGTGGGATATGTCTTGCGGCCGGAAATATGGAGCACCGGCTCACCATTCGCGTCGCCGAGTGTGTTCACGGTCGGACCGGGACTCATCTCCGCGTACGGAACGGGGATGAACACTCCCGCGCAGAGCAGCGCGATGAGGACGAGGGTGGAGGCGAGCATCGTCGCGGTGCGGCGTGGCATGGAACGACAGTACGGGAAGGGTCCCTCAGTGCACCCTCGGGGCCGGTCCGTACGGGGGCGGCCTGGCCCCGGCGCGTCGCCGGGCGGGCGGGCGGACAGGGACGCCGGCCGGACCGGCAACGGGTGCGGGAGTCTCGCGTCAGGTGGCGTCCGTCGTGGCGGGGTGGGACTTCGCCATCGCGTCACGGAAGCGCGCGTAGCCGGCGAGTTCGGCTATGTCTCCGGTGGTTCGGTCTCGTGAAACCCAGCTTCCCCATATCGCCGCGCCGATGGCGGCGAAGAGCGGAATGAGCAACCAGGCAAGCGCGGCCATCCCGACCTCCTTACCCATGTGTGTGTGCGAACCGAGTGATCAGCAGATTAGCCATCTGCTGCTCCAACGCTGCTCGCAGGGGTGCGGTTACGCAAATCGGGCCACATGGGAACAGAGGGCGACGAGAGGGTGCCGCTCTCCGTACGGAAGCATTGCGGGCGGGGTGGGAAAGGCGGCTTGAAATCGCTGTGGGAAAGGGGCTCAGCAGGCCCCGACCCATTCCTCCGTGCCGTCGGAGAATGTCTGGTGCTTCCAGATCGGCACCTCGTGCTTGAGGTCGTCGATCAGCTTGCGGCAGGCCTCGAAGGCCTCCGCGCGGTGGGGGCAGGAGACGGCCACGACGACCGCCAGATCCCCGACGGCGAGGTCACCCACACGGTGGACGGCCGCCAGTGCGCGGACGGGGTGATCGGCGACGACCTTCTCGGCCACCCGGCGCAGCTCGGCCTCGGCGGTCGGGTGACAGGAGTATCCGAGGGCGTCGACGTCTGAGCCCCCGTCGTGGTTCCGGACAGTTCCCACGAACAGGGCGGTGCCTCCCGCCGCGTCGTCGCCGACGGCCCGGAAGATCTCGTCGACGGACAGCGGGCTCTCGCGGATCGCCAGCAGCTTGATGGGGTCCTGTGCCGCCTGCTCACCCGGGTGCGCCTCGTTGCTTGCCATGCGGCCCATCGTGCCGTACGGCAGGGGCATCGCGTAATGGCGCCTTCGAACGGCCCCAGGCCAGTCAGCCCGTCAGCCCGTCAGCCTGTCGGCCCGGAGAGTCCTGCCTCGGAGCATCCGTGCGGGCGTCCTACGGAGGACGTCGGAAGGGCGTGGGCGGCTGCGGGCGAGATGGTCGCACTCGTGGCGCGGGGTCGCCCCGGGGACGCCTCAGAGGCGCCGGCGGGCCTTGCGGGCGCGGCGTACCACCGCTGCCGCGCCGAGCAGGGCGACCGTCGCACCGGCGGCTCCGGCGGCCGTGGCGTCCTTGCGGCCGAGTCGCCGGCCGGCGACGGTGTGGCGGCCCTCGACCTCTTCGAGGAGCGCGCCGAGGACTTCCTCGTTGGTCCAGCGGGGACGCCAGCCCGCGTCGTGGAGACGGCTGACGCTGACGACCCAGGGATGCATCGTGTACGCGAGGTCGCCCGCCGGGGAGGGCGTGAGACCGATCCGGTGCAGCCGGGCGGCGGCGCCGAGGGCGACGGCGGACGGCAGCTCCATACGGCGGATGCCGCTCAGCTCCTCGATCTCCTCCTGTTCGAGCCAGCCGTCGCAGCCGACCGCGAACTCTCCGTCGACCTTCTCCAGCGCGGCGTACTCCAGGGCGCTGACCAGGTCCTCGACATGGCAGAACTGCCAGGTGGGGCGGGAGCCCGCGACGACCAGCAGCCGGGGCGACTCGAAGTAGCGGGTCAGGGCGGTGTCCGTGCCGCCGACGAGGACGGCGGGGCGTACGACGGTGACGTTCAGCCCGGGGTGCGCGCGGGGCGCGCGGCGCCCGAGCCGTTCGATCTCCAGCAGGTCGCCGACGCCCGTGGCCTCCGCCGTGGCGCGCAGCTCGGCGTCCTCCGACAGCGGGATGTCGTTGTCGGGCAGCGCTCCGTAGACCATCGCCGACGTGCACAGCACGACCCGGTGCACCCCGGCGGCGGCCGCGGCGGTGAGTACGGTCTGGGTGCCGCGGACGTTGTAGGCCGTACGGGCGGCCGCGTCCCGCTCCAGGTCCAGATCGAGCGCCAGGTGCACCACGACGTCCGCGCCGCGCAGTTTCTCGGCGATGGCCGGGTCGCGTACGTCGAGGATGTGCCACCGCGCCTCGGACACCTCGCCGCGCCGCTCGTCGATCGCCACGACCTGCTTGATCTCGTCGGACGCGGCGAGGCGCCGTGTGAGCAGGTCACCGACGCCGGAGGCGGCTCCGGTGACCGCGACGACGGGGCCGCGCGGCGGGGTCGGGGTTGAGCGGTTTCGCGCTGCGCGAACCTGCGGATCTGGGGAACTCACCGGGCGTCTCCAGCGGTTGTCTTCAGTACGGACGTGTACAACACGTACGTACCAGGTGGCGTCCATCCTGCCGCAGGCCGAGCATCGGCGAAGCACCGAGCCCGGATGCGGCCTCGGATGTCTACGCTGGGTGGTGTCGGGCAGTCGCTGTCGGCGGAAAAGCCGGCGGCCCAACGAGCCGAGGAAACCCGTGAGTGACACCCCATTCGGATTCGGCCTTCCGCCGGAGGAGCCAGAAGACGGCGACGGCAAGAAGAACGACCCCGCCGGAGGTGGTCAGGGTGGCGGCGGCCAAGGCCGCGGAGGCAGCCCCTTCTCGGGGTTCGGCCTGCCGGGCGGCACCGGCGGCCCGGGCGGGGAGAACCCGTTCGCGGCGATGTTCGGGTCGATGAACCCCAACGATCTGGGCGCGGCCTTCCAGCAGCTCGGCCAGATGCTCAGCTACGAGGGCGGTCCCGTGAACTGGGACATGGCCAAGCAGATCGCCCGCCAGACGGTCTCGCAGGGCACGCCCGACGGCACGAAGGACTCCAGCGTGGGCCCCGGCCAGCGCGTCGCCGTCGAGGAGGCGATTCGGCTGGCCGACGTCTGGCTGGACGCCGTGACGTCGCTGCCGTCCGGTGCGGGATCGACCGTGGCGTGGAGCCGGGCCGAGTGGGTCGAGGCCACCCTCCCCGCCTGGCAGCAGCTCGTCGACCCGGTGGCCGAGCGCGTGGGCGCCGCCATGGGCGATGTGCTGCCCGAGGAGATGCAGGCCATGGCCGGGCCGCTGATCGGCATGATGCGCTCCATGGGAGGCGCCATGTTCGGGCAGCAGATCGGGCAGGCGGTGGGCGTCCTCGCGGGCGAGGTCGTCGGTTCCACCGACATCGGACTGCCGCTGGGCCCGGCCGGGAAGGCCGCGCTGCTCCCGCTGAACATCGAGGCCTTCGGCAAGGACCTCGGTATCCCCCAGGACGAGGTGCGGCTCTATCTGGCCCTGCGCGAGGCAGCCCATCAGCGGCTCTTCGCCCATGTGCCGTGGCTGCGAGGGCATCTGTTCGGCGCCGTCGAGGGCTACGCCCGGGGCATCAAGGTCGACGCCTCCAAGCTGGAGGACGCCGTCAGCCAGCTCGACCCGTCGAACCCCGAGCAGCTTCAGGAAGCGCTCCAGCAGGGCATGTTCCAGCCGGAGGACACGGTCGAGCAGAAGGCCGCCCTGGCCCGTCTGGAGACGGCGCTCGCGCTGGTCGAGGGCTGGGTGGACGCGGTGGTGCACGAGGCGGCCAGGACCAGGCTGTCGTCGGCGGACGCGCTGCGCGAGACGCTGCGCAGGCGCCGCGCCTCCGGCGGACCGGCGGAGCAGACCTTCGCCACCCTCATCGGCCTCCAGCTGCGTCCCAGGCGGCTGCGGGACGCCTCCCGGCTGTGGGCCTCGCTCACGGACGCGCGGGGCGTGGACGGCCGCGACGGGCTCTGGCAGCACCCGGACATGCTGCCGACGGCCTCGGACCTGGACGATCCGGACGGTTTTGTCCACCACGAGCACGCGGACTTCTCCGAGCTGGACGCGATGCTGGGCGAGGCGGCGGGCGGCAGGCCGAAGCTGGACAAGCTGGACAAGGACCCGGGGACGCCTTCCGAGCAGGACGGTGACCGGCCCGACGACGAGGGCAGGGGCGGCGACGAGGACAAGGGCGACAGCGGCAAGTGAGTCTGCACGAGGACGCCGTCCGCGTACTGGAGACGTACGACGGCCAGGACGAGCTGCGCGATTCCTATCTGGAGCATCTCGCGGCCCGTCCGGACGGGATGTGGAAATCCTGTGAGGTGGGGCATGTCACGGCGAGCGCGCTGGTGATCGACCCGTCGCGGGAGCGTGTGCTGCTCACCCTCCACAAGAAGCTCGGTATGTGGCTCCAGATGGGCGGCCACTGCGAGCCCGAGGACGCCTCGCTCGCGGCGGCGGCGCTGCGCGAGGCCACGGAGGAGTCGGGGATCCAGGGGCTGACCCTGCTGCCGGGCGGGCCCGTCCGGCTCGACCGGCACGCGCTCCCGGCGCCCTGCCACTGGCATCTGGATGTCCAGTACGCGGCCCTGGCGCCGGCCGGCGCGGTCGAGGAGATCAGCGACGAGTCACTGGCTCTGCGCTGGTTCGACCACGACGAGGTGGCGAGCGTCGCCGACAGGTCGGTCGTACGGCTGCTGGAGCGCACCCGCGCCGCGCTCTCCGAGCAGGTCCCCGGCTGAACAGCCGACAGGAGCGAGAAGGGGCGGCCTCCGGCGGAGACCGCCCCCCAGGGGACCGCGGGGCGGATCGCCCCGCGGTCTCAGCGCGCGTTGTTCCAGACGTTGTTCTGGTTCTGCGCGTGGGAGCCGTGCTGCCCCACGCCGAACTGCGCACGCGCGCCCTGCCCGATCTCCGCGTTCTGCGGCGGCATGACCTCACTGGGCTGCACGAGCGCGAAGCCCTGGCCGAGGAAGCTGAGCTCCCATCCCTCGCCGGTGTTGCCGCGCCGGCGCCGTACGCCCGAGGAGTGCGTCTGCGCCTGCATCTGCACCCGCAGGGCGGAGGACCACGCCACGATCGCGTCGGCGTCGACGTTCACGTACTTGTCGGGCGTCACGAGCATCATCAGCGGCTGCCCGGACGTCATCAGGGCGACCTTGCCACGGCCTGAGATGTTGAGCTGGTACTTGCCGGAGCCGGAGATGCCGTACTGGCTGTCCACCGCGATGACCTCGGTGTGCAGCGTGGAGTCGAGCGCCAGGACATAGGCGCTGTCGACGGTCATGCCCTCCTGGTCGACATCCACCACGTGCACGTACTGCGCGAGATTCGCGAAGTAGACCGTCCCCTGGCCCGAGCAGCGCATCAGGTCCAGGCCCTCGCCGGTGTTCGCCCTGGCGCGGCGCTGCCCCTGGGACTGGTACTCACCGTCGAAGTCGATGAGTCCCTGGTAGGCGACCATCGCGCCCTTGCGGGCGAGGACGTCGTCGTGGCCGGTGAGCGCCACCCGCAGGAGCTGCGGGTTCTGTACGACGTAGCGGTCCTGGGACTGCGTTTCCGCGAGTCCGAAAAGCGGGCTCTGCATGATGTTCTCCCTCCCCCTCAGCCCCGGATCCGCAGGCGGTCGGTGCTGTCCTCGCTCGGTTGGACGACGACGAGGCCCTGGCCCGAGAAGGCCATCTGATAGGCCTCCCCGCTGCCCCGCCCGATCAGGGACGAGGCCTTGAAGCTGCGCTTGCCCTTCACCTTGAGCCCGGGTGACCAGGCCACGAGGGCGTCGGGGTCGACATAGGTCTCGTCCTCGCCACGGCCGCAGTCCACGACGATCGGCGTACCGCGCGAGGTCAGGGCGACCCAGCCGGTCCCGCCGACCGTCACGTTCCACAGACCCTGTCCGGCGAACTTCGCCAGACCCTTGACCTTCTCGACGCCCCACTGGAGGTGCGCGTCGAAGGCCAGCAGATTGGTGCCGTTGACCGAGAGCGAGTCGTTGTTCAGATTGATGACGACGACGTCGGCGCCGTAGTCGGCCAGATAGAGCAGGCCGTCACCGGCGCACTTCATGATCGGTGCGCCCTCGCCCGTCACCCACTGGCCGGCGATCTGGCGCACGGCGGGCGGGTTGGGCTCGTACTGGACGAAGCCCTCGTAGGCGACCATCGAGCCGGTGCGCGCGTAGAGGTCCTGTCCGCTGGTCATGGCGACCTTGAGCATGGTGCGGCCGTGGTTCTCCATCCGCGCCGTGACGGGGGTGGGGGCGTAGCCCGCGAATTGCTGGTTCATGTGCCGGACTCCCTCAGACCTCGTACGGCTGGACGACGATGAAGTTGCCGGGGGCTCCCCGGAACTGGAGATTCACGGTCTCTCCGCTGTGTCCCGGATACGCGTTGCGGCGCAGCCGGACCTGGCTGGAGAGGATCACCTGGGAGGCGGCCGACCAGGCGACCACCGCGTTGCAGTCGGCGAAGGTCGTGGGGGTGACCGGCAGGACGACCGGGACACCGTGGGTCTTCACGACGAGGGTGCCGGTGCCCTGGAACTGCATGGTGAACAGGGCTCCACCGGGGATGCCGTGGCCCTCGATACGGCGGACCTCGTACTGAAGGGACTCGTCGAAGGCGAGCACGTTCTCCGCGGAGACGCAGATGGCGTCGCCCTGGAGCTCGATCGGGTGCAGATGTGAGGCTTCCTCGGCGAGGAACACCTGGCCGCGGCCGGAGCAGCGCATGAGCTGCATCTCCTGGCCGGTGGCGTTGCCGACGATACGGCCGGTGAAGCCGGCGCCCTTGTAGCCGAAGTCGACCTTGCCCTGGTACATGACCATGCTGCCCTGGCGGGCCAGGACGGGCGCGCCGCCCATGGCGAGGTCGACGCGCATCAGCTGCTGGTTCTGCGGGGTCCAGCGCTGCCCGGTGGCCGCCTCGCGGTAGGGCTGGAGGGCCTCCTGGAGACCGGCGCCGGCCTGCTGGCCCGCCTGCGGCATGCCCGGGGGCGGTGCGCCCTGGGGCTGGCCTCCGTACGGAGGCGGTGTCGGCTGCCCGTACGGCGAGGGGGCGCCGGGCGGCTGTCCCTGGCCGGGGAACTGGCCGGGAGCCTGACCGGGAAACTGGCCCTGGGCCTGGCCGGGGATCTGTCCTGGGGGCTGGCCGGGGACCTGGCCGAACTGCGGCTGCTGCGGGGCCCCTGGCTGACCGGGCGGCTGCGCGTAGGGCGACGGCGCGGGCGCCGGAGGCATCGGGGCGGCGACGGTCGGCGCGCCGTGCACGGGGTGGGGCGCGGGAGCCGGAGCCTGAGGGGGCGCGCCGAACGACGGCGGGGGCGCGGGGGCCTGCGGCGCGGGCGGGGCGGGCGGGGCTCCGAAGGCCGGAGGGGGCGCCGCGGGGCCGGCCGGCGGGGCGAACGACGGGACGGCTCCCTGGGCGGGAGGCTGGGGCGCGGCCGGCTCCTCCTCGGCGACCTCGCCGCCGAAGTTCTTGAGCAGCGCGTCGAGACCGCCGTCGAAGCCCTGGCCGACGGCGGCGAACCGCCAGACGTCCTTGAGGTAGAAGTCTCCGAGCATCACCGCGCGTTCGGTGCTGAACTCCGAGCCGGTGAACGCGTACCGGACGACTTCTTCGCCGCCCGCGACTATCCGGATGTATCCGGGACCCACCTGGGACATCTGTCCGGCGCCGTCGACGGTGGCGGTGAACGACAGTCGCTGGACGCTCGCCGGAATGCGGTCGAGCGTGACCCGGAACGATTCGGTGTCGCCAGCCTGCGCGCCCAGCAACTGGATTGATTCCTCAGGGGACTTCGGCTGATTGAAGAAGATGAAATACCGGTCGTCCGAGAGCTGCTCATTGGCGTCGAGGCCGAAACAGCTGATGTCGAACGTCAGGCCGGGCGCCGCGATCTGCACACCTACGTACAGATCGGTCCCCGGCGTGAGGTCACTGATCTTGGCCTTGTGGCCGCGTTGGAATTCCCTCGCCATGCGTAACGACCGTCCCCCATCCCGAGCTGAACACGTCGCGTCAGGCTAACCGTTGAGTCCGACATCGAGTCCAACCGGTACACATTCGGTACAGGATCGGCAAGGGGCCGCCGTCACTCTCCGGGGGCGGCGGGCAGGTGCGGGAGCCGCTCGGCGGCGACGACACCTTCGAGATATCCACGGGCGCGTTCGGTGCGCGGATACGCCTCCAGCAACTCCCAGAAGCGCGGGCCGTGGCCGGGCACGAGCAGATGGGCCAGCTCGTGCACGAGCACGTAGTCGACGACGTACTCGGGCATGCCCTGCAACCGGTGCGAGAGGCGGATGCTGCCCTCGGCGGGGGTGCAGGAGCCCCAGCGGGTGTTCTGGTTCGTGACCCAGCGGACGGAGGCGGGGCGGGCCCTGCCGTCGAAATACTGCTCGGAGAGGCGCTTGGCGCGCTGGGTGAGATCGCTGTCGCCGAGGAGGCGCTTGCTCTCCTGGGCCGCGAGCTTGTCGAGCATCACGGTCACCCAGCGACGCTCCTCGGCCTCCGACATCCGGGCCGGGATGAGCACGATGGTGCGGTCGCCCTCGCGGTACGCCGAGACGGTCCTGCTGCGCCGGGCGCTGCGCCGGACCTCGACGGCGCTTGTCGCCGTTCCGTGGTGCGGGCGGCCGGTCACGCTGCGCTCTTCGCTTCCGGCGCTGTGGGGTGGGGATTCCCCCGCAACGCGAGGGGAAGGGTCGGCGGACACGCTTCGACGTTACCCGCTGTCAGTGAGAAGCGTCCCGCCGCGGGGGACTTTCGATCTTGATCCACTCCATGCACCCATCATTTGATCGTCTAATTCCCCACGCCTGTGGATAACTCTTCGCACCTCTCACCAGTTCCTTGCATTCTGGAATCCGATCGCCGGACAGGCATCACGGGGGAGATGAATATGCATCCAATGGTGAAGCCCGCGCTGCGCCGGGCCTGGCGGGAGCGGCAGACGGTTCAGTTCGGAATCACACCCGCGCACGCGGTGGTGGTGGGGCCCGTCGATACGGCCACGGGAAGCTTTCTCGACCTGCTCGACGGCACGCGGGGGCTGGCGCTGCTGCGGGAGGAGGCCCGGAGCCTGGGGCTGCCGGACGGCAGGGCGGATGCCCTCGTGGACCGTCTCTGGGCGGCCGGGCTGCTGGACGACAGCACGGCGGGCGGACGGGCCGCCGAAGCGTTACGGAATCGAAAGGTCGAGCTCGACCGCCTGCGGGCGGATCTGGCGTCACTGTCCATCACCCACCGTGACCCGGGTGCGGCGATGGAGCGGCTGGCGGCGCGGCGCACCGCACGGGTCCAGGTCCGCGGCGCCGGCCGGGTCGGCGCGGCCGTCGCCTCGGCTCTCTCGGCCTCGGGGGTGGGCCGGGTGGATGTGCTGGACAGCGGGTGTACGGAGCCGTGGGACGTGGCTCCGGGCGGGCTGCCCGCAGAGTCGGTCGGTGAGCGCAGGGACGTGGCGGCCCGGCTGCTCGTGCGGCGCTCGGCCCCCGGCAGATCCGTCCGGGCGGCGGGGTCCGGGACGCGGACGGCGGCCGATCCGGACGGGGCGGAGGAGGGCGCCGCCGACGACGCCCCGGGCGGATGGGCGGCCGAGCGGCCGGAGCGCGCCGACGAGCGGGCGGCTGCTGTCGGCGGGGGCGGGGCGGGGCTGTCGCTGGTGATCGTCGCCCCACGGGACGGTCTGGCGGCCTATGTCCCGGACCCGGCCTCCGCCGAGCGCTGGATCGCCACCGGGACCCCGCATCTCTACGCGGGAGTTGTGGAGGCCACCGGGGTGGTGGGCCCGCTGGTACTGCCGGGCGGCACGGCGTGCGCGGGTTGTCTGACCGAGGAGCGGACCGCCCGGGAGCCGGGGTGGCCGCTGATGCTGGCGCAGTGGCGCTCGGGGCGTAGGGCGTCGGTCACACCGGCCTGTGACCTGGGGCTCGCCACCACCGTGGCCGGTCTCACCGCCGCTCACGCGCTGTCGTTCCTGGACGGTGAGCTGCCGGCCAGCACGGGTGCGCGCTGGGAGATCACCCTGCCGCTGCTCGACTGGCGTTCGGAGCGGATCGCGCCGCATCCCCGCTGCCCCTGCGGGGCCGCCGGAGAACAGGAGGGAGAGGGCATGGCCGCGCCCGGCGCGCCGCACGACACAATGGTGCGGTAACCGGTAACCGCCGCACGCGGCTCGGCCGTCTGGGATTTGGAGGGGCGCATGTCTGATCTTCCCCGTAAGGCCGTGACCAGAACCGCCAAGCTGGCCGCGCTGCCACTGGGCTTCGCCGGGCGGGCCACCTGGGGGCTGGGCAAGCGGATCGGCGGCAAGTCCGCGGAGGTGGTGGGCCGCGAGCTCCAGCAGCGGACGGCCGACCAGCTCTTCAAGGTGCTCGGCGAGCTCAAGGGCGGGGCCATGAAGTTCGGGCAGGCCCTGTCCGTCTTCGAGTCCGCGCTCCCCGAGGAGGTGGCGGGGCCCTACCGGGCGGCGCTCACCAAGCTCCAGGAGGCGGCCCCTCCGATGCCGACCAGCACGGTGCACAAGGTGCTGGCGGAGCGGCTGGGTGAGGAGTGGCGGGAGCTGTTCCTGGAGTTCGAGGAGAAGCCGGCGGCCGCGGCCTCGATCGGGCAGGTGCACCGGGCGGTCTGGCACGACGGGCGGAAGGTGGCCGTCAAGGTCCAGTACCCGGGGGCCGGTGAGGCGCTGCTGTCGGACCTGTCTCAGCTGAGCCGGTTCGCACGGCTGCTGGGTCCGCTGATCCCGGGCATGGACGTCAAGCCCCTGATCACCGAGTTGCGGGACCGGGTGTCGGAGGAGCTGGACTACGAGCTGGAGGCCGGGGCCCAGCGGGAGCACGCGGAGGAGTTCGCGGACGATCCTGATGTGGTCGTGCCCGATGTGGTGCACCAGGGCGACCAGGTGCTGGTCACGGAGTGGATGGACGGCACTCCGATGGCCGAGGTGATCGCCGAGGGCACCGAGGAACAGCGCGACCGCGCGGGCCAGTTGCTGGCGCGTTTCCTCTTCTCGGGCCCCGCCCGCACGGGACTGCTGCACGCGGACCCGCATCCGGGCAACTTCCGGCTGCTGCCGCCGGCCGTGGACGGGGGTGAACACCGGCTCGGTGTGCTGGACTTCGGCACGGTGGACCGGCTGCCCGGCGGACTGCCCGAGACGATAGGTGAGTCGCTGCGGCTGACGCTGGAGGGCGACGCCGAGACGGTGTACGAGCTCCTGCGCACGGAGGGGTTCGTCAAGGAGTCGATCGATCTCGACCCGGACGCGGTGCTGGAGTATCTGGTGCCGATCATCGAGCCGGCGGAGGCGGAGCAGTTCACCTTCACCCGGAGCTGGATGCGCACCCAGGCGGCCCGGATCGCCGATCCGCGTTCTCCGGCGCACCAGTTGGGGAAGCAGTTGAACCTGCCGCCCTCCTATCTGCTGATACATCGCGTCACGCTCAGCACGATCGGGGTGCTCTGCCAGCTGAACGCCACGGTCCGGCTCCGCGAGGAGTTGGAGGAGTGGCTGCCGGGCTTCCTCCCGGAGGAGGAGTTCGTCTACGAGGAGGAGCAGGAGCCCGAGGCCGGCGCGGGCACAAGCGCCTGAGTTCTGTCCTACGAGCGGAGCCGTTCGTCGGCGGGGTGGGGCCCAACTCCCCTTCGGGAAAAGGAAAGCGGGGGCCGGTCCCTGAGGACCGGCCCCCGCGTCAGAGGCACTTGGGGCTGATGGCGTTGTCGCGCCCGGCCGGTGGCGGTCAGTCCATGATCGCCATGGCCAGCGCACGGCGGGCACGCATCGATACGCGCTCCGCGCGGCGCTGCATCCGCCGAGCGGCGACCAGGCGCACGGCCTGGCGTTCCGCGTCGGCTTCACGCAGGCGCTCGGCCATATGCGCACGAGCCAGGGCTTCTGGAATGAGTTGCATCTCGCGGGTCCTGTTCTGACGCGAGTCGCTCGCGCCGGTGGTACTGACAGCTGAAGTGGCGGAGCCGGACGGCTCTCGCAGGGAAGAGGTCATCGGGGCCTGCTTCTTGGGATCGTGCGTGAGGGGACGGTCGATGGTGCCGGTGGCGTTCATGCCGCGACCGGGTTCTTGCGCGGGCGGCCACGGGGCCGCTTGCGGGCAACGACCACACCCTGGATGAAGAGCTCGCCGCCCCAGACACCCCACGGCTCACGCCGCTCCTTGGCGCCGGCGAGGCAGGCCTCGACCAGCGGGCAGGTGCGGCAGAAGGACTTGGCGTACTCGACGTCGGCCGGGGACTCCGCGAAGAAGACCTCGGGGTCGTAGGCACGGCAGGGAACGGGTACGCCGAGGTTCTCGATGGCGTCGTCGAGCGCGGTGAGCGCGGTCAGCGGGGTCAAGGTGGAGTCCTCCGTGATGCCGGGCGGGGTGATCGTTTCGGAAGGCGGTACGGACGGGGCGTGCGCTTCGAGTTGCACGGTGGTGTCTTCCTCGTCTGGTCGGTCCGGCCTGTTGGCCAGGTGTCGGCTGGTACCGGGTGGTTCTTCTCCCGAGGCCCCTTCGCTCCGCCCGTCCCGTTCGGGACAAACAGAAGGGCCGCGGATCCCGGGTGGGGTTCCGCGGCCCTGAAGGCGCCGGCCTGATCTTGGATCAGGCTGGATCACTCCAGGGTTCAGGCCCACGGATGGCCCACATCGTGTGGTGCTGCTTCGTCTGCTTCTTCGATTCGGCACCGGCTGCCGCGAGCGCATAGGCCGCTGCCTCTGCTGCCGCTACTTCTGCCGCCAGTGCCTTGTTCGGTCGCTCATTGCCGCCGATGACAGGGATCGCCACGGGGTTGGTCCGGACGGCACCGAAGCCGGACAGACCGGTGGCGGCGAACGAAGATCCATCAGTGGCGAGCAGTCCGGGACGCGGAACGTCGAGAGAGCATGCGGAGACGACCGAGAGATCGGTCATTTTGGCGGTGCTGACGAAGTCGCTGTTGATGCTGATCACTGGAATCGCCTCCTCTCGGCGTATCGAAATCCGGATACCACTTCGGACAAGTAGAGCACGGGGACCGGGCTTCGGAGAAGCCCGCCGTTCCGTGGTTAAGAACCTATGGTGATTCGCGGGGCGCGCGCAAACTATTTTTTCGACGAGTTTGCATCAGCTCTCCTCGTCCTCCCCAACAAGCTCCTCACCTGCGCAGATGGCGAGAACATCGGCCCCGAACCGCTCCAGCTTGCGGCCGCCGACGCCGGAGATCCTGGCCAGCTCGCCGTCGTCGCCCGGCACCGCCTCGGCGATCGCCATCAAGGTCTTGTCGGTGAACACGCAGTAGGCGGGCTGGCCCAGCTGCTTCGCCTGGTCGGAGCGCCACTCGCGCAGCCGCTCGTACAGCGCCTCGTCCATGTCGGAGGGGCAGCCCTCACAGCGCATCAGCTTCATCTCGCCGGCGTCCGTGAGCGTCGTGCCGCAGACCCGGCACAGGACCGGGCCGCGCCGCTTGCGCCGCCCGCCGCGCTCCCCCGCGGCGCCCGCCGCCGCCCCGGCGCCCCGCGTCCCCGGGGCCGACGTGCCCGGCCGAAGCCCGCTCAGGAAGCGGGTGGGGCGGCGGGAGGCCCTGCCGCCCGGCGCCCTGGAGAGCGCCCACGACAGGGAGATGTGCAGACGGGCACGGGTGACCCCGACATAGAGGAGCCTGCGCTCCTCCTCGACCTGTTCGTCGGTCTTGGCGTAGGTGATCGGCATCATGCCCTCGGTCAGCCCGACCAGGAACACCGCGTCCCACTCCAGGCCCTTGGCCGAGTGGAGGGAGGCGAGGGTGACGCCCTGGACGGTCGGGGCGTGCTGGGCGGCGGCGCGCTCGTCCAGCTCGGTGACCAGGTCGCCGAGCGTCGCCTCCGGCCTGGCCCGCGCGAAGTCCTCGGCGAGACGCACGAGGGCGGCCAGCGACTCCCAGCGGTCACGGACGGCGCCCGAGCCCGTGGGCGGTTCCGTGGTCCAGCCCTTGGTGGAGAGCACGGCCCGGACCTGGGACGGCAGATCGACGACGTCGTCCAGCAGGGAGTCGTTGCCCCCGAAGCGGGCCGCGCCACGCAGCGCGGCTCCCGCCTCCCGTACCTCCTGGCGTTCGAAGAACCGCTCGGCGCCCCGGAGTTGGTAGGGCACACCGGCATCGGCGAGTGCCTGTTCGTAGACCTCCGACTGGGCGTTGATCCGGTAGAGCACGGCGATCTCGCCCGCCGGGACGCCCGCGGCGATGAGGTCGCGGATACGGCGGGCGGTGCCCTCGGCCTCGGCCGGCTCGTCCGCGTACTCCGTGTAAAGAGGTTCGGGGCCCGCCTCGCGCTGCGAGATCAGTTCCAGCCGGTGCTCGGCGGCGCGGCCCTTGGCCTGATTCAGCAGGCCGTTGGCGAGGTGGACGACCTGGGGGGTGGAGCGGTAGTCACGGACCAGCTTCACCATCGTCGCGTTCGGATGGCGGGTGCGGAAGTTCAGCAGATGGTCCGGAGTCGCGCCGGTGAAGGAGTAGATCGTCTGGCTGGCGTCGCCGACGACGCACAGACTCTCCCGGTCGCCCATCCACAGTTCGAGGAGGCGTTGCTGGAGCGGGCTGACGTCCTGGTACTCGTCCACCACGAAGTGCTGGTACTGACCGCGGATCTGGTCGGCGATGTCGTGCCGGTCCTGGAGGATGCCGACCGTGAGCAGCAGGACGTCCTCGAAGTCGATCACCGACCTGTCTCGTTTCAGCTGCTCGTACATCGCGTAGATCTGGCCGATCTCGGCCGGATCGCGCGGGGCGTCGCGGTGCGACTTGGCGACGGCCGCCGGATAGTCCCCGGGCACGGTCTGGGTGACCTTGGCCCACTCGATCTCGCCGGTGACATCCCGCAACTCGTTGCGGTCGAGGCGCACCCGGCAGCGCGCCGCCGACTCCGCGACCAGCTGGACCTTGCGCTCCAGCAGCCGGGGCATCTCGCCACCGACCACCTTCGGCCAGAAGTACTGGAGCTGGCGCAGGGCCGCCGAGTGGAACGTGCGCGCCTGGACACCCCCGGCGCCCAGCTGACGCAGTCTCCCCCGCATCTCCCCCGCCGCCCGGTTGGTGAAGGTCACGGCGAGGACGCTGGCGGGCTGGAGGATCCCGGCCCGGACGCCGTACGCGATCCGGTGGGTGATCGCGCGCGTCTTGCCCGTACCGGCACCGGCCAGCACGCAGACCGGTCCGTGCAGTGCCGTCGCGACCTCGCGCTGCTCGGGGTCGAGCCCTTCGAGCACCGCGTCGGCGTCGCGAGGCGGGGCCACGTACTGGCTGCCGTCGGAATCCTGCGGGAAGAGTGAGGAGTGCGTTGCTGCTGTCACCCCGCCATGCTGCCAGGTCCCGTGAGGCTGGTGACGCAGTTGTCCACAGGGGAGTCACGTTGGTCGTACAAGTGCGGGAATGGTGACCAGGTCACGTACGTTCATCCCTCAGCGAAGACATTCGAGCCTGCCAGAGGAGCGCGAGAAGACATGCCGGGGACCGTGACGATGTACAGCACCACTTGGTGCGGATACTGCCGTCGGCTCAAGGGCCAGATGGACCGCGAAGGCATCGCGTACACCGAGATCAACATCGAGCAGGACCCGGATTCGGCGGCGTTCGTCGAGAAGGCGAACGGCGGCAATCAGACGGTCCCGACCTTGCTCTTCGACGACGGTTCGACGCTGACGAACCCGTCCCTCGCGCAGGTCAAGCAGAAGGTCGGCGTCTGAGCCCACGGGCACCGGACCGGACCGCACACCGTGGGAGCCCCCGCCGACCGGCGGGGGCTCCCACGCGTGGTGCCGCGCGTGGTGTCTAGTTCAGCGGCCTCGGCAGCGGCTTTCCGTACCAGAGCTCCGTCAGCCGTGCCGCGATGGAGATGCCCGACGGCGGCAGGACATCACCCGACTCGATCGCGACCCGCAGGTCCTCGCGGGAGAACCAGCGCGCCTCCTGGATCTCGTCGCCGTCCACGGTGATCTCGGACGAGGTGGCGCGGGCCATGAAGCCGAGCATCAGGCTGGAGGGGAACGGCCAGGGCTGGCTGGCGATGTACTCGACCTCGCCGACCGTGACGCCCGCCTCCTCGAACACCTCGCGCGCCACGGACTGTTCGATCGACTCGCCGGGCTCGACGAAGCCCGCGAGCGTCGAGAACCGGCCCTCCGGCCAGTGCACCTGGCGGCCGAGGAGCGCGCGGTCCTGTCCGTCCGTGACGAGCATGATCACGGCGGGGTCGGTACGCGGGTAGTGCTCGGCGCCGCACGCCGGGCAGCGGCGGATGTGGCCCGCCGCCGCGATCACCGTGCGCTCGCCGCAGCGTGAGCAGAAGCGGTGCAGCCGCTGCCAGTTCTCCAGGGCCACCGCGTGGACCATCAGGCCCGCGTCGCGCGGGGAGAGCAGGAGCCCTGCCTCGCGCAGCCCCGCCGCGCGCGCGGACTGGTCCATGCGGCCCGGCAGCGAGTCCTTCTGGAGGGCGAAGTAGCTGACTCCGTCCTGGTCGGTACCGAGGAAGTAGCGGTGGGTCTCGGTGAGGGGCGCTTCGAAGGAGGGGGTCATGACGAGCTCGGTGCGGCCGTCCGGGGTGTCGTCTATCAGCACCTGGCCCCCGGAGACGACGAAGACCCGCGTGGTGGGGTGGCTCCAGGCGGCGGCCAGCCACGCCTCGTCGAGGCGGTGGTGGGCCGCGCGGTCGATGCCGCTGTCGGCGGCGAGGACGATCGGCCGGTCTGCGGCGGTTTCTCCGCCGCTGGTGGTGGTGCTCACTGGTACTTCCAACTCCCCCGGATGGATGGGTGTCTGTTCAGCGCAGGGCGTCGGCGAGATCGCTCCAGAGGTAGGCGGTCGTCTCCACGCCCTTCAGTAGGAGGTCGATCTCGACCTTCTCGTCGGGCGCGTGCCAGCCGTCGGACGGTACGGAGATGCCGAGGAAGAGGACGGGAGCGCCGAGCACGTCCCGCAGGTCGGCGGCGGGTCCCGAGCCGCCCTCGCGGGTGAACCGGATCTTCTGTTCGAAGGCCGCGCCCATGGCCCGTACGACCGACCGGAGCGCGGGGTGGTCCAGCGGGGTCAGACAGGGGCGGGTGGCCGCGCCGAAGGTGGTCTTGTGGCGGATGCCCGCCGGGACCCCGGCGTCGATCCACTCGGTCACGGCCCGCTCGATCCGGTCGGGGTCCTGGCCCGCGACCAGCCGGAACGAGAGCTTCAGCCGCGCGGTCGACGGGATGATCGTCTTGCCGCCGGGGCCCTGGTAGCCGCCGCCCATGCCGTTGACCTCTGCGGTGGGGCGGGCCCAGACGCGCTCCAGGGTGGAGTAGCCGGCCTCGCCGAGCGTGCCGTGGGACTTGGCCGTACGCAGCCACGCGGCCTCGTCGAAGGGCAGCTCGGCGATGAGGGCGCGTTCGGCGTCGGTGAGCGGCGTGATGCCGTCGTAGAAGCCGGGCACGGTCACCCGCTCGTCTTCGTCGTGCAGCGCTGCCACGAGGCGGGCGGCGACGGTGACCGGGTTGGGTACGGCGCCTCCGAAGGAACCGGAGTGGATGTCCTGGTCGGGGCCGTAGAGCTCGATCTCGCACTCGGCGAGGCCGCGCATCCCGGTGCAGACCGTGGGGGTGTCCTCGGACCACATGCCGGTGTCGGAGACGATCACGACGTCGGCCGCGAGGCGCGCCGCCCGCTGTTCCACGAGCGCGCGGAAGTGCGGTGAACCGGACTCCTCCTCACCCTCCACGAGCAGCTTCAGATGTACGGCCGGGGCGGTGCGGCCCGTGGCCGCGAGATGCGCGCGGACGCCGAGTGTGTGGAAGAACACCTGCCCCTTGTCGTCGGCCGCGCCACGCCCGTACAGCCGGCCGTCCCGGACCACCGGCTCGAAGGGGTCGGTGCGCCAGCCGTCCTCACGGGCGGCGGGCTGTACGTCGTGGTGGCCGTAGACCAGGACGACCGGCGCTCCCGGGTCGTCGGAGGGCCACTCCGCGAAGACGGCGGGGGCGCCGGGGGTGTCCCAGACCTCGGCGACCGGGAAGCCGGTCCCGTGCAGTTTCGCCGCGAGCCAGTCGGCACTGCGCCGTACGTCCGCGTCGTGGTCCGGCTGCGCCGAGACGGACGGGATGCGCAGCCACTCGGCGAGGTCGTCGAGGAAGGCCGCCCGGTGGGACCGGATGAAGTCACGGGTGTACGTACGGACGGCGCTGTCCGGGGTCTCGCTCATACGTCGAGCCTATCCGGCTCCGGGGGTGGTCTCGTCTGGCGTTCGCCGTTCAAGACGCGCTCGGGGCGGGTGATCGTCTCCCTCGACGAGGAGGCGTTCCAGTTCGGTCCGGCCGGGCAGCCCTTCGGGCCGTACCGCCTCGCCGCTCCGTACGTAGAGGAAGGTGGCCACGACCGCCTCCGGCGGGAGGTGGTGCTGCTCGGCCCAGGCCAGGCGGTAGATCGCGAGCTGGAGCGGGTCCGCCGTACGGCCCCGGCCCGTCTTCCAGTCGACGATCTCGTAGGTGACGGTGCCCGTCCGAGGGTCGACGTCCCGGTACACCGCGTCGATACGGCCCCGTACGACGCGGCCGGCGAGGGTGAGCTGGAAGGGCACCTCCACGCGGTACGGCGTGCGCCGGGCGTACGAGGTGCGGTCGAAGGCGTCCTTGAGGGCGGCCAGATCGCGTTCGTCGGCGATCTCCGGCTCGTCGTCGGCGCCGCCGGGCAGTTCGTCGGGGCCGAGCATCGGGAGCGGCAGCTCGTCGAAGCGCGACTCCACCCAGGCGTGGAAGCGGGTGCCGCGGCGGGCGGCCCGGTGCGGCGGACGGGGCATGGGGCGGGCCAGCTCCTGGGCGAAGCCGTCGGGGTCGGCGGCGAGGCGCAGGAGTTGGGAGGCGGAGAGCGACGGCGGTACGGGGACGTCGCGGACGCGTGCGCGGGCGCGCAGCAGCTCTCCGGAGAGGGCGTCGAGGTCCCGGTCCCAGGAGGCGAGGGTGCGGATCTCCTCCGGGGTGAGGCGCTCAGGGGGCCGGTCGCCGCCGGGCATCGCAGGTCCGTCGGTCGTCGGGGGGCGCGGCGCGGGAAGGCGCGCCGGGCGCGCGGCGTCGGCCGGACGCTCCGGAGCGTCCGGGTGGTCGACGGGCTCAGGGGCCTCGGGCCGCCCCGAGTGCTCCATGGACTCCATGGACTCTGTGGACTCTGTGGGAGCCGAGGGCTCCGTGGGCTCCGTGGGAGCCGAGGGCTCCGTGGACTCCGTGGGCTCCGTGGACTCCGTGGGCTCCGTAGGAGCCGTGGGAGCCGTGGGAGCCGAGGGCTCCGGGTGGTCGCGTCCCGGCTCCCAGGTGTCCCAGTCCCCGAGATCGTCGTGGTCCCACTCGTCAGGGCCGTAGGGCTCGCCCAGGTCGTCGTACGCGTCCTCCGGCGGCGGCACGTCCTCGAAGGGCATCTCCTCGTCGGACAGCGGCTCCTCGGGCAGTGCCTCGTGCGGCAGCGGCTCGTCGGGCAGCGTCCCGCCCGCCCAGGGCGTGGCCGTCAGCGTGTCCAGGTGCGCGAGGACCGTGTCCGCCGCCGCGCGGCGGCGGGCGAGGGAGTCGGGGTCCAGCGGGAGCGGCCACGCCTGCTCCTTGTCCGCCGCGAGCAGCGCGGGGTTCTCCTCGTCCTCGGGCGGCTCGTCGGCCCACACCTCGATCTCGCCGAAGCCCGCCGCACAGTGCTCGTACAGGGCGTTGAGGAAGTCCGAGGGACCCCGGGCGCGCTTCTGGGCCGGCCCCCACCAGTGGCCCGAGCCCAGCAGCAGCGAGCGCGGACGGGTGAACGTCACGTATCCGAGGCGCAGTTCCTCCGTGTGCTGGTGCGTGCGCATCTCCTCCTTGAACGCCTTCACGCCCCCGGCGTCCCACTCGTCCACGTCCGGAAGAGTCGCGGCGTCGCCGCGCAGCGCGTGCGGCAGCACCTTCGACTGGGACGTCCAGGCCTCGCGCGCCCTGCTGTTGGGGAACTGCCCGGTGACCAGGCCGGGGACGGCCACGACGTCCCACTCAAGTCCCTTGGACTTGTGGGCGGTGAGGACCTTCACCGTGTTCTCGCCGCCGGGCAGCGCGTTGTCGAGCCCCTTCTCGTACTGCGCCGCCGTCCTGAGGAAGGCGAGGAAGGCGAGGAGTGTGGCGTCCCCGTCGAGCGCGGCGAACGAGGCCGCCGTGTCGAGGAAGTTGTTCAGGGTCTCTCGCCGGCGCGCGGCCAGGGCGTGCGGCGACGCGGCGAGTTCGACCTCCAGGCCGGTGGTGGCGAGGACGCGGTGCAGGACGTCCATCAGCGGATCGGCCAGCGAGCGGCGCAGATCACGCAGTTCGGCCGCGAGCCGGGCGAAGCGGACGCGCGCGGCGGCGGAGAAGGGCAGGCCGTCGTCCTTGCCGCCCGCCGACTCCAGGAAGGTGTCGAGCGCGTCGGCGAGCGATATCACCTCGGCGGGGTCGGTGCCCTCGACCGCCGCCGCGAGCCGTTCGTCGGCGTCGTCCGTGTCCGCGCCGTTCGCGCGGTGCACGAGCAGCCGGGCGCGGCGGCCGAGGAGCGCCAGATCGCGGGGGCCGATCCGCCAGCGCGGTCCGGTGAGCAGCCGTACCAAGGAGGCGTTGGCGCCCGGGTCCTGGAGGACCTCGCACATCGCCACGAGGTCGGCGACCTCCGGAAGATGGAGCAGCCCGGAGAGGCCGACGACCTCGACGGGCACATCGCGGGCGACGAGCGCCCGCTGGATCTCGGGGAAGTCGCCCGCCGTGCGGCAGAGCACCGCGATCTCGCCGGGCTCCTTGCCCGTACGCACCAGATGGGCGAGGGAGTCGGCGAGCCACTCCAACTCCTCGGCATGGGTGGGGAGGAGGGCGCACCGCACGATGCCGTCGCGTTCGGCGCCGGGTGCGGGCCGCAGGGCCTCCACCCCCTCGTGCATGGCGCGCAGGGGGGCCGCGAGTCCGTTGGCCAGGTCGAGCAGACGGCCGCCGCTGCGTCGGTTCTCGCTGAGCGAGAAGCGGGCGGCCGGGGTGCCGTCGGCGGCCGGGAAGTGGGAGGGGAAGTCGTCCAGGTTGGCGACGGAGGCGCCGCGCCAGCCGTAGATCGCCTGGCAGGGGTCGCCGACGGCCGTCACCGCGTGCCCGGTGCCGGCGCCGAAGAGCCCTGAAAGGAGGAGGCGTTGGGCGACCGATGTGTCCTGGTACTCGTCGAGCAGCACCACGCGGAACTCCTCGCGCAGGATGCGGCCGACCTCGGGACGGGTGAGGGCCAGTTCGGCCGAGAGCGCGATCTGGTCGCCGAAGTCGAGCAGGTCGCGGGCGGCCTTGGCCGCGCGGTAGCGCCCCACCAGATCGAGCAGTTCGCGGCGGGCCGAGGCGGTCTCGGGCACCTTGCGCAGGTCGGCGTTGGTGAGCCGGACGCCTTCGAGGGTGCGCAGCAGTTCGGTGTCGTACGCGGCGAGTTCGCCGGTCGGGACGAGGTGCTCCGCCAGCTCGGCGTCGAGGGCCAGCAGATCGCCGACCAGGGCGGGGAAGGATCGCGTCAGCATGGGATACGGGCCCGGGGCCTCCTTGAGGACCCGCGCGGCGAGCTGGTAGCGCGTGGCGTCGGCCAGCAGCCGGGCGGTCGGCTCAAGCCCTATCCGCAGGCCGTGGTCGGTCAGGAGCTGTCCGGCGAACGCGTGGTACGTGGAGATGCGCGGCTCGCCCGGGGGGTTGTCCGGGTCGAGCAGATCGGGATCGGTCACCCCGGCCCGTACGAGCGCCTTGCGGACCCGCTCGGCCAGCTCCCCCGCCGCCTTGTTGGTGAAGGTGAGGCCGAGGACCTGCTCGGGGGCGACCTGGCCGGAGCCCACGAGCCACACCACGCGCGCCGCCATCACCGTCGTCTTGCCCGAGCCCGCCCCCGCGACAATCACCTGCGGTGCGGGCGGGGCGATGATGCACGCCGTCTGCTCCGGGGTGAACGGGATGCCGAGGAGTTCGTTGAGCTGCGCGGGGTCGGTGATACGTGCGGACACTTCAGAGAGGCTATCGGGGACCACTGACACCGGTACGGCGGACGGATCGGACGGACCGGGACGTCGCGACCGCGCGCCGGGGAGGTCGTCGGTGGTCCCCGCGGCCTCAGAAGGCGGACGAGGGGTCACCCGACCGCCGCAGCTCCTGGAGGTCGACCACCTCGTCGGCGGGCGGCGCCGTGGCCTTGACGGGCACTCCGAAGTCCCTGAAGAGGACCGTGCCCGGGGCTCTGCCGCCCTCACTGACAGCCTTCAGCAGATACGGCGCCCCCTCGGCCGCGACGAATGTCGTCTGGACCCTGCCGGACTCGCGCTTCACGAGCGTGACCGCCTTTCGGCCGTCGACCTCGGCGGCGTCGCCCCTGGTCACGCCCTTGGCGTCGGCGGTGTTCAGATTGCCGAGCATGGCGTCCAGGTCGCACGCGCCGCCCAGCGCCCGCGCGGGGGCGTTCCCGCCCGCGGGGATCTTGAGCCACTTGCCCCTGAGCAGCTCGACCAGTTGGTCCTGCCGGCCGGGGTCGGCGCTCTGGGAGTTCGGGTCGTTCCCGTCGTTCCCGCGCGAGGTGACCGACCGCCAGAACTCGTCGTCGCCCTTGAGGTACGTGACGCCGTCCACCACGGCGAACTCCGCCTCGCTGTCGTCGCGGCGCAGCCCTCCCGCGCAGGTGCCCTTGTTGTCCAGCGAGAAGTCGACCTTGAGGCGTTTGCCGTCCTCCGTGCCCTCCGCCGTCAGCCGCAGGGACTTCGCGCCCTCGGTCGCCTTCACCGCCTTGCGGGCGATCTGTTCGGGGCTCATCCCCGCGAAGGGATCGCCCGGCGTGGCTCCTGTCGACGACGCGGCCACCTGCTTCGCGCCGCCCCCCGCCTCCTTCTCGGCCGCGCCCTCGGCCACCTTGGTGGCACCGCCGGTGGAACAACCCACCACACCTGCCACCGTGATCGCGCTCACCAGCGCCGGCATCATGAACTTCCGCTTGATCGCGGTCATCTGCTGTCTCCTCGCACATCTGGCACGTCTGGTACTCCGTGCCCGGGTGCCGTTCCCCTTCCGACCGGGCGAGGAGTCGCGAAGGGTGCATGTGCACGAGGGGATTCATCCGGGAGAGGCACTCACTCGACGATCTGCTGCCCCTCCGGGCGCGCGCTGCACGCCGCGCGGAAGGAGCAGTGCTCGCACTGCCGGCCGGTGCTCGGTGTGAAGCGCTCGTCCAGCACCCGCCCGGCCGCCGTGGCCAGCAGGTCGCCGACCCACTCCCCCGCGAGCGGCTCCTGCGCCTGGATCTTGGGCAGCTCCTCACCGCCCTCCTTCTTGGTGGCCGCCTGCCGCAGTTGTACGAGCTCCGCGCCGCCCGGCTCCGGGCGGCGTCCGTCGAAGACGTCGTCCACCGCGCCCTCCCCCACAGCCAGCTGGTACACGGCGAGCTGGGGGTGGTGCGCGACCTCCTCCTTGGTAGGAGCCGCTTTGCCGGTCTTGAAGTCGACGACGTAGGCGCGCCCTTGGGCGTCCCGCTCCACGCGGTCCATGGAGCCCCGGATCCGTACCTCGTACGCGCCCGCCTCAAGGGTGACGTCGAAGGCGTGCTCGGTGGCCGCCGGTGTGCGCCCGGCGCGGTCCATCACATGCCAGCGCAGGAAACGCTCCAGTGCGACGCGCGCGTGCTTCTTCTCCTGCTGGGACTTCCAGGGCGCGTCGAAGGCGAGCGCGTCCCAGACGGAGTCGAGACGCTCCATGAGGACGGCGAGGTCGGCGGGGGTACGGCCGGAGGCGACCTCGTCGGCCAGGACATGGACGACGTTGCCGAAGCCCTGTGCGGCGGTGGACAGTTCGTCCGCCTTGACCTCGCGCCCCAGGAACCACTGGAGCGAACAGGTGTTGGCGAGCTGTTCCAGCGCGCTGCCGGAGAGCGCGACGGGCTGGTCCCTGTCGCGCAGGGGGACGGCGCTGTGGGTCGGCTCGTACAAACCCCACCAGCGGTGCGGGTGCGCGGCGGGGACCAGCGCCTGCCCCTCCTCGTCGCAGAGCGCGGCGAGCCGGGCGAGCCGGCGGGCCGCCGCGTCGCGCAGCACGGGGGTCGCGTGCGGGTCGACGGTCGTGGCGCGCAGTTCGGCCACGAGCGCGGCGACGGCGAGCGGACGGCGGGGCCGGCCGGTGACGTCCTTGGGCTCGACGCCCAGTTCGGTGAGGAAGCGGGAGGGCTGGTCGCCGTCGTCGGCGGGCGCCTTGACGGCGGTGACGACGAGCCGTTCGCGGGCACGGGTGGCCGCCACGTAGAAGAGGCGTCGCTCCTCCGTAAGGAGGGCGCCGGGAGTGAGGGGCTCGGCCAGCCCGTCGCGGCCGATCCTGTCCGCCTCCAGAAGAGAGCCGCGCCGCCGGAGGTCGGGCCACAGCCCCTCCTGCACTCCCGCGACGACGACGAGCCGCCATTCCAGACCCTTGGAGCGGTGCGCGGTCATGAGACGGACGGCGTCGGGGCGTACGGCTCTGCCGCCGAGGGTGTCGGCGGCGATGTCCTGCGCGTCGATCTCCTCAAGGAAGTTGAGGGCGCCGCGCCCGCCGGTCCGTTCCTCGGCCCGGGCCGCGGCGTCGAACAGGGCGCAGACGGCGTCCAGGTCCCGGTCGGCGTTACGGCCTCCGGCGCCGCCGCGCAGGGCCGAGCGTTCGAGCCTGCCCGGCCAGGGCGTGCCGTCCCACAGCTCCCACAGCGCCTCCTCGGCGGTGCCGCCGCCCGCCAGCAGGTCGCGGGCCTTGGCGAGCAGCGCGCCGAGCCGCTGCGCGCCGCGCGCGTGTGCGGGGTCGTGCGTGACGAGCCGCTGCGGTTCGGCGAGGGCGCGGGCCAGCAGGGTGTCGGAGGGGGGCGGTACGCGGGTGCCGGCGGCCCGCTCCTCGTCGCGCAGGGAGCGGCCGAGGCGGCGGAGATCGGCGGCGTCCATGCCGCCGAGGGGTGAGGTGAGCAGCGCGAGCGCGGTCTCGACGTCGAGCCACTCGCCCTCGGCCCCGGTGCCGGCGTCCGCGAGCGGCTCGTCGTCCCCGCCGCCCTCCGTCCCCGCCTCCCCCAGCGCCGGCCGGACCGCCGCCGTGGCGACCGCGCGCAGCGCCGTGAGCAGCGGCGCCACCGCGGGTTCATGACGCAGCGGCATGTCGTCGCCGTCGATCTCCAGCGGCACGCCGGCCGAGGTCAGGGCCCTCCGTACAGACGGTATGGTCCGGCCTCCGGCCCGTACCAGCACCGCCATCTCGCGCCACGGCACGCCCTCTTCAAGATGGGCGCGCCGCAGGATGTCCGCGACGTTCTCCAGCTCGGTCGAGGCGGTCGGATAGGTGTACGTCTCCACCCGGCCGCCCTCGCGGACCGCCGCGGGCTCACGGTGTGCCCGTACCTTCTCCGCCGGCAGCCGGTTGAGCGGCATCCTGCGCGTCAGCAGCCGGGTCGCCGCGAGCAGTCCCGCACCCGAGCGCCGGGAGGTCGTCAGGACCCGCACCGGGGCCGGGCGGCCGTCGGCGCGCGGGAAGGCGTCCGGGAAGTCGAGGATGCCGTTCACGTCGGCGCCCCGGAACGCGTAGATCGACTGGTCCGGGTCGCCGAACGCGACGAGCGTACGGCCGTTCCCGGCGAGCGCCCTCAACAGTCTGACCTGCGCGGGGTCGGTGTCCTGGTACTCGTCGACGAACACCGCGTCGTACTGGTCGGCCAGCCGCCCGGCGACCTCGGGCCGTTCCGCGAGCAGGACGGCCCGGTGGACCAGTTCGGCGTAGTCGAGGACGCCCCTCATGTCCAGGACGTCGAGGTATTCGGCGAGGAAGGAGGCGGCGGCCGTCCAGTCGGGCCGGCCCCCACGCCGGGCGAAGACGTCCAGCGTGTCCGGACCGAGCCCCAGCTCCCGGCTGCGGGCGAGCACCGCGCGTACCTCGTCGGCGAACCCGCGCGTGGTGAGGCAGGCCCGCAGCTCGTCCGGCCAGCGGATGTGCGCCTGCCCCGCGCGCTCCAGGTCGAGCTGGCCGGCGAGCAGTTCCCGTACGGCGACGTCCTGCTCGGGTCCCGAGAGCAGTCGTAGCGGTTCGGTGAAGAGGTCGGCCTCCTGGTGGGCGCGGATCAGGGCGTAACAGAATGAGTGGAACGTGGTCGCTTGCGGCCCCTGCGCACCGCCCAGCCTGACCGCCGTACGGTCGCGCAGTTCGACCGCCGCCTTGCGGCTGAAGGTGAGGACGAGCATCCGTTCCGGATCGACGCCCCGGGCGACCCGCGCGGCGACACTCTCGACGAGCGTGGTCGTCTTGCCCGTGCCCGGACCTGCGAGGACGAGCAGCGGTCCGCGGTCGTGGTCAACCACCGGGCGCTGTGCTGCGTCCAGCACAGGAGGGTCCACCGGGACCGGCGGCGTACGCACGAGTCGGTACGCGGCGGAGGTCCGCTGCGGTACCCGACGGTGCGGGATTCGCCCGGTGGAAGAGGAGGAGCTCACGTGGATCGCCGGTCCTGGAGGGGGTGCTGGTGGTGACGGGGCTTTCTGGGGTGTGTGTGCCGCGAGCTGAAGAGGCTACGTGGAGCGGCGGCGTGAATGCGGCGGGTCCGGCCGATGATCTGACGGACGTCGCGGGCGCCATGGGTCGCGCGCCGAGCGGGTCTCGTCATCCGTACGGTCCTCGGCCCACTCGCGGGACCTCCCGCCGCGCGGCGGAATGTCAGAAGCTGTCAGGTGTGAGCAGCATCGCCCGTACCAGCGTCCGTTTCCGGCGGCCGGCCGTCCCATCGCGCCCGTTTCATGTCCAGGCGCGGCAGATGGCCTTCGGAGGCGCGCGAGGCCTCCCGCAACGGGGTGCCCTCCTCGCGGTAGTGGGCCAGTGCCCGCAGCTCATGACCGGCCAGCAGCACACCGTCCGAGCGGACCACGCGCCACCAGGGCACTGCCCCGCCGTACAGCGCCATCGCGCGGCCGACCTGCCGGGGGCCGCCCTCGCCGAGCCACTCGGCGACATCGCCGTACGCCATCACCCGGCCGGGCGGGATCAGGTCGGCGACGTCGAGCACCCGCTCCGCGTACTCGGGCAGTGCTCCTGTCCCCTCTTCGGGCGGCTCTCCGCGCGTCCCGTCGGACTTGTCTGGCTTGTCGGGCTCGTCGCTCCTCATCCGCCCCATACTGCCCCACGGCACCGACAGTCGGCCCGGTCGACGGCCCCGGCCGGACGACATGCGCGGGGGCCGTGGCAGGGCCGACGCGGCGTTCCCCAATGCACCCTGATACCCCCCTCTGTCACCCTGGCGTGCCACCATCATCCGGGCGGTGACTGGTGATACGAGATCAAGAAGACACGGATTCGACGAAGGAGCAGGGCGTGCAACCACCGACGGTGGCGGGCACCCCTGACGCCGAACCGCGCCCGGAACCGCAGCCGGAAGAGGCCCCCGACGGCGGTACGCGGACCATGCCCGGCAGCCATGCCCAGAAGCCGCGCTCCCGCGCCAACGCCGAGACCGGCACCGACGCCGGCAAGGGGACGGAGGGGACGGACGGCGGGAACGTCCCCCCGGGGAGCCACGCCGACCCGCTCTCCGGGGACGAACCGCTGCTCGCCGCCCGCGTGCACCGCCCGTCCGATCTGCTGCGCCTGCTCATCGGCGTCCTCGCCATCGCCGTCGTCATCGCCCTCTCCGCGTTCGCCCACGGCACCACGTCCGGGCTGGAACAGGACATCAGCAAGGGCACCGGCCAGGCCCCCGACCTGCTCGTCAAGGTCGCCGGCCTGATCTCCAGCATCGCCGTGCTGCTCGTCCCGGTCGCCTTCGCGATCGAACGGCTGATCAAACGCGACGGCCTGCGCATCGCGGACGGCGTCCTCGCCGCCGTCCTCGCGCACGGCGTCACGCTCGCCACCGATCTCTGGGTGGCCCGCGCGGCACCCGGATCCATCCAGGACGCGCTCACCCGCGCACAGCCGGGTGAAGGGCTCACCGACCCCGTCCACGGCTATCTCGCCCCCGTCATCGCCTATATGACCGCCGTCGGGATGGCCCGCAGACCCCGCTGGCGCGTCGTGCTGTGGGTGGTGCTGCTGCTCGACGCGTTCGCGATGCTGGTCGCGGGCTACACCACCCCGTTCTCGATCATCCTCACCGTGCTGATCGGCTGGACCGTCGCGTACGGCACGCTCTACACGGTCGGCTCGCCCAACGTACGGCCCACGGGCCAGACACTGATGGCGGGTCTTCGCCATGTGGGTTTCCGGCCCGTCAGCGCGATGCGCGCCGAGCCGGAGGAGGGCGGCGACACCTCCGAACAGGGCGAACGGGGCCGCCGCTATCTGGTGACCCTCGACGAGGGCCCACCGCTGGACGTCACGGTCGTCGACCGCGAACAGCAGGCCCAGGGCTTCTTCTACCGGGTCTGGCGCCAGCTCACCCTGCGCTCGATCACCACCCGCCGCTCCATCCCCTCCCTGCGCCAGGCGCTGGAACAGGAAGCGCTCCTCGCGTACGCCGCGATCGCCGCCGGCGCCAACGCCCCCAAGCTGATCGCCACCTCCGAACTCGGCCCCGACGCCGTCATCCTGGTGTACGAGCACATGGGCGGCCGTTCCCTGGACTCGCTCGCGGACGACGAGATCACCGACGAGCTGGTGCGCGGCGCCTGGGAGCAGGTCAGGGCCCTCCAGTCGCGCCGTATCGCCCATCGCAGGCTCACCGGTGACGCGCTGCTGGTCGACCGGGACGGCAAGGTGATCGTCACCGATCTGCGGGGCGGCGAGATCGCCGCGGGCGACGTGGTGCTGCGGATGGACATCGCGCAGCTCCTCACCACCGTCGGGCTGCGCATCGGCGCCGAACGCGCGGTGGCCACCGCGGTGGACGTCCTCGGCCCCGACACCGTCGCCGACTGTCTGCCGCTGCTCCAGCCGATCGCGCTCAGCCGGTCCACCCGCACGACACTGCGCCGGCTCGCCCGTGAGCGGTCCCAGCGGGAGCGCGACGCGGTGCTGCGCGCGTCGGAGGCGGCCAAACGCGCCCGTACGGGGGATGTGACGGAGGCGAGCACCGACGCGGAGCGCAAGGCCGCCCGCCGGTCGCTGCGCGCGGAGAAGCAGGCCGAGAAGAAGGCCATGGACGACGCGCTCGACGAGGTGCGCGAGGAGGATCTGCTCTCCCAGATCCGGGGCCAGGTGCTGCTGATCAGACCGCAGGCGCCGGTCGAACCGGTCCGGCTGGAGCGCATCCGGCCGCGCACGCTCGTCAGCCTCATCGCGGGCGCGATCGCCGCGTACTTCCTGCTCTCCCAGCTCGCCGGGATCGACTTCGGCAATGTGTTCGGCCATACGCACTGGGGCTGGGTGGCCGCCGCCGTCCTGTTCTCCAGCCTCAGCTATCTCGCCGCCGCGATGAGCCTGCTCGGCTTCGTACCGGAACGGGTGAGCTTCCTACGGACGGTCGTCGCACAGGTCGCCGGGTCCTTCGTCAAGATCGTCGCACCGGCGGCGGTCGGCGGGGTGGCGCTCAACACCCGCTTCCTGCAACGCGCGGGTGTGCGCCCGGGGCTCGCCGTGGCCAGCGTCGGCGCCTCGCAGCTCTTCGGGCTCGGGGCGCACATCCTGCTGCTGCTGGCCTTCGGCTATCTCACCGGTACGGAGAAGACCACCTCGCTCACCCCGTCGAGGACGGTCATCGCGGGGCTGCTGACCGTCGCCGTACTGGTGCTGGTCGTCACCGCGATCCCCTTCCTCAGGAAGTTCGTGGTGACGCGGCTGCGCTCGCTGTTCGCGGGTGTGGTGCCGCGCATGCTGGACGTGCTCCAGCGGCCGATGAAGCTCGTCACCGGCATCGGCGGGATGCTGCTGCTGACCGGGCTGTTCGTGATGTGCCTGGACGCGTCGATCCGGGCCTTCGACAACGGGAATCAGCAGCTCAGTTACGCGAGCCTCGCCGTGGTGTTCCTGGCCGGCAACGCGCTGGGGTCGGCCGCGCCGACGCCGGGCGGTGTGGGCGCCGTCGAGGGCGCGCTGACGATCGGTCTGATCGCGACGGGGGTGCCCAAGGAGGTCGCGGCCCCCGCCGTACTGCTGTACCGGATGATGACGCTGTGGCTGCCGGTGCTGCCCGGCTGGATCTGCTTCAACCACCTCACGCGCAAGGGAGCTCTCTGACGCCCTCTCCGGGGCCCTCGGACCCGTCCGCCCGGCCCGTCCCCGGGAGGGCTCTCGGAGCGGCGCCACCACCCGCCTGGACCCCGGGCCGCGCGCCGCTCCCCCGCACGACGCACCATGGGGGGATGCCGATGCCCTCCCTCTCCGCCTCCGCAGAACCCGCCAGGCACCGCCGCCGGACACTGACCGCCGTCACGGCCGTCACCCTCCTCACGCTGGTGGCCGCCGGATGCTCGGACTCCGGCTCCGACTCCGGCAGCGGCGGCCGGACGGAGCGGAGCAGCCAGAACGAGCAGGACGGTCAGAACACGACCGACCAGACCGCCCCGCCCTCGGACCTGACCTCCCAGAAGCTGGACTGGAAGCCCTGCCCGGCCCCGTCGGCGGCGGAGGGCGGCGGTACGGCCCCGTCGCCGCTGCCCGGCGGCACCAAGTGGGAGTGCGCCTCCATGGCCGCCCCGCTGGACTACGCGAAGCCCAAGGGCGACACGATCGACCTGGCGCTGATCCGGGCCCGGACGAGCGACCCGGACAAGCGCATCGGCTCCCTCGTCTTCAACTTCGGCGGCCCCGGCGGCTCCGGTGTGACCGGACTGCCGTCCTTCGGCAAGGACTACGAGAAGCTGCGCACCCGCTACGACCTGGTCAGCTTCGACCCGCGCGGGGTCGGCCGCAGCGACCCCGTGGAGTGCAGGAACGACAAGCAGCTCGACGCGTACTACGCGAGGGACATGACCCCCGACGACAGCGCCGAGCAGAAGGCGTACATCGACGGCCTCAAGTGGTACGCGAGCGGCTGCGAGCGGGATTCGGGCAAGGAACTCCCGCACGTCGGCACCGTCAACGCCGCGCGCGACATGGACCTGATGCGCCAGGTCCTCGGCGACGACAAGTTCAACTACTTCGGGATCTCGTACGGCACCGAACTGGGCGGCGTCTACGCCCATCTGTTCCCGAAGACCGTGGGCCACGCCGTCTTCGACGCCGTCGTGGACCCGAGCGCCACCACCGAACAGGGCTCGCTCGGCCAGGCCGAGGGCTTCCAGCTCGCCCTCACCAACTTCGCGAAGGACTGTGTGAGCCGCGGCGACGCGTGCCAGTTGCCGGGCAGCACGCCGCAGGAGATCGAGGACTTCGTCGTCGCGCTGCTCGACCGGCTCGACAAGAAGCCGATCACCGGCCTGGGCGGGCGGAAGCTCACCGAGACCCAGGCCACCAACGGCATCGCCCAGGCGCTCTATTCGAAGGAGTTCTGGCCGCTGCTCGAACAGGGCCTGGACGAGGCCGACGGCGGTAACGGCGCACTGCTGCTCGTCCTGTCGGACGCGATGAACGGCCGCAACGAGAAGGGCCAGTACAGCAACATCCAGGCGGCCAACGCGGCGGTCAACTGCGTGGACTCCAAGGAGCGCTTCACCCTCGCGCAGACGAAGGCCAAGCTTCCCGAATTCCGCGAGGCGTCGCCGGTCTTCGGCGACTTCCTGGGCTGGAGCCTGCTGGGCTGCTCCGAGTGGCCGGTGCCGGGCCAGCAGGAGAGGCCCGACGTCAGCGCGCCGGGTTCGGCACCGATCCTGGTCATCGGCAACACCGGTGACCCGGCCACACCGTTCGAGGGCGCGCAGGCGATGGCGAAGGCGCTCGGCAAGGGCGTCGGCGTGGAGCTGACGTTCGAGGGCCAGGGGCACGGCGCGTACAACAGCGGCAACCGGTGCGTACAGGACGCCGTCAACGGCTATCTGCTGGACAACAAGGTGCCGAAGGCCGGGACGGTCTGCCGGAGCTGAGGCGGCCGTACGCCGCCCGCATACGGAGGAGGCGGCGGCACGGGCGCGCCGTACGTAGGAGGCCGGTCCACGGGTTGCGTGGACCGGCCTCCTCCTACGGATGCGCCTCGTTCGGGTGGATCAGTAGATCGGCTTCTCCGGCTCGATCTGGTTGACCCAGCCCACCACTCCGCCGCCGACGTGCACGGCGTCGGCGAAGCCCGCCGACTTCAGCACCGCCAGCACTTCCGCACTGCGGACACCCGTCTTGCAGTTCAAGACGATCTTCTTGTCCTGCGGCAGGTCCTGGAGCGCGTTCCCCATCAGGAACTCGTTCTTCGGGATCAGCCTGGCGCCCGGGATGGAGACGATCTCGAACTCGTTCGGCTCCCGCACATCGATGAGCTCGATGTTCTCGCCGTCGTCGATCCACTCCTTGAGCTGCTTCGGAGTGATCGTCGAACCGGCCGCCGCCACCTGCGCCTCCTCGGACACGACGCCGCAGAAGGCCTCGTAGTCGATGAGTTCGGTGACGGTCGGGTTCTCGCCGCAGACCGCGCAGTCGGGGTCCTTGCGGACCTTGACCTGGCGGTACTGCATCTCCAGCGCGTCGTAGATCATCAGACGGCCGAGCAGCGGCTCGCCGATGCCCGCGAGGAGCTTGATCGCCTCGTTGACCTGGATGGACCCGATCGACGCGCACAGCACGCCGAGGACGCCGCCCTCGGCGCAGCTCGGCACCATGCCGGGCGGCGGCGGCTCCGGGTAGAGGCAGCGGTAGCAGGGACCGTGCTCGGACCAGAAGACGCTCGCCTGACCGTCGAAGCGGTAGATCGAGCCCCAGACGTACGGCTTGCCCAGCAGCACACACGCGTCGTTGACCAGATAGCGGGTGGCGAAGTTGTCCGTGCCGTCCACGATCAGGTCGTACTGGGAGAAGATCTCCATGACGTTCTCGGACTCGAGCCGCTCCTCGTGAAGGACGACCTTCACCAGCGGGTTGATACCGAGGACGGAGTCACGTGCGGACGCGGCCTTCGAGCGGCCGATGTCCGCCTGGCTGTGGATGATCTGCCGCTGGAGATTCGACTCGTCGACCTCGTCGAACTCCACGATGCCGAGCGTTCCGACACCGGCCGCGGCCAGATACATGAGCGCGGGCGAGCCGAGCCCGCCGGCGCCCACGACGAGCACCTTCGCGTTCTTCAGCCGCTTCTGCCCGTCCATCCCGACGTCCGGGATGATCAGATGACGGGAGTACCTGCGGACCTCGTCGACGGTGAGCTCGGCAGCGGGCTCGACCAGGGGTGGCAGCGACACAGGGACCTCAACAGGGGATTGGTCGATTGGTCAGTACGTTTGTTCCTCCAGTAACACTGCCACGCACCTTCTCATTCCGAGACACCCGGTCCGATGTGCGAGACGATTTCGTCCCAGTAGCCGGGCAGTGCCGCGAATGGACTGTTCTGTCCTGTTCGCTCGTCGTGATCGCTCCGGTCGGTGAAGAAGATCGTGCCCGCGCCCTGCCAGCGGGCGATCCGCACCGCCTCCTCCAGATGGACCCGGGGCACCCCGTGCACAAGGTGGACGAAACGCTCCGGCGGATGGTCCGCCGTCCACTCGGCCACCTGTGACCAGCGATAGTCGGTCCACGGTCCGTAGAAGGTGACCAACTGGTCGGCGATGTCGGCGTATCCGTCGTACGGATGCGTGCCGTGACCGAGGACCAGATGCCCGCCGGGCGCGACCGTGTCCAGCGTCGCCGCCGTGCGTCCGACGTCGGAGAGGTACGAGGCGTCCGCGGGACACCGGTCCAGATAGAAACCGTCCACGCGGTACCAGTCGTGGAAGTCGTGCGCCTCGCTGACGATCTCGCCGAAGCTCCGCGCCCCGTACGCGAGATCGAGATGCCCGAGCACGCGCACGCCCGCGTTCCTGAGCCGGCCCGCGGCCTCCAGACAGTGCGGGTCCGGCATGCTCCCGGGCCCGTCGGCGACGTTGAGCACGGCCCAGTGCAACGGCGTTCCGGGGCGGGTCAGTTCGGCCCACTCGACCGGGGCGAGCAGAGGATGCGCGTAACCGGGGACTCCGAAGCCGAGCCTGGCGGAGCCGGTGGCCGACCGGCTGCTTCCGGCGGTTCTCAGATGCGACACGCCGCCTCCATCCAGATGTCGGCGAGGGACTCCTCCAGATTGATCCGGGGCCGCCAGCCGAGCCGGTCGCGCGCGGTGCGCACATCGGCCTGCTGCCAGCCGCCGCAGCCGTCGGGGTACGGGAACGGGCCGCCGCCGCCCAACTGCTCGGAGGGGTGCTCACCGCGCTGCGGGCCGAGGGTGGCGTGTCCGTGCGCGGGGCGCTGCGGGCCGGGGGGCGCGTCCAGTTCGTGGAGCGCGCCGCCGTACCCTGCGACCCTCGCGAGGACGGCCGCGGCGTCCCTGAGCCTGACCGCGCGCCCCGTACCGATGTTGACGACGCCCTGTGCGGCGGAGAGCGAGGCGGCGTGCACGGCCCGCGCCACGTCGCGTACGTCCACGAAGTCGCGCTGCACGCCGAGCCCGCTGAGCTTCAGCTCGCCGTCGCCGGACTGGATGGCGCGGCGCATCGCCTCGGCGAGCCGACCGAGGGGGGAGCCTGCGGGCGTGCCGGGTCCGACGGGCGAGAAGACCCGGAGCACGACGGCGTCGAGTCCGGCGCCGAGGACCAGCTCGCTGGCGGCCAGCTTGCTCACGCCGTACGGGCCGCCGGGCCGTGGCACCGCGTCCTCGGCGGTGGACGAGCCGGGCTGGGAGGGCCCGTACTCGGAGGAGCAGCCGAGCTGGACGAGCCGGGCGCCGCAGCCGCTGCGCCGCAGCGCCTCGCAGACGGTCGCGACGGCGACGGTGTTGTGCCGGGTCAGGTCGCGGGCGCCGCCCCGGGTGGCGCCCGCGCAGTTGATGACGACTCCCGGATGGACGGCGTCCAGGAAGCGGGTGAGGGCTCCGGGACTGCCGCCGGCGAGGTCGAACCGTACGTCGGCGTCGTCGCCCCGGCCGAGCGCGGTCAGATGCACGGCCGGGTCGGCGAGCAGCCGGTCGGCGACGAAGCGCCCGAGGAAACCGTTGGCACCGAGCAGCAGGACCCTCATCGCGCTGCCCCTTGGTTCCGACGCGCCGGTGCTGGGGGTTGAGGGGTCATGTTCTGTCGTCTCCTTAGAGGTGTTGCCGTGTGCTTCGGGTTACGCCCGCGGCGTCGGCTCCGCGGGAGGTCTGTGGGTCCGGAGGTGCGGCCCGGACGGGGGTGTGCGCCGGAGGTCGGTGGCCTCCGGTCAGGTGTGGGCCGAGGCCCGGGACAGTGCGACGGTGGTGGGGATCAGCAGCCCGAGCGCGGCGGCGCCGCAGGCGACGGCCGGTACGGCTCCGGCGCCCCACGCCTCGACGAGGGCCCGGACGGGGACGGAGAGGGACTCGAAGCCGGGCACGCGGCCCAGCGACGCGAGGACGAGGGCCAGCGCCTCGGCGGCGCAGGCGGTGGCGAGGCCGGCCGCCGCCGCCCTGGGGAAGCCGTGGACGGTGAGCAGCCGGGCGAGGAGCAGCAGGGAGCCGAGGGCGACCGTCGCGGCGGGGTGGCCCTGGCCCGCGCCCCGGCCACCGCCGACGACGAGTTCGGCGAGGAGCGCGAGGGCGGTCAGCACGACGGCGTAGAGGGCGAGCAGCCCGAGCAGCACGGGCCGGGTGCGGGAGGCGAACTCGGCCAGTACCCGGCTCTCGCCGAGCCCGCGCCGGGCCCGTACGGCCAGCAGATGGGCGCACCAGGCGGCGGGGGCCACGGCGAGCGCCAGGGCGAGCAGCGGTGCCGCCGCGTGGGCCAGTGGCTCCGTCGCGTGCGGCGTGCCGCCGGCCGTCGCGTGGGTCGGTCCGTCGCCGTACAGCACGTACGCGAGCAGCCAGCACACCCACAGGCAGGAGACGTGTGCCTTGTGGTCCTCGACGCGCAGCGGGCCGCGGCGGAGGGCGACGGCGAGCGCGGTGGCGAGGGCGACGGCCCCCGCCACGCCTATCGCGAGCCGTACCCCGCCGGGGGCGCCGTCGGCGTACCGCAGGGCGACGACGGCCGCGGCGCACACGGCGCCCGGGAGCAGGGTGCGCAGCGCCCATCGGGCGCGCGGATCGGCGGAGCGCGCGGGGTGTGGCGTGGCCGACCCGGAGGTGTCCGCGGGACTGTCCGTGGCGCGCGGCACGCGCGCGTACAGCTCCTCGGCGAGCGAGAAGACGTCCCGGTGCCGGAAGCGGGCGGCGGCCCTGTCGGTGACACCGTGCGCCTCCAGGCCCGCCGCGATCTCCAGCGGGTCGACGGCGCGTTCGCACAGTTCGCGGTGGCTGTGCAGCAGTGTCCTGACAGGGTCGGCCGGGCCCGGACGCCGCGCGGGTCTCGTGCTGAGCAGGGGGACGGTGGCCCCCTCGGGTGTGGTGCCCGGGTCAGACATCGCTCTCCCCCAGGGCCGGTCCGGCGCCCACGCCGACCGCCTCCGTAGGACGCGAGGCCCGAGGAGCGGCGGGTAAGGAGAGGGGAAGCGGCGGCAGGGTCAGCGGTACGGAGGGCACGGGCTCTGGCCTCGGCAGGGTCCTCGCCTGTCCGGTGGTCCAGTGCCCCGGTACGTACGCCTCCGCCGGGTTGGCGAACGGCAGCGGCTCGCCGTGCGCGTCCACCGTCTCGGCCGGGCGCCGGACCGGGTCGTGCGAGATCAGCTCCAGATAGATGGAGCGGAACGCCGCCAGGTTCTGCTCGACGGTGAAGAGTTCGAGGGCGCGCGCGCGGGCGGCGGCGCCGAGCCGTGCGCGCCGCTCCGGGTCGCGCAACAGCGCGAGGCAGGCGTCGGCGAGCGCCCGCGGATTGCGCGGGGGCACGACGAGCCCCGTACCACCGATGACTTCGACGACCGCTCCGACGTCGGTGGAGACCGTCGCGCGTCCGCAGAACATCGCCTCGACCAGGCTGACCGGGAAGCCCTCGACGATGCTGGACAGGACGACCACCGCGCCCGCCGCGTAGGCGTCCACCAGTTCGGGGGCGCCGGGCCCGCCGACCTGCTCGAACAAAACGGGGTTGTCGCCCGCCGCGTGCGCGTCCGCCGCCTCGTCGGGGAACAACTGGGCGGCCAGCGCCCGGCAGTGGGCGAGATACGCCGTCGCCTCCGCGCCCTGCGCGGCGGCGCCGATGATCCGCAGCCGGGCCTCGGGCTCCTCCTTACGGATGTCGGCGAAGGCGTGCAGCAGGGAGATGAGGTCCTTGGCGGGCTCGATCCGCCCGACCCATACGAGGGTGCGGGGATCACCGCCGCCACCACCGCCACTGCCCTCACCGCCCTGGCTGCCGCGACCGCGTTCGAGGCCCTCGCCGAGCGCCGAGAAGCGCTCGGTCTCCATGCCGGGATAGACGGTGCGCAGTTTGGCGCGGTCGGCGCCGCAGCGCTCCTGCCAGCGTCTGGCGTGGGTGTTCCCGGAAGTGATGACGGTGGCCCCTCGGTAGACCTCGGCGGCGAGCCGGCCCTGGAAGGCCCCGAGCAGGGCGCGCACCGGCGCGCGCAGGGGCGCCTCTCCCCCGGGTCCGGCGGCCAGGTAGTGGGCGCGGAGCTGGCTCCCGTACTCGGTGACCAGCAGCGGCGCGCCGAAGAAGCGTTTGCCCAGAAGTCCGGGCAGCGCCGCGGATCCGCCCGTCGTCGCGTGGCACAGATCGACGGCGCCGATGCCGTCGTCGTCGTACCAGTCGAGGGAGAGCGGGCGCAGCGCCCGCTCCAAGTGGTCGGCGAAGACCAGGTGGTCGGGGACGGTGGCACCGCGCACGCTCCGGCGTGCGCGAGGGGCGTGGCAGACGGACTCCAGGACGCGTACGGCGGCCTCCGAGCGCAGCGCGGTGGGCAGCCCGCCGTGGTCGCGCGCCAGTTCGGCGAGCCCGTACAGCCCTTCGGCGAAGGCGGTCTCGCGGTCGCCGGTTCCGCCCTCACCCTCGCCCTCACCCGCGCCGGGGTCGGGGTCGGGGTCGGGGTCGCAGACGGCGGTCAGCAGATCCCGGAAGTGCCTCACGAAGCGCCGTCGTTCGCGCCGTCCGTACGCCCTCCCGTCGCCCTCCGCCGACCACAGGGACGCGGTGCGCACCCTCAGTACGGAGGACGGCAGCTGGATCCAGCCGTCGCCCTCCTGGAGGGCGCTGCGGCTGAGCGCGTAGATGTCGAACTCGTGCTGCGCGAGCCCGCGTACGAGCCGGTCGCACCAGAGCCTGGACTCACCCGTGGCGTACGGGTAGCCACCGTCCGTGAGCAGTCCGATCCGCACGAGCACACCCCGATCTCCCTTGTGGGAAGCCGCCGTTGGATCGGCGACTCACAGCGGGACGACCGTAAGCGGACATGACGGGGGAACGACGGACGGTTGTCCGTCACACCACCAGAAGGGGTGAATGCACGTAACTTTCCCACCGCGGTAGCGTTCCGTCGCGGTAAGGAGCCATTCGGTGACGGCGCGTCAGGTGCGGGCCGACGTCTCAATTACCGGGGAACGCCCACGGGTTGGGCCTGCACTTCACGCCGTCGAGATCGAGCGTCTTGGTCTGCTGCTGCATCACCGGGGCGAGCGTGCCGGGTGTCTGGCAGCTCACGTGGCCGTGTCCGAGCCGGTGCCCGACCTCATGGTTGATCAGCATCTGCCGGTAGGTGAACATCGCCTTGGAGCCGTACGTCTTGGCCCCCCGCGCCCAGCGGTACGCGTTGATCATCACGCGATCGGTCGCGGCGGAGTCGCAGGACACGTTGTCGACGGTGGTGTCGAGCCCGGACTTGGCGCACCACTCGGCCGTGGTCCCGGGGCTGGCCAGCGTTATCACGAAGTCGGGCGACTCTCCGGAGACCCGTTCGAAGGTCATGGCGCCGTCGTGGGCCCAACTCCGGTCGTCGTTCAGCGTTCTCTGCACGGCGTCGGCGAACAGCTTCGCGTCGAGCCCGAGGCCCTTCTCGACATCGATCCGATAGCGGACCTTGCGGCCCTCGCCGGGCGCCTTCGCCAGTCCGGGCACGGCCTCGAACTCGCCGGGACCCTTCAGATCGGCGGCCAGCGGGAACTGCTTGGCCATCAGCTGGGAGTACGTCAGCGGCAGCGCCGGGGCCCCGGCCGCGGGCCCCTTCGAGGGGATCGTCCTGCCGTCGGAGCGCGAGGCGGGTCCGTCACCCTCACGGGCGAGCCCGCCGGAGGGCAGCGCGTCGGCGCGGGGGCCGCTGCCGTCGGTGACCTGGCCGGCCACCACGACGGCGAGCACCGTGGTCACGGCGGCCGCCGCGATTCCGGTGAAGGTGCGCCCCAGGCTGCCCTTCTCCGGCCGTTCCCTGTCACCGTCGGCGTCCGCCGCGTCGGGGTCGTCCCGGTCGGAGCCGCGGCCGGAGTCGGCCGCGAAGGCCGCGCGGGGGCGGCTGCTCTCGTCGTCCCAGTCGGTGACGGAGGCGTACGGATCGGGCCGCCACTGCGCGGAGTCGGTGCCGAGGCCCGTACCGGCGCCGGCGCCGCCTCCGTAAGGAGAGGGCGGCGCGTCGAAGGCGTCGACGAACTCACGGCGCGGTCCCGGGACCTGGACCGGGCGCTGCCCGGCGGGCGCCGAACGCGTCTGCCCGCGCGGCCCCTGGGGGTTCTGCGGGTACCGGGCAGGCCCTCCGGGGCCCGCCGGGTACGGGGGGCGCTGCTGCCCGCCGCGGCCGGACGGGTCGTTCTGCCAGTCGCCGTACCGCTGCTGTCCGCCCCAGCCGCCGCCCGGCTCGCGGTGCTCGGGATGGCCGCCCCGTACCTGGGGCACGCCGTGCGCGGGGGTGCCGTACGCGGGTGCGGGGCGTTCGCGCCCGCCGAGGGGCGGCGCGGGGCGCGCCTCCCGTTCACCGGCGGGCGGGCCGCTCACGGTGGAGGCGCGCTTCTTGCTGTCGGACGCCTTGGGCGCGGGGCCTTTACGGCTGTGTCGTCCCACGCCCAGGATCAGCTCCCGCCACTGTCGTTGTCGCCTTCGTGATGAGCGTCGTCATGACCGCCGTTGTCGCCCACGGCGCCGAAGACGCCGCCTTCCCCACCGTCATTACGGGCGGGACGTCCGTTCGTCTCATCCGTCGCCCGTTCCGACTCCTCGATCAGGCTCCGCGCGGCCTCCGCGACCACTTCGGGGTACTCCATCATGGCAACATGCCCCGCGTCCGGAAGCGTCAGGAGGCGGGAATCCCGGAAAGCGTCCGACGCCTTTCGTGCCATTCGGTACGAAACGAGTTGATCCCGCCCTCCGTAGACCAGCAGCGTCGGCGCGAGCACGCGCTCCGCCTGCCGCCACAGCCCTTGCTGTCCGCCGAGAGTGTAGGCGTCCACGAGGCCCCGCGCGGAACGTGTCATCGCCTCCCAGAAGTACGGAAGACGCTGCCGCCGCTCCATCTCCGCCACCGCGTTGCGCAGCCCTTCCTCGGAGACCCGGCTCGGGTCGCCGTAACAGAGGGCCATCACCCCGCGTGTGCGCTGCTCGGCCGACCACTCACGGGTCATGCGCCCGAACATGGTGGCGACACCGGGCAGTGCCAGCAGTGCGGTCGGCACGGCGTTGCGCTGCACCCGGATCTCGGGCAGCGCCGGCGAGACGAGGGTGAGGGTGCGCACCAGGTCGGGCCGGGCGGCGGCGACCCGCGTCGCGACCGCGCCGCCCATGGAGTTGCCGAAGAGATGCACCGCCCGGTGGCCGCCCGCGTCGAGCAGCCGGACAACGGCCCGCGCGTGCGCGGTGATCGAGTAGTTGCGGTCCCCCGGTGGCGGTGAGTCCCCGAAGCCGGGCAGGTCGACCGCCTCGCCGTCGACCACGTCGGCCAGCAGCGGCATCAGGTCGGACCAGTTCTGCGAGGAGCCGCCGAGACCGTGCACGTAGAGCGCGTAGGGCAGCCCTGGGCGGGTCGGCGGCCGTGAGCGCACGTTCAGGTCCAGCCCCGGCAGCGCGACCGAACGGAGCCGCTCGCCGTCGGCGACCCTGACGGCACTCACGCGCGGAACGGCGGCGGCGAGTGTTTCCGGCAGCTCGGTCGAGGACATGCGGCAATGTTACGAGACGATCACGCGCGGGTCCTGGTGTTCACCCTCACAGGAACGCATGGCGTCGCGGGTGGGGACCTCCTACCCTCGTAAGTACGCGTTCGCGTGGGTATTCGCCTCATTTCGCGAATGGAAGACGGAAGACGACCGGAGAAGAAAGGGCGCCCCATGCCGGCGGACCCGAACGACCCGGACACATTCCCGAACGACATCGACAACGGCTTCGACAAGGAAGAGCGGGCGGCCGGGGCGGATTCCGGCGAACTCGAAGAACTCGACGAGGAGACGCCGGAGGCCGACGCCGCCGAGCAGCACACGGACGTGCGCCCGTCGGACGACGATCCCCCGGCCCCCCTCGGTACGGAGGAGGCCGACGAGGCCGACGCCGCTGAGCAGGCGCGTATCGTCTCCGAGGACGAGGACGACTACCGCTGAGTACGTACTCAGGACCGGGTTCGCCTTTTGTCAGCATTGGATACTTTTCTCCGTCGCCGTTCTCACGGCCGGACGGATATCCGGCACCACCGAGTGTCCGGTCCGTGAAATTCTGCGACCTGACCACGCACAGCCGGGTTACCCAAAAGTACGATGGCAAGGCGGCGCACAGCGCGCACGGAACGATTCTGGGAGGCGGCGTGACAGCCATAGAGCAGACCGAGGCGGCGCGCCCGCGAGGCACGCGCCTGCCCCGCCGCGCTCGACGCAATCAGCTTCTGGGCGCGGCTCAGGAAGTCTTCGTCGCACAGGGGTACCACGCCGCCGCGATGGACGACATCGCGGAGCGGGCGGGCGTCAGCAAGCCCGTCCTCTATCAGCACTTCCCCGGGAAGCTGGACCTCTACCTGGCGCTTCTCGACCAGCACTGCGAGGCGCTGCTCCAGGCCGTACGGACGGCCCTGGCCTCCACGACGGACAACAAACTCCGGGTCGCGGCGACGATGGACGCGTACTTCGCCTACGTCGAGGACGAGGGCGGCGCCTTCCGTCTGGTCTTCGAGTCCGACCTGACGAACGAGCCGGCCGTGCGTGAGCGCGTCGACCGGGTGGCGCTCCAGTGCGCGGAGGCGATCTCCGACGTGATCGCGTCGGACACGGGCCTCTCCAAGGAGGAGTCCATGATGCTGGCCGTCGGACTCGGCGGCGTCTCCCAGGTGGTGGCGCGCTACTGGCTCTCCAGCGAGTCGGTCATCCCGCGCGACAAGGCCGTGGAACTTCTCACCTCGCTCGCCTGGCGCGGTATCGCGGGCTTCCCGCTGTACGGCAGCGAGCAGCACCCCGGCGCCTGACCGGGCCTCCGGCGCCCGGCGCGGACCCTGGCGCGGTCCACCGACCGACGGCCGCGCGGCGCGGTCCGTGTTCGCTGCGGGCGTGTCCCGCCACCGTCCGGAGCACCTTCTCCCCGGGCTAATGTGTGCTGCGTACCGCGCGGTTGACCGCGCAACGCACCGACCGTTCGGAGGGACATAGCGGTGGAGGTCAAGATCGGCGTGCAGCACACGCCCCGCGAGATCGTTCTGGAGAGCTCGCAGTCCGCCGAGGACGTCGAGAGCGCCGTGGGCGACGCACTCGCCGGCAAGGCGAAGCTGCTCAGCCTCACGGACGAGAAGGGGCGGAAGGTGCTCGTACCGGCCGAACGGATCGCGTACGTGGAGATCGGCGAGCCGACGACACGACGGGTGGGCTTCGGCCCGCTCTAGACGGCGGAACGGCACCACGACGACAGAGGTGTGGGGGGGGGGGGGG
>NZ_JBHXRM010000039.1:0-86160 GCF_042716895.1 Streptomyces sp. NPDC058653 | reverse complement strand
CACTCATCCAACGCCGCCCGAAACACCGGCTCCACCCCATACAACCCACGCCCCATACACACATACTGCGACCCCTGCCCCGTAAACATGAAGGCCGTGGGTAGGGCCTTGCCGCCCTTCCGGGGCAAGGAGCCACTGCTCGTCACCGCGTCCTTGAGCCCGGCGGCCAGTTCACGAGCATCGGCGCCCTGCACCGCGACGCCGTAACGGTGCCCGGCGCGACCGGTGTTGGCAGTGAACGTGAAGTCACCGAGCTCTTCGTCCGACGTGTCGATCAGAGCTTCGGAATACGCGTCGGCAAGGGCCCGCAACGCCGTCTCGTCCGCCGCGCTCACCCGTATGACGTGCGAGTCCTGGGCCGGCGTCTCTCGTTCGGGCAAGACGGGTGGTTCTTCGACGATGACGTGGGCGTTGACACCGCCCATCCCGAACGCACTCACCGCCGCACGACGAGGCTCCCCGTTCCTGGGCCACACCACCGCACGATCAGCCAGATAAAAGGGCGTCTCCTCGAAACGGATGTGATCATTCGGCCGCACCACATGCAACGACGGCGGAACAACACCCCGCTCCATCGCCAACAACACCTTCACCACACCAGCCAACCCCGCCGCCGGCTCCAGATGACCCACATTCCCCTTCAACGAACCAATCGCACAGAACTGCGACCTGTCCGTCACCCCACGCCACGCACGCGTCAGACCCTCCACCTCGATGGGGTCACCGAGACTCGTCCCCGTTCCGTGAGCCTCCACCAACCCGATCGACTCGACCGAGACTCCCGCGTCACGCAACGCCGCGGACACCACCTCCTGCTGCGCCGCACTGCTCGGCACCGTCAACCCACTCGTACGACCACCGTGATTGACCGCACTGCCCCGAATCACACCCCGCACCCGATCACCGTCACGCAACGCCGCACCCAACGGCTTCACCACCACCGTCACCACCCCCTCCCCCGGCACAAACCCATCCGCACCCGCATCGAACGGCCGCAGGGCGTTGGAGGGGGAGAACGACCGTAGTCGTGCGCCCAGTTGGAAGTACTGCGGTGACATCGCCAGGTGCACCCCGGCGACGATGGCCTGCTCGCACTCGCCGTCACGGATGCTCCGCACGGCCGTGTGCAGCGCGACCAACGACGACGAGCACAACGTGTCGATCGTCATGCTCGGCCCGTGAAGATCCAGGAAGTAACTCACCCGGTTGGCGAGGATCGCGTTGTGGTTGCCCAGGCCCGCCGCCGTCTGTACGACGTCCCCGACGACCATGTCGCGGTAGTGCTGGTAGCTGGCGCCCACGAACACGCCCGTGGACCTCTGGGTTCCGCCGGCCAGACCGGCGTCCTCCAAGGCCCGCCACGCGGACTGGACGAGATGGCGCTGCTGCGGGTCGATCCACTCCGCCTCGGCGGGTGACAGCCGGAAGAATCCGGCGTCGAAGTCGGTCAGCCCTTCGATGAAGCCGGCGCGTCTGAGGTAGACGGTGCCGGGCTTGCCCTCGGTGCCGTAGTACGAATCGATGTCCCAGCGCGACGCGGGCACCTCGCTCAGACAGTCGACGCCCTCCAGCAGCACCCGCCACAGTTCGTCGGTGTTCGCGGCGTTCGGAAAGACCCCGTCGAAGCCGATGATGGCGATGTCGTGCGGCTCCGCGTCCCCTCCGCCGGTGGCGTGAGGCGGCTCGACCGACCGCACCTGGGCCGGCACCCGGGTCTCGTCCAGCGCCCGTGCCGGATCCGGATCCGGCACGGGCTCGCGCTGCGGGGCCGGGGCCGAGGCCGGGGCGGGCTCAGGGTGCTCCTCCTGTACGACGGCGGGCGCCGCGGTCGCCCCGTACTCGTCCCTCAGCTCGGCGGCCAGGCGGTCGACCGTGCCGACCTCCAGGACCAGCGTCACGGGAATGTCCACGCCCAGCTTGGCGCGGATGTCCTGTGCCAGCGAGACCGCGAGCATCGAATCGAGCCCCTGCTCCTGCAACGGCCGGTCCGTCTCCAGTTCGTCGACGTCCAACTCCAGTGCGGCTGCGACCCATTGGGCCACGGCGGCGTCGAGACCGCCCGCCGCCGTGCGACCGGAGGCCGGCACGGAACGGTGCCCGTTGGACGCGGGTGCCGGAGCCCGCGCCGGCGTCGGCGCAGGTGCCGGTGTCGGCGACGAGGTCGGCTCGCCACGGTGCCCACTACGCGCGTCGCGTCCCGAGGGGTCCGACGACGGCGCCTGCGAGAGCCGCTTCCAGGTAACCCCGCGCGCTTCGAGTACAGGTTCGTCGCCGTCGAGCACCACCAGGCTCGCGGTCAGCAGACCGGAGTCCGGCCCGATGTCCCGGTCCCGCCGGGCGTAGACCCGGGCCGTGTCGGGAATCCGGCCGAGGACGGTCAACCGCTCGATGGTGAAGGGGACATACAGTCCCCGCGCACCGCACGCGGCGAGCGCGATCTGGAAGGCGCCGTCGAGGAGCCGGGCGTCCACAGCCCCGGCGCTACGCGCGTCACCACACAGCAGACCCCTGGCCTGGCCCGGCGCAACGGACAGTTCCGACACCGTCCGGAAGCCGGCGCCGTAGGTGAGTCCGGCGCGTTCGAACGCCTCGTACATCGCGTCCAGCGAGACGGCGGTGAGGCCGTCGGTCGTCGCCGGAGGGACCAGCGTCGTCTGCTCAGGACCGGTCACCTCGGCAGTGCAGACGAGGGCGCCGGAGCCGTCGCGGAAGGCGACCGTGGCGTTGTCGCGTTCGGCCGTGAGGGTGGTGGGGGCTTCGACGGCGGCCCGGAAGGTGAGGTCCCGCAGGCCGAACCGGTCCCGGCCGATGAGTTCGGCCACCTTGCCGGGGTAGCCGGCGCCGGGCAGTGTCGGCCTGCCGAGCACCAAGTGCTCGGCGGCTTCCGGGTGTTCGGTCCAGGTGTTCTTCGTACGGTGGGACGCGCCCTCGCGTACGGGGGTGTCCGTCTGCTCCGCGGGTTCCAGCCAGAGGTACTTCTCCGCGTGCGGCGCGGTCGGGAACCGTACGCCCGCGCGGCGCCTCCGCCCGGCGGGCAGGGCCGCCCCGGCGACGAACGCGCGCGCGGCCTCGGCGAGGGTCTCCCGGCTCGCCCCGGCGTCGACCGGGTCCGTGACCTCGGTCGCAGATGTCGCCTGCGGCTGGGCCACGCCCACATGGAGGGAGCGAATGTCGGCGACCCCGGCGAGGAACAGCCGCAGCTTGTCCTCCAGTTGCTCGACGCTGCCGGCCACGCAGGCGAGCCGGTGCGGGGCGGCGGGGCGCCGTCGGCTCGCCTCGCTCAGCTCGTCCAGGGACGGGCAGTAGGCGGAGCGCAGCATCAGTACGAGCCGGTGGGCCAGGGTCCGCAGTGCCTCGTCCGATCCGGCGGCGAGGGTCAGCAGCCGTGGGCCGGTCTCCGTACCGTCCGGTGCGGCGGCTGGTACCGCCTCGATCACCGCGTGGGCGTTCGCGCCACCGAAACCGAAGCTGCTGATTCCCGCGACGCGTGGGCCGCTGCCCCACGGAAGCAGCCGGTCGGCGACGAACAGGGGCGAGGCGTCGAAGTCGAAGGACTTGTTGGGGGTGCTGAAGTTCAACGACGGCGGGATGTGGCCCGCTTGGAGTGCCAGGATCGTCTTGATCAGCCCGGCGATGCCGGCGGCGGGCTCCAGATGACCGATGTTGGTCTTCACCGAGCCCACCGCGACGGGCCGCCGGCCGGCGGGTGCGCCCAGGACCGCGTGCAGGGCTTCGAGTTCGACGAGGTCGCCCAGTTGGGTGCCGGTGCCGTGCGCCTCGATGTAGCCGATGTCGGCCGCCGTACGTCCGGAGCCGGCCAGCGCCTTGCGCAGCACCGCTTCCTGGGCGGGCCTGCTGGGTGCCGTGAGGAAGCCGGCGCTGCCACCGGTGTGGTTGACGGCGGTGGATCGGATCACGGCGAGGACGGGGTCGCCGTCGCGTTCGGCGTCGGCGAGCCGCTTGAGGACGACGGCGCCGGTGCCCTCACCCCGTACGTAGCCGTCGGCGTTGTCGTCGAAGGTGCGGCACATGCCCTGCGGGGACAGCATCCCGTTGCGGGCGAAGGAGTGCGTCTTGGTCGGGGTGAGGACCAGGTTCGCGGCCCCGACCACGGCGGCGTCCACGTCGCCCGCCCGCAGATGCATGGCCGCCTGGTGCAGGGCGACGAGCGAGGACGAGCAGGCGGTGTCGACGGTGAGGCTCGGTCCCGACCAGTCGAAGACGTGCGACAGCCGGTTGGCCACCATGGAGGCGGCCGTGCCGGTGGCGACGTGCGGGTCGTGGTGGCCGACGCTCCGCGCCACGATCTCCGGGAAGTCGCTGGCGATGGCGCCGATGAAGACACCGGTTGCGGCGCCGAGGGAGGTGTGGTCGTGGCCGCAGCTCTCCAGTGCCTCGGCCGTCACGCTGAGCATGGTCCGCTGCAACGGGTCCATGCGGCGGGCCTCGCGGTCGGTCAGCCCGAAACGGCCGGCGTCGAAGTACTCGACACCGTCGACCCAGGCCATGGGCACCGAGTCGGCCGCGGCGTCGGACCACAGGTGGGCCCAGCCGCGTCTCCCGTCCGGGGCGGGGCCGACGCTGGACACCCCGCAGACGAGGTTCTGCCAGAACTCGTCGGGTGTCGCGGCCCCGGGGAACCGGCACGCCATGCCGATGACGGCCAGGGCGCCGTCGTCGGCGGGTCGGGCGGGCTCGGCGGCCACGGCCTCCCCGGGCAAGGGCTCCCCTGGCACGGGCTCCGCAACAGCGGTGGTGACGGGGGGCGTTGCCGCCGGGGTCGTTACGGCGGGGGCGATCGCCACGGGCTCGGGTTCGGCCGCCCGCTCGCGTACGGTGCCGGTGTCCTGCGGCTCCGGTTCGACCAGCCGCACCACGCCGTCCGCGCCCAGCAGCCGGGCGAGCTTCACCGGCGTACCGGAGGCGAAGATCGACGGCGGGGTGACCGTCACACCCAGCTCACGGCCGAGTTGTACGGCGGCGAAGGTGACGTTCGCCGAATCGCCGCCCAGGTCGAAGAAGTTGGCGTGCACGTCGAAGCCGGGGTGGTCCAGCGTGGCAGCGAACACCGCCGCGATCGACTCCGCCAGCGCCTCCACCGTGACAGCGGTCGCCGCCGACTCGGCGGACTCCGGGAGCTCGGCTGCCCGCGTCGCCGTCACCGCCACCGTCTCCGTCGACGTCGTCACGGGACCGGGGGCCGAGCGGAGGATGGTGTCCCGGGTCGGCACGGGCAGTTTGCCGCGCGCCACCTTGCCGTTGTCGGTCAGCGGCAGGGCGTCCACGGCGACGTAGGCGTCGGGCACCATGTACGCGGGCAGGGAGCCGCCGACGAAGGCGTCGAGCCCGGACTTCGTGGGTGTGCCGTCGCTCACCAGGTAGGCGGTCAGCCTCGGTTCGCCACGTCCCTCGAACCGCGCCGCGACGACCACGGCCGCGGTGATGCCGTCGAACCGCTCCAGCGCCCGCTCGATCTCCGCGGGCTCGATGCGGTTGCCGCGCACCTTCACCTGCGCGTCGCCGCGCCCGAGCCACTCGATCGCGCCGTCCGTGTGGAGGCGTACCTCGTCACCGGTCCGGTAGAGCCGTACACCGGTCACGGGGTGAACGACGAAGACGTCCTTCGTCAGATCGGGCCGGCCGGCGTAACCCCGGGCGAGTCCGGTGCCGGAGAGATACAGCTCGCCGGTCGTTCCTGCCGCACACCGCTCCAACTCCGCGTCCAGGACGTGGAGTTCCATGTTCGGCAGGGGTTCGCCCAGCGGCAGGAAGGTGCCCACCGTGGTGACCTCGTGGCACGACGCCCAGATCGTCGCCTCCGTGGGGCCGTACAGGTTCCACAGGGCGCGGGCGGTCCCGTGCAGACGCCCGGCGGTGGACGGCGGCAGCGCCTCGCCGCCGGAGAGGACGGTGAGTTCCGTGTGCGGAGTCCAGCCGGTGCCGAGCAGCAGGCGCCAGAGAGTCGGCGTTGCCTGAGCCACCGTCACATCGGCTGTGAGTTCGGCCAGTCGGGCCGGATCGCCCGCGGTCTCCCGGGAGCAGAGGACCACCGTCGCGCCGACCGTCAGCCCGAGGAACAGCTCCAGCAGGGAGATGTCGAAGGCCACGGTGGTGTGTGCGAGCAGGGTGTCGTCGGAGGAGACGCCGAGGCGGGCGCCGATCCCCGTGAGGAAGTTGGCGAGCGCGCCGTGCTCGACCTCCACGCCCTTCGGGTTGCCGGTGGATCCGCTGGTGAAGAGGAGGTAGGCCAGGTCGGAGGAGGTGACCCGGGGCGGGAGGGCCTGCGCCGCGCCGTTCGGTACGGGCACGCCCCACGCGTGTCCCAGCGATGCGCCGAGGGCATCGGTACGGGTGTCGGTGACGATCAGGTCGCAGGCGGAGACCTCCACGTACCGCTGGAGCCGCTCCACGGGATATCCCGGGTCCAGGGGCAGGAAGGCCGCCCCGGCGCGCAGGATTCCGAGCATGGCCGGGAGCAGCGGGAGGTCCCGCTCCATCAGTACGCCGACCACGGAACCGGACTCGATGCCCTGGTCGTGCAGGCCGGCGGCGATGGCGTCCGCCCAGGCGTCGAGGCCCGCGTAGTCCAGCGTGCGGGCGCCGCTGCGGACGGCGATGGCCGCGGGCCGCTCGGCCACCGTGGCGGCGAACAGGTCGAGTACCGTCCCGGCGGCCGACGCGGTGGCGGAGTCGTCCGTCCCCGGGGAGTCGTCCAACCCCTCGGCGTCGTCCAACTCCGCAGCCGTAGCCGCCGGTTGGGGCTCGGGCGGCGTCGCGGACCGGGGCTCCGGCCGCGGCTCGGGCTCCTCGCCGTGGAGCAGGGACGTCAGCACCAGGTCCTCGACCTGCTCGGTGAATGCCAGCGCCTCGTCCTCGCCCATCGCGGTCTCGCGTACGAAGACGGTGGGCGGGCCGTCCTGCAGGCACAGCAGCGCGATCTCGGTGTGCGGCTCGGCGGACGCCTCTTCGCCCGCGTCGCGGTCCAGCACCATGACGCGGGTGAAGCTCGGCTCGTCGGAGCCGAGCGGGCGGCCGGCCAGGCCGAGCCGGAGTTCGAGGTCGCCGGCGTAACCCCGGCGGGCGGTCGCCTCGTCCAGCTTGTGCCGGAGCGAGAGGGAGGTGTCGCCGTCGAACCGTACGGGGAATCGCGCGGCGGCGATGCCATGGGTCTGCTCCGCGAGGACCCGCGCTGCCTGGGGCGACCAGGCGAAGTCGAAGGTGCGCTCGCCGGTGCGCTCGGCCACGACGGTGAGGAACGCGCGGACGACCGCGACGGCCTCCTCCCGCGAGCCGGGGGTGAGGGCCAGTTCGTAGCGGCCGTAGTGGGCGCCGGCGGCGGAGAAGTCGTCGGCGGCCAGCGGGGCGGGGCGCAGCCTCTCCAACCGGGCGCGCCACCACGGTTCATGGACCCGTAGAGTCTTCTGGGCGGCGGCGATGTCCGCCAGGCGCTCCGCCGATACGGCGGGCAGGGGTGAGCCGGGGGTGATGCCGAGCCGCTGTGCGGCGGCCTGGCCGCTCAGGGCGCTCCCGTCGACGGCGGTGCAGTCGCTCAGTACGAGATCGGCGTCCGGGGCGGCCAGGGTGATGGCCGAGGTGGTCACCGACAGGACGGTGGTCTCGGTACGGGGGTCCTCGCGCGGGATCAGCCTGACCTGACGGGTGAAGACGGCGCCCTGCTCGGTGACGAGGGTCGGCACCCCGAGCGGGTTCGGGAAGGAGCCGTAGTCCAGGGCCTTGGAGAGCCGGACGGCCTCGACGGCCGACGTGCCGGCGTGGATGAGGCCGCCGGACGCCATCCGGGCGGACCGTCGGTAGAAGCGCCGCTCGCGGTCGCTCGTGTCGACGGGCTCCGGGAGGGTTCGCGCGACCACGTGCGGGATGAGCTCGGCGAAGAGCTCTATGCCGACCTCGGCCGTCTCGTACGTTAGCGAGAGGGCGGTGGAGTGGTCGCGTACCGGGAACCAGCGCTCCAGCAGCACTCCGCCGGCGTCCACGGTCTCCGTCATGCGGTGCCAGGTCGCCGCGTGCCGGGGCGCGCCCTCGTACAGTGCCCAGGCGGGTACGTGGCTGCCGGAGTAGCGGGGCAGCGGCCCGTCGTGGAAGTTGACGGCGGCCGTTGTCGGAAGGTCGAGGATCTCGGCGGGCAGGATCCTGAAGTTGACCATGCTGAACAGGTAGTCGAAGGGGCGCGCCGAGAGGGTCGCCGACAGGTCGCCATGCGGGTCGAGCAACGGGATCTCGTATCCGTCCGCCCAGGCGGCCACGGCGGGGTCGTCGCTGAAGACGCCTTCGATCCGCACGCCGGCGTCGAGGAGTCGCGCGGCGCACTGGGTGAGGACTCTGGTGCCGCCGATGATGAAGCAGTTGGTTGGCATGCTCACCTCGTGGCCTTCCCGGTCTCGGAGGTGTGAGCGCCGTTCGGTCCGCTCTCGAACTCCTCGGTGCCGTTCGCGGCGGGCCCCTGGCCCTCCGCCGTCTCGGCGGCGACCCAGGCGTCGATCTGGGAGACGACCTCCTCGTCGAGCGAGAGCTGCCCGGGCGTCCAGAGCGGGTTGGACAGACCGCGGTGCGTCCGCTCGCACATCTCCCAGTCCTCGTAGTTCGCCTTGTCCCACAGCGCGAACACGGCCTCGTGGGAGAAGTCGCTCTTCGCGGTCTCCGAGGGGTGGAAGAGCCAGAAGTGCCGGACGAAGCAGGTGCCGGGGCTCTCGGGCCAGACCCACTGCATCATCACGTAGTCGGCCGTGAAGCCGAAGAGGAGGTTGGGCAGGATCGTGATCCAGTTGATCTTCTGCCGGTCGGCCTCGGGGACCAGCTCCATCGGTGTCCGGCCGCTGCGTCCCGTCATGGAGACGGAGTTGTAGGCCTTGCGTATCCCCTGCCAGGCGCCGACGATGTCGCCCTTGAGGTCGTAGGTGCCCGCGTCGTCGAAGTCGGTGATGCGGTGCAGGTCCTTGTGGGCGGTGGGGAAGTGCAGGCTCTCGTTGACGTTGTGCGCGACGAGCTTCCAGTTCGAGGCGACGGGGTAGTCCTTCGCCTCCACGCACTCCAGGTCGGCGAGCTCGTAGACGCGGGCGAACTCGCCGAACTCTCCCAGTGAGGCGTCGAGATCAGGTGCGTCGTCGGACAGGGCGATGAAGACGACCCCGAAGCGGACCTCGGTCCTGACGGGCAGCAGACCGTTCTCCTTCTTCTCGAAGAAGTGGTCGAAGTAGGTGCCGTTGAGGCTCTTGAGCTTTCCGTTCCGGTCGTACACCCAGCAGTGGTAGAGGCAGACCAGGCTCTGCCGCTTGCCGACGGCCTCCTCCACGAGCTTGTAGCCGCGGTGCCGGCAGTAGTTGTGGTACGCCTGGATCCCGTCATCACCGTGGATGATCAGAACGGATCCGGTGCCGATGTTCAGGGTGGTGTAGGCGCCCTTGTCCTTCAGCCGGGACACATGGTCCACCGGGAGCCAGCGCCGCCCGTAGATCCGGGCCATCTCTCGGCGGTACTGCTCCTCGCCGGTGTAGAAGCCGTGCGACCTGCCGATGCCGCCCGTCTCGAAGTATGGCCTTTCCTCGCCCTGGTCACTGATGAGATCGAACATGCTGGACGCACGCGTCATCTGCTGGTCTCCCTCAGGGGGTCAAGCGCACGGAGTGCGGTGCGGGAATACCGGTGGGGCCGGGGCCCGCGGGAAGGCCGCACCGAACACCGGGGATGGTGGGGCCGCATGATGAGTGAGGGCGAGCCGATCGCCTTCGGGGGGAACGCGGAGAGGACTCACCGGAGCGCGTACGGGCTCCGCGAGGGGGACGGTGCTCGCGGCACCACATGAGGTGTTGGGGTGTGCGGCACCGGGTGAGGTGTTGGTCGCGCGGCACCGGTGAGGGTGCGGGCCGGGGACGGCACGCGCGACTCGGGGCGCCCGTTCCGGTGTGTGCGCCCGGCAGGGGCGGGTGCGTCGGACCGCCCGGCGTCATCCGGCCGGGTCGTAGATCCGCTTCTCCTCCGGCACGCCGGCGGAGTCGTAGAGGCGCTCAAGGGCGTCCGGCGCGTAGACCTCGTAGTCCGGTACGACTCCGCCGATCAGGCCGAGCATCCTGTCGGTCCACTCCTGGGTCGCGCTCATCGCGGACATCGTCGCCTCGAAGAACGGGGGGAGTTCGGTGAGTTCGCCGAGCGTCGTCGTGAAGTCGTAGACGCCCGCGCTCTCCTCGTCGCGCACCGTGTTGTACTCCGCCAGCGCCTCTTCCATCGGCCGCTCGCCGGACAAGCCCTGGTGGATCCGCTCGGCGAGGAGTTCACCGTGGGTGAAGGCGTCGGTGATGCCCCAGCCGGTGTAGGGGTCCTTGTGGTAGCCGGCGTCGCCGACCAGTGCCCAACCGGGGCCGTGGGCGCGGCGGTAGTAGTTGTCGGGGTAGCGCATGGGCTTGAACGCCTCTTCGCGCGTGCCCTGGTCGCGCAGCTGCTGCCCCATCTCCGGCGAGACGTCGTCGAACGCCGCCTGGAAGCCGGCCTCGACGTCCTGGCGGAACTCCTTGAGGTGGCGCCTGGTGCAGATGACGGCGAGCATGCTCACGTCGTCGTTCGTCGGCCAGGTGCCGAACCACTTCTCGTTGAAGCCGGTCTTGTGGTGCAGGCCCCAGTCGAGGCCGGAGTAGTACGAGTAGTAGATGAAGCCGGCGGCGGGGCGCACGTTGTACAGCTCCGCGCCGACCTTCTTGGCGACCGTGGAGTGGAAGCCGTCGGCGCCGATGACGACGGTGGCGCGGAACTCCCGCTCGGGGCCGTCCCCTTCGCGCCCCCGGATGCCCGTCACCCGGCCGTCGGTGAAGACCAGGTCGGAGACGGTGAACCCTTCGATCACCTCGGCGCCGGCGCGGCGGGAGGCGTTGACGAGGATCTCGTCCAGCACGGTGCGGCGCGGGCAGTAGACGGCGTCGACGCCGTCCACCGGGTCGGCGAATCCGTTGAGCTCGATGCCCCGGTAGGAGTAGTTCATCTTCCGCAGGGCCGGGGTCTTGGCGCCGATGATCTCGTCGAGCAGCCCCCAGGCCTGGAGCCTGAGCAGCCCCGCCTGATGGATGTAGTGGGTCGACACCGTGTCACTGGGGAACGAGGAGCGATCCACCACGAGGACACGGTGCCCCTGTCTCGCGAGCAGCATCGCAACCGGTGATCCGGCGCAGCGTCCACCCACAACGATGACGTCGTACATACGATCCCCCGCCAATTCGGATTGAGTTACCGACGCGCCGCTCTCAGCGGCAGGAGCACGATGCGGAGGCTATGAAAATGGACAGATGCAGGTCAAGCATCGGTAATAGCAGAGCAATGCACATGCGTCGGGATCTCGCCACTCGAATGATCCATTCCGCCATGGGAACGATTCATTTCTCGCAACTTCTTGGCAGAATGAACCGTTTTGCTCAGATTTCAGCAGGTCAATAGTGTGCCGTGCGTCACAGTTCAGTAGGGGTCTGGATCCAGCCAATCAGGGTGCGGGATTCAGCCCTTCCGGCAAAGCGAAGTAATTTCGTTCTGAACTAAATAGAAGCCGGCAACGTCTTGGACAATTCACCGTTCCGTACGTTTCATGAGCCTTCCCGCGCCAACGTCATTGCCACAGAAACCACTGACTTCACACCCGCCACACCACCCCCACGACAACGGGGCAGACGGGCCGTCAGAACACCGCCGCGCCGAGAGAGGCGAAAGGGACGATCCCGTCGCCGCGTGGCGGCTCGCCCGGTGGACCGAGCCCGCCAAGAACTGCCCGCAGGACTCCTCCGGTGCGACCGGCGACATCGCGGAGCCTTCTGGAAGGTTCGCGGCAGACCCCCGAGGCACACGCCGAGGGCGCTCCGCAAGAGCGCGCCTCCGGACGTATTCGAGGCTCAGTGCGACACACTCCGGGAGGCGGACTCAAAGATTCGGCCATCTCGAACGCTCGCGTAACTCATTCGAAAATCCCTCAAGTACCCCAGCCCCGACATCCGTCCCACCCGGCACACAAGCCCCACAGTGCTCAGTACTCAACTGCTTTACCGGGCCGGTGACCGCGCGACGAACCGCGTGTGTTCGCGAGGTGACCCGTCGCAACCGCATGCAAAGAGAATGCAAACAGGCTCGAACCCGCTGATCGCCACGGGAGTTCCCGTCCCGGATCGGACACGTCAGGGAGCGCGCACACGTTTTGCAGCAAAGCCGAAGCACCGGCGACGCGCGCCGATCCGGGGCCGCGAGCGGATCCGCCCGGGCCCGGAGTGATTCTCCCCGCGTGGACCGGAAGTCGACCTTGCATCCGGAGCCGTAGCCGTCAACGATTCGACCCGCGCAGCTTGACAGGTTCACGCCCGGCGATCACTGGTCGGGAACCTGGACACACGGACCGCCCGCCCACCCGGCGGGCCGTTCATCCCCCATACACCCGGAGGATCTCGTGATCTTCAAGCGCTTCTCGCCCCTCAACGGCACGTCGAGACGGGCACGGCTCCTCGCCGTGACGTCCGGTCTGGTGACCGCCGTCGCGCTCGCGGCCCCCTCGGCCGTCGCCGCTCCCTCCCCCGAGGTCAAGGCGACCGCCTCGCAGCTCGCCGCCGCCGACTCGGCCGTGCTCGAAGCGGACGTGGCCGGCACCGCCTGGTACACGGACGCGAGCACCGGCAAGATCGTCGTGACCATCGACAGCACCGTGTCGGAGGCCGAACTGGCCAAGGTCAAGGACGCGCTGTCGGGCTCCAAGGCCGACCTGACGGTCAAGCGCACCAACGGCACGTTCAGCCCGCTCATCGCCGGCGGCGAGGCCATCACCACCGGCGGCAGCCGCTGCTCCCTCGGCTTCAACGTGTCGGTCGGCGGCGTGGCCCACGCGCTGACCGCCGGTCACTGCACCAACATCAGCAGCAGCTGGTCCATCGGTACGCGCACCGGTACCAGCTTCCCGACCAACGACTACGGCATCATCCGCCACTCCAACTCGGGTGCGGCCGACGGTCGTGTCTACCTGTACAACGGCTCGTACCGGGACATCACGTCCGCGGGCAACGCGTTCGTCGGCCAGTCCGTGCAGCGCAGCGGCAGCACCACCGGTCTGCGCAGCGGCTCGGTCACCGGCCTCAACGCCACGGTCAACTACGGTTCCAGCGGCATCGTGTACGGCATGATCCAGACCAACGTCTGCGCCGAGCCGGGCGACAGCGGCGGCTCGCTCTTCTCGGGCAGCACCGCGCTGGGCCTGACCTCCGGCGGCAGCGGCAACTGCCGCACGGGTGGCACCACGTTCTACCAGCCCGTCACGGAGGCCCTGAGCGTCTACGGCGCCTCGATCCTCTAGCAGCAGCCTCGGCGGTGCTCCGGGGGTGACGGTCGGCCGAGCCCCCGGGGACCCGTGGAGTGACGAACCACCGGCGGGCCGCGCATCGCGCGCGGCCCGCCGCCCTCGTACTGATCGAGGTCCCCCGGTTCGGCGCCGCCGCGCGTCGGCCGTGGGGCTGGTCCCCATTTTCCTTCTCTCAGGCGTAGAACTCCTCCATGCGGGAGGCGACGCCGTTCTTCGCGCACTCGTCGAGGTAGGTCTCGCGGACCAGGGGGCTCTCGTCCCGGTAGTCGATCTGGTCGCCGCCCAGCCGGGTGCTGATCGAGGACATCGGCAGGCCGGTGGCCGGGTCCCTGCGTGCGTTGAGATGGCGCAGGGCGAGATAACGGGCGGGTGTGGCACCGGTGTTGAAGTGCTGATGGAATGTCTCGCCCGGCGGGATGATCAGGGAGCCCTCCGACCAGTCGAAGCGCTCGACGGGCTCACCCTCTCTCCACATCAGGCTGTATCCGGTCCCGCCGAGAATCACCACATGGGCACCGGGCGCGTGCCGGTGCGCCTTCTTGTAGGTGCCGACCGGGAACTGCGACACATGCGCCATCATCGTGTTGCGGGCCAGCTTGAACTGGACGTTCGTACCGCCCGCGCCGCGTTCCCGGTAGTCCACCAGCTCGAACTCGCGCACGTCCGGGACGAAGTTGGTCTCCCAGAGCCGGCCGGTCAGTCTTCCCTCACCACTGAAGTAGCCGGTGGCTCCGGAGAAGCGCGCGGAGAAGTCGTAGGGGCAGTCGAAGATGAACTCGTGCTCGTCGAACAGGTTGATCACCACGGGGGCGTTGGTGACCGCGAGCAGGGTCGCCGGCTCCTCACCACTGCCGTTGAAGTGCTGGTAACGGAGGTTCAGCGGGATCGCGAAGAGGGAGCCCCGCTGCCACTCGAAGCTCTGCGGCCGTGCGTCCGGCCCCCAGACGGTCGTACTCCCCCGGCCGGCGAGCACATAGATCATCACCTCGTGCAGATGCCGTACGGGACGCAGGCTCTCGCCCGCCGGAATCCGGCTCACGTAGCAGTCGTTGCTGCGGTCGCTGTCGTCGTGGTTGATGAAGCAGCCGTAACCGCCCACGCGCGCCCAGGGTTTGAGCGGAAGCCGGCGCAGGTCGGGGATGTGGAAGCCGGGGACGATGTCGATTCCCTGGCCCCGCGACCACCGGGCGTACGCGGTGGGTGGCCGCGGGGACCGTTGCGCTGTCATGAATACCTCCGGGAGGGGCCGGCTGGCGCCGTGTCGGACACGTGTGCCGCCACGGCGCGCCGCGTTCTGAGGGCTACTGCGGGCCGAGGAGGTCGAGGAGGATCGTCTGGAGACGCTTCACGTCCTTGGTCAGCACGTCCCAGCCGTAGCTGTCGTAGTACTCGCCGCCCTCCTCGGGCACGCTCGCGTCCAGATCGGCCGGCACGGGCACGTCGGCGCGGTTGCTGGGCACCTGGAGGGCCTTCGTCCACACGGCGTTGCCGTCCTTGCAGACCAGCCAGTTGACCAGCAGTTCGGCCGCCTTGGGATGGGGGGCCTTGTTGTCGATCGCCAGCAGGCTGGAGCCACCTGTCGACACGGGCGGGGCGCCGGTCAGCTTGATCTGCTTCAGCGGCAGCCCTTCCGCGAGGGCCGCGGCCGTCTCGGCGGTGTGGAGGGACAGGCCGAAGGCGTACTTGCCGCGGGCTATGTCGTCCAGTTCCTGCCGCTGGTCGGTCAGGAGGGACGGTTCCTGGTCCACGTAGAGGGACTTGATGAAGTCGTCGCCGTACGCCTGGGCGAAGGAGCCCACGTCGTAGATGGCTCCGCCGTTGGAGCGCGGGTCGTCGACGACGATCCTGCCCTTCCACTTGGGGTCGAGCATGTCCTCGAAGGAGGTGAGGTCGCCGTCCTTCACCAGGTCGGTGTTGATGACGACGCCGGAGTCGACGTAGGTGGACAGCTGGAGGATCTTCTCCTTCTCGGGGTCGACCCACTTGGGCGCCCCGTCGCGCCAGTTCTCACCGGTCAGCAGCGCCGGGTCGAGCGCGTCCTTGAGGGAACCGATCCATCCCTCGCCGTAGTAGGTGGCGGACATCGTGTTCCCGCCGCCGCCGAAGACGTCGTGGGTGTAGACGCCGGCCTTGCGCTCGGCCTGGAGCTTGGCCGCGAGGTCACTGTTGCGTCCGCCGACGTAGTTGACCTTGACGCCGTACGTCTTCTCGAACTCCCGGGGGACGTCGGTCCGTACGCTGCCGTCCGGCGTGCCGGTCATGACGACCTCCCCCTCCTTCGCGGCGCTTCGGGCGAGGGCGCCCTCGGGGTCGGGGCACCCCGCGGAGACCTTCCCGCCGTCGGGTCTCCGGTCGACGTCGTCGTCCGCGGAGTCGTCGGAGCCTCCGCCGCAGGCTCCGACGAGCAGTATCGCGACGGCGGGAAGAATGAGTCTGGCCTTTGTCGTCATCGGGGTCTCCCTTACCTGTTCTCGGTCGGCACGGGCGATCGGCCGGCGCCGTCGGTGCTTCCTCGCGGTGCCGCGGCGCTCTCCGCCCGGACCGGGATCGTCATGGCGCCGAGCCCGCTGATGGACGTGTGCAGCACGTCGCCCGGCTCGATGGGCCCGACACCGGGAGGTGCGCCCGTGAAGATCACGTCTCCGGGGTTCAGCGTCATCATGCGCGACGCGTAGGCGACGATCTCGGGCACCGGGGTGATGAGCGCGGAGGTGTTGACCGTCTGCCGCGGCTCACCGTTGCAGGTCAGCCGGATGTCGAAGTCGGCCGGGTCCCCGGCCTCGTCGGCGGTGGTGAGCCAGGGCCCCAGCGGGCTGAAGGTGTCGTAGCTCTTACGGCGCGAGCGGTCGGCCGCGCTGCGTACGGTGATGTCCAGACCGATCGTGTAGCCGAGCACATGGCTCAGCGCGTCCTCGGCCTCGATGTCCTTGCCGCCGGTGCCGATCACGACGACCAGCTCGGACTCGTGATGGATCTCGCTGCCCTCGGCGAGCACGTCGCGCGGCAGTACGATGCCGGCCCGGGGCCCGACGATCGAGGAGGGCGCCTTGAGGAAGACGTCGAAGTCCATCATCCACGACTCGACGTGGCCGAGGGTCCGCTCCTGGACGGTGTGCATCTCCTCGACGTGTTCCCGGTAGTTGGACGCGGCGGCGATGATCTTCGTCGGTCCCAGCACGGGCGCGGCCAGGCGCACCGAGTCCAGGGGCCGGGCGGGGCCGGCCTGGGCCGCCGCCCGCAGCGCGGGGGCGAGCCGTGCGAAGTCCCGGCACAGCGCGCGCCACCAGCCCGCGAGGAGCGGGTCGGGCTCGTGGGGCCAGGGCAGTGCGTCGGTGACGTCGACCACCCGGTCGTCGATGACGGCCCCGAGACGGTTGTCGTCGAAGATCGCGAGTCTCATGTGTTCACCGTGTCTCGGTTCGCTGGAGCTGGGCGGGGACGAAGACGCCGGTGACCTGCTGGGCGGTGTCCAGGGGCAGTTCGCGGTAGATCCCCAGCGCCCGCAGGACGGGGCTGTCCCCGATGCTGAACAGGTCGGCGCCCTCGCCGCTGGCGTGCTCGGCCGCGGCCCAGGACGGGACGACGAACATGTCACCGGCCGACCAGTCGAAGCGCCGGCCGTCGATGACCGAGGTGCCGGAGCCCTGGTAGACGACGAAGACGCTGTTGCCGGTGCGGCGTACGGGCAGGGTGCGCCCGCCTGGTGTCAGCCGGTGCATGCCGCAGCTCAGGGTCGGCAGCACACTGGCGCCCGTGTCGGGGTTGACGTACTCCAGGCTCACCATCGCCTCGCCGCTCTCGGCGGCCAGCCGGGAGAGTTCCTTGTCGGTGTCCGGCCACCGGTAGACCAGGAGGGGCGAGTGGGCGTCGGTCAGGACGTCGCGCACCGACCCGGGGACGTAGCGCGGCCCGGGGCCGGCCGTCGCCTCCGACCGGTTGTGCGGCTCCGTGTCCGGCTGCCGGAAGTCGGGGTAGGGCTCGAAGAACACCGCGTCCAGCGCCTCGATCATGGGCAGGTCCAGCCCGTCGAACCAGAGCATCGGGCCGTCGCTCGCGCTGCTGTGGTCGTGCCAGTTCCACGACGGGGTGAGGATCAGATCGCCGGGGTGCATGTCACACACATCGCCGTCGACCGTGGTGGCCACGCCGTCGCCGGACAGGATGAAGCGGATGGCGCCCGGACTGTGGCGGTGGGCCGGTGCCGTCTCGCCGGGGCCGAGGCACTGGATGGCACCCCACAGGGTCCCGGCCGCGTACGGCAGACCGCCCAGTCCGGGATTGCCGAGGCTGAGGACCCGTCTCTCGCCGCCACGCTCGACGGGGATCAACCGCAGTGCGCGCTCCGCCAGTTCGGCCAGGACCTGCGCGCTCCACAGCCAGGGGACCGAGCGGGGGCGGGGCGAGGGGGTGAGCAGATCACGGGTGATCGTCCACAGGGGGTAGAGATCGACGTCGAGCAGATCCTCGTACAGGGAGACCAGTTCCGGGTCTTCCCCGGTGGGCGCCGATGGGGTGTTGTCGAGTGTCATGGGTCCTCTTTCGCCTGCGCCGTACCCGGTCGGGCCGGCGGCAACGGTCTGCTCAGGTGGTGGACTTCGCCTCCGCCTCCCGTCGGTGGCGGATGTCCTGGGGTGGCAGGCCGATGCCGAAGCGGGCCACCGATTCGAGGAGCGAGGCGCGTCGGCACCAGGCCCGCGCGCGGTCGGGGTCGCCCGCGATGGCGCGCAGTTCGTCGTGGTTGGCCTGCCGTCTGGTCTCGTCGCGCTCACTGATCCGCTCGGTGTTGCGCTTGGTGTCGGCCTGTACGTACTCGACGGCCACCTGTCTGCGTATCTCGGCGAAGGCGGCCAGTTCGGGTCCCTCGTCGGCGCCGTCGAGCAGGACGCGGGCGAGGCGGCGGGAGAGGTCGACCGCGTCGTGGATACCGCTGTTGAGTCCCACCCCGCCCAGCGGGCTGTTGATGTGCGCGGCGTCCCCGACGAGTGCGCAGGGACCGGCGACGAAGGAGTCCGCGACGCGCTGGTGCACGTTGTAGATCTGGCGGTCGCCGATCTCGTAACCACCGGGCAGTGGCGCGATCCCCTGGAGCCGGGCCTGCATCTCCTCGGGGTCGGTGGCCTGCTCGTACGTCTGGTCCGTCGGTACGGGATACACCGCGCGCCAGGACTCCACCGTGCGCAGCAGGAAGAGCCATTCGTCCGGGTCCGCGACATAGTTGACGTCGGCTATGTCGGGGAGGAGTGCGCGGAAGTCGGCCGAGGTGCTGGCGATCAGGAACCGCTCGGGGTAGGTGAAGCCGGTGAAGGCGACGCCCAGCAGCCTCCGGGCGGTGCTGCTGGCGCCGTCGGCGGCGATCAGAAAACTGCCGCGCAGGCTCACGGGGCCGGAGGGTCCCCGGCCTTCGACGAGCACACCGTCGTCGCCCGTGCTGATGTCCGTGGCCTCGATCCCGTACCGCAGGGTGGCGTTCGGCTCGTCCGCAAGCCGCTCCACCAGCATCCGCACCAGATGCTGCTGGTTCAGCTGGAGCCGGTGCGGGTACTTCGTCTCCTCCTTGAGCACGGTGAAGTCGAACTCGGCGACCAGACCCGCGCGTCGGTCGCGGTACTGGTACCGCGGCACGGTCAGGCCCTCGGCGTGCATCTGCGCCGCCAGGCCGAGTTCGTCGAGGAGTTCGAGCGTCGGTGGGTGGAACGTCGACGCGCGCCAGTCGGTACGCGGCTCCGGTTCGCGCTCGATGAGTTGCACCCGTACTCCCGCCCGGGCGAGCGCCCAGGCCGCGGTGACGCCGACGGGGCCGCCGCCCAGGATGAGCACGGGCAGCTCACGATGATTCGACACGAATGTCATAGCCCAAACCTTAGTTATTATTCCGCGCCGCGAAAGACATGGCGCTACTATTCCGATATGACGAATCCAGTTCGCGATGAACCCCACCACCCCGTCCCGCACTCGGCGCAGACGGGGCTGTCATCGGTCGACAACGCCTTGCAGTTGCTGCGCCTGATAGGCGAGCGCCGCGCGCTGCGTGTCGCCGACGCCGCCGACGAGTTGGACGTCGCCCGGTCCACCGCGCACCGGCTGCTGACGACCCTGCGCCGTCATGGCTTCGTGACGCAGGACAAGCCGAACGGCGTCTACCGCCCCGGCCGCGCCCTGTTGGAGATCGGGCTCACGGCCATAGGCCGCGTCGACATCCGGCACGCCGCCAGGCCCGTACTCGAACAGCTCAGTGAGGACACTCAGGAGACGGCCAGTCTTCTTCTGCTGGAAGGGGACTGCGTCCGGTTCATCGACTGTGTCGAGGGCTCGCGTTCGGTGCGGGTCGCGACCCGTACCGGAATCGTTCTGCCCGCGCACTGCACGGCCGGTGGCAAGGCGATCCTGGCGGCACTGCCGGCCAGTGATCTGGGCCGGCGCTACCCCAACAGGCAGTTGGACACCCGTACACCGAACTCCATCGCCACCTGGGGTCAGTTGACGTCCGAACTGAACACGATCCGTGACAACGGCTTCGCGGTGAACTTCGGCGAGGGGGAGAGCAGCATCTGCGCCGTGGGGATGGCGATCTACGATCTGATCGGCTATCCGCTGGCGGCGATCGCCGTGGCCGTACCCAGCTCCCGTCTGGAGACGGTCGAGCAGGCGGAGGAGATCGCGCCCATGCTGATCAGGGCCCAGGCGTCGGTGCGCGACGCGCTCAACGAGGCGATCTGAGCGGGGCGTCCCCGGGGGCGGCGGGCGGGCCCGAGCCGCTGTGCCGGTCACAGCGAGAACACCATGGATTTGAGGGAGACCGGTACGGTCCCGGACTTGGGCAGCACCGCGCCGATGTCGACGTAGTCGAGTTCGGCGACGGTGATGCCGTCGACGGAGACCACCGGTGCCGTGACGCCCTGGTCGAGAAGGATGCCGCCGACGGACTTGGCGATGTCGCCCTCGAAGAGCAGACACAGGGGCAGACCGGCCGCGATCCGGTCGCCCAGACCGAGCCGTACACCCTCGACGAAGGCGTCCAGCCGGGGGAAGCTCGGCAGCCCGCCCCACCGGAATCCGAAGACCAGGGAGTCGGCGGGACGCACGTCGCCGCGCGCCAGTTGGGCGCCGATCGCCGCCGCGATCCGCTCGGGATCGATCCTCCCGGTCAGATCCACATCGGGGCGCACGACCCGCAGATTGTGCAGCGGAAGCAGACCGGGATCGCTGATGTGGATCGTGTTGCCGCTGACCTGCACGGTGTACTGGGACGCCCCCAGTACGGTCGCCCTGATGGCGCGGCCACCGTCCTCCAGCGGACCGGGCAGCCGGTCCGCGCGCTCGGCCAGCGCACGGCCGAAGAGCGCCCCCGCGTCGCCGAACTCCCGTGGCTCACGGCCGTACACGTACTCGGCGACTCCCCCGGAGAAGAGCACGGCGTCGTACGGCCCCCACTCGGTCAGGGGTTCGGTGAGCCGGAGCCAGTCGAGCTCCCCGAGTGCCACCGGACCGCTGCCGACCGCCGCGACCACCGTGTCGGCCATCAGCGCCGCCAGTCGGGCCAGTTCGGCCGGCCCGGCCCGGTCACCCAGCGACCAGTCGAGGCCGAGGGACGCCGCGAGGCGCCTGCCCGCGGGTTCCAGCCGGACGATCCGTCCGGACCCGTCCACCACGATCAGCCGTGCGCCCAGATGCAGCGCGGCGGTCGCCCGTACGGTCCCGGACTCGGCCACCGACAGTTTGGTGGTGCCGCCGCCGATGTCGATGTTGAGCACCCGGGCGTGGTCGCGCTCGCTCCTGGCCACCGCGCCCGATCCGTGCGCGGCGAGTGTCGCCTCCATTCCGTGTCCGGCCGTGGCGCAGATGAAGCGCCCTGTGCGGGAGGCGAACAGGTCGGCGATGGCGCGCGCGTTGCGGCGGCGGGTGGCCTCACCGGTGAGGATGACCGCGCCGGTGTCGACCTCGTCGGCCGAGATACCGGCTTCCCGGTACGCCCGGTCCACGATGTCCCGCAACCGCCCGTCGTCGATGCGCAGCCCCTGGGCGTACGGGGTGAGGGCGACGGCCGACTCATGGATGACCCGCTTGTCCACGACGGCGAAGGCGCTGGACAGTTCGCGTCCCTGCCGGCGCAGGGTCAGCCGGGAGAAGAGCAGTTGGGTGGTGGCCGAACCGATGTCGACGCCGACGCTGGTCAGGGTGATCTGATCACGTTCCCACAGGGGATGGTCCGGATCGTCGGGCCGGACACTCTCGCCGTGGTCATGGTCGTGGTCGTGGTCACCGCTGTCGCCGTGGTCGTGGTCGTGGGAGTGCTCATGGCGTCGTTCGTGCTGTCCCGTCAGGGCGCCGTCCGTCATACCCCCCTCACTCCCCGGCGTTCTCCGCCCTTCTCGACGGCCAGCCTGCGATAGAAGCGCCAAGTGGATTCGATGAGTTCCGGCCGGGTCCGGCCGGAGCCGACGATCGCCTCGTAGTCGGCCGTGTCGATCGGCCGGGGCTCCCCCAACTGCCGTGCCAGGAAGTTGACCTCGGCGAGCTCGGTGAGCTTGATGACGTTCAGCGCCGCCTCCTCGGGGCTCTCCCCCACGGCCGTGACACCGTGGCCGCGCATCAGACAGACGGCGCTCGACCCGAGGGCTGCGGCGAGTTCGTCGCCCAGTTCCGGGGTGTTCACGAGCACTCCACGCCCGTAGGCCGGGACGCCCCGGTGCAACAGCCGCAGGGCGTACGGGTCGTACGCGCCGATCACCGGCAGCAGCGGGGTGTCGCAGATCCCGAAGACCACCGGGAGCAGCGGGTGGACGTGTGCCACGCTGGTGACATCGGGGCGCGCCCGGTACACCGCGAGGTGGATGGCGACCTCCTGGGGCGCCGTCAGCCCCGGCCCGCCGGAGAGCGGTGTGCCCTCCCGGTCGACGACCACGATGTCGTCGGCGACGGCGAACCGCAGTCCCGACTCCGCGGGCCCCCGGGCCTTCACCGCGACCGTCCCGTCGTCGAGCAGCATGCTGATGTGTCCCGCCGGTTCACGGGTGAGTCCCAGCCGGCCGAGGACACGGCAGGCCGCCGCGATGCGCTCGGCCTCGGGCGTCATCCCGCCCGGCCTTCGGTCACGGCGACCCGCGCCTGTCCCTGCGAGACGTCGAAGACGACGACGGACTTCGCCGGGTCCCGGATGAGTGCCATCGGGTCCTCACCCGCCTGGACACGTTCGATCTGCTGTCGCAGGAGCCGCCGGTACATGGCGATGCCCTTGTCCTCCGCCCCGAGCGTCTCCTTGGTGCGGTCGTAGACCGCGCCCTGGGTCTCCCAGGCCATCCGGTCCTGGCTGGTGAAGGTGGTCATCGCGTGATCGCCGTCGGCGGTCATCTCCGGGGGGACCCGTACGACGCTGGGCTCCTCGTCGTGCACCCGCTCCTCGCCCGGCCTGTCCGGCAGCAGACCCGCCCGGATGAGCATGGTGTGCTCGTCGTCCACGGGCACCCGCCAGTGCATCGCCTGGAGCGGCCCCTCGGGCAGCCGGAGGATGTTGGGGAACACCAGCGGGTGCCCGGTCTCCTCTTCCAGCTCACCGGCCTTGTCGCGGTAGACGCGGCGTTTGATGATTCCCCACTCGAAGTGCTCGAAGGAGTACTTCTCGATGGGGCGGTAGTAGTAGCTGCCCCGGTCGATGCCCTTCAGATGCATCGTGTGGCCGTGCAGCCAGTAGGTGTGCACGGTGTCGACGGCGTTCTCCATCGGCTGGAGCCAGTTGCACCGGAGGTCCTCCTCGACGAACAGGGTGAGGTGTCCGTCGCGCCGGTCGAGCACGTCCCATCGGGGCAGGACGGGCGGCTCGCCGGGCCCCATGTAGGTGAAGAGGATGCCCCGGTAGGCCTGTACCGGATAGGCGGCGATCCGGGCGCGTTCGCGGGCCCGCCGGTTCTCCTGCTCGAAGGGCTGCTCAAGGCACTGGCCCGTGCTGTCGTACTTCCAGCCGTGGTAGGGACAGCGGATCTCGCAGCCCTCCACGAAGCCGTAGTACAGCGACACCCTGCGGTGCGCGCACGACTCCGCCACCAGGGCGTAGGTGTTGTCGTCGGTCAGATAGAGCACCAGATCCTCGCCCATGACCCGAACGCGCTTGGTGCGCTTGTCCGGTGAGAGATCGGCGGTGAGGGCGACGGGCTGCCAGTACCGGCGCAGCAGGTCGCCGGCCGGGGTGCCCGGGCCGACACGAGTGAGGAACTCGTTCTCGGCTTCACTGATCATGATCATGCTCCTCTTGATTCCGCAGGGCCTGCCGCAGCATCGCGGCGACGCGTTGCCTGAGGTCGTCGCGCTCGCCGGCGCCGCCCGCCGCCCAGGTGTCGATGAGCCGGCGGAGGTACGGCGCCGCGTCCGCGTCCGGGAGGGTCTCGATGAGCGGCTCGATGTCGCGTTCGAGTTCTTCCAGGTAGTCCCAGGTCCGGTCGTCGGCCGGGGTCCAGCCGAGCCGGGCCTGGAGGGCGTTCAGATAGCTCCAGAAGTCGATCGCCAGCGTCGGTCCGTCGGAGGCGACGCGGAAGTCCTCGTCGAAGCGGCGTTCCAGGGTGATCATGGTCAGCCGGTCCGCAGGCCGGCCCGGGCGTAGACCGGCTCCATCCGGCTCTCGGCCCCGTTCCTGGCCAGGTCGGCCTCGAACGTCTCGCGCACCGACGGGTCCTCGTCCTGGTACTCGATCTGGTCGCCACCCTCGGTGGTCGGGCGGTCGATGAGGAACTGCTTGAACAGCGGGTACTTCTTGCTGCCCCAGCGAAGCGCGAGATAACGGGCGGGCGTGGTGCCGGTGTTGAAGTGCTGGTGGAACCAGCGGTCCGGCGGCACCACGATCGAGCCCTGCCGCCAGTCGACCCGGCGGACCGGCTCGCCCTCACGCCAGAGCAGGGAGAAGCCGGTGCCGCCGAGGATGATCACATGGGCGCCGGCATTGTGCCGGTGCGCCTTCTTGTACGTGCCCACGGGGAACTCCGACACATGGCCGCAGAGGCTGTTGTCGGCGATCTCCAGCATGACGTTGCTGCCGCCCGCGCCCCGCGCGGCCCATGACTTCAGCTCGATGCCCGCCGCGTCGGGGATGAACCTGCTCTCCCAGACACGGGACTGATAGGCGGTCCCGGCGCCGCTGAAGTCGTCCTTCTCGGTGCCGAAGCGGTCGGTGAAGTCGAAATCGCAGTCGTAGACGAACGAGCGGTTGTGGAACATCCGCATCACCAGCGGGGCACTGGTGACGGTGTAGAACCGGGCCGGCTCCGACCCGCTGCCGTTGAAGTGCTGCGCGTGGGCGTTGAGGGGTACGGAGAACACGCTGCCCGCGTTCCACTCGAACGTCGCCTCCGCACCGGCGGAGTTCCACACCTTGGTCGAGCCACGTCCGGCGACCACGTAGGTGATCTCCTCGTAGAGATGGCGCTCGGGCGCCATCTGTCCGCCGGGGGCGATCTCGATGATGTGGGCGTCGTTGACGTCCTCGGTGCCCTCCAGCCTGGCGACCGCCGCCCGGCAGCCCCGGCGCGCCCAGTCGCCCAGCTCGACGGTGCGCAGGTCTTCGATGAACAGCCCTTCCACGACCCGCAGTCCCTCGTCCCTCAGCCACTGTTCATAGGCCGTCGGGCGCTGGATCGTGGGCAGATCGGCTTCGGCCGGCGTCATGCGCGTATCTCCCTGTGCACTAGTTGGTGCCGATGAGGCTGTTGATCAGATCCGTCGCGTCCTTGACGCCCTTGGTCAGGAACTCCCAGGAGTTGGCGTCGAAGTACTCCACGCCGTCCTTGGGGACCTGCCACTCGGGGAGGTTCTCCGGCGGCTCGACATCGGTGCGCGTGCTGATGCTCCCGTAGGCGTCGTTCCACGCCTTGTTGCCGTCGGGGCAGGCCAGCCACTGGGCGAGGACCTTGGACGCCTCGGGGTGCGGAGGCTTGTCGGAGACGGCGAGGAAGCCGAAACCGCTGGTGGTCTGGAGCAGATCGGGCATGACCACCTCGACGGGCAGCCCGTCGTCGGCCGCCGTGTCGACGTCCAGCTGGCCCAGGCCCAGGGCGATCGGGTACTTGCCCCTGGCCAGGTCGTCGGTGCCCTGGCGGGAGTCGGTGATCAGGATCGGCTTCTGGTCCTTGTAGAGCTGCTTGACGAAGGCGTCGCCGTACTCCGGACTGGCCTGGAACATACCGACGTTGTAGATGGCGCCGCCCGGACTCCGCGGATCGATCGTGGCGATCTTGCCCTTCCACTTCGGGTCGAGCAGGTCCTTCCACGTGGTGATCTCGTCCGGGTCGACCTTGTCGGTGTTGATGACGATCGGCACGCTGATGTAGCGGCTGATGCTGAGGATCTTCTTGTCCTGGTCCACGAAGGGCACGGTTCCACCGCGCCAGGGCTCCGTGGCCAGCTCCTCGGGGGTGAGCACACCGGTGAGCGGGGCGATCCAGTTCTGCGCGTGGTAGGTGTTCGCCATCGTGTCGGCGCCGCCCACGAACACGTCCTGCGAGTAGAGCCCGGCCTTGCGTTCGGCGTCGAGCCGGGCCGCGTTGTCCTTCCCGCTGGTGCCGATGTAGTCGAGGCTGATCCCGTACGCCTTCTGGAAGGCCTCGGGGAGCTGCCGGCGTACGGTGTCGGTGGGCGGGCCCGACATGACGACCTTGCCCTCCTTCTTCGCCTGGGCGACCAACTCCCCCGAGGGGTCGGGGCATTGGCTGCTGGCTTCGGCGGGGGCCTTCGCGGCATCGGTGGCGACCGAACCGTCGCCGCCGCACGCTGTCGCGGAGAGCGCCACTGCGGCGCCCGCGGCGATCAGCTTCCAGTTGTGGTGAGCGATGAATCTTTTGATGACGCACCTGCTTTCACTACGGAGGGAGATGGCTGCTCGGCATCGCCGGTCGGGCGGCGGCGGCGCGGTCGCAGACGCGAGCGCGATCCGCGCAGCCGGCCTCGGCTGAGCGCCCTGGACAGCAGCGCCACCCCGACGGTGAGCATGCTGATGATGACGCCCAGCACGGATGCTTGTTCGAGCACGCCACTGGTGCTGTATTCGAGGAGCAGGATCGACAGCGGCCGGGAGTCGTTGCTGCTGAGCAGGACGACCGTGCTGACGTCACTGACGGCGGAGTGGAAGGTGAGGACGCCCGCCGCGGCCACGGAAGGGCCGAGGAGCGGGAAGAGGATGTGCGCGTAGGAGCGCACGGGACTGGCCCCGCAGATCCGTGCCGCCCGGTCCAGGTCAGGACTCACCTGGAGGATGGCGGCCTTCAACTGCTGGGTGCCGGTGGCCATATGACTGATGACCAGGGCGATGATCAGGCCGAAGAGATTGCCGTAGAGCACCGTGCGCAGCGGGGTGCCGAGATAGACCCACAGCAGCCCGAGGCCCAGCAGCATGCCCGGTACGGCGGCCGGCAGCCAGGCCATCACATCGACGCCGCCGCGCGTCGGCAGCTCGCTGCGGACGACGACGAAGGCGATGCAGAAGTAGACGAGGACGCCGACCACGGTGGCGATGAGGCCGATGATCAGGGTGTTGCTCACGGACGAGGCGAAGAGGTTGTCCTCGAACAGTGCCGACCAGTGCGCGGTGGTGAAGGGGTTGGTGAGCTGGAAGAAGCCGAACCGTCGCATGAAGGAGCCGAGGACGATCGCGCCCATGGGCAGGACGACGGTGACGACCGCGTAGAGCGAGAGCACTCCGGCGACGACCCAGCGGCGCACCGGACCGAGCCTGATGGGTTCGTCGTTGTACGTGTGCGCGCCGACGGTGACGTAGCTGCGGCTGCGGACGGCGAACCGCTGCACGATCGCGAGCATGACCAGGATCGGGATGAACACCGAGCCGAGCGCGGTCGCGGTGCCGAACTGCGGCGGGGACGACTGGAGCCAGTTGTAGATCTGGGTGGAGTAGACGTTCAGACCGATCGGTGTGCCCAGGAGCAGTTCGATCTCGAAGGTCTTCAGTGAGTAGACGAAGCTGAGCAGGGTGGCGGCGACGATGGCCGGGCGCATCATCGGCACGGTGATCCGTACGAGGGTCTGGATGCGGCTCGCGCCGCAGATCTGCGCCGCCTCCTCCATGGACCGGCTCATCCTGCGGAAGGCCGGCACCAGCAGGATCACCATGATCGGGACCGTGGTGGCGGTCAGATGGGTCCAGATGATGCCCCAGTAGCTGTAGATGTCCAGCGGACCGTCGCTGATGTCGCCGAATCCCGGCAGCCATCGGATCGCCTGGTTGAGCACACCGTTGGCCGGGTCGAGCAGCAGGATCCAGCCGAGGGTGATCGACAGCGAGGGGATGAAGAAGGAGAACCAGAGGAAGACCTCGATGATCTTCCCGCCCGGCATGTCGGTACGTGCGATCAGCCAGGAGATGACCGTGGCGATCACCATGCCGATCAGTACCCTCGGCACCCCCAGGCGCAGGGTGTTCCAGGCCGATTCCCACATGGCGCCGTTGGCGAAGGCGTGCCGCCAGTTGTCGAGTCCGTAGCTCGCCGGGTCGCCGGGCGCACCGACATTGAGGCTGTTCAGCAGGAGCAGCGTGACGGGGACGACGGTGACGGCGCCCACCAGCAGCAGAACCACTGTCCCGGTCAGCCGGGAGCCGCTGGAGCGGCGTGCGCCGACGAGTCTCTTCACCGGTCCCGGCAGCGGCTCGACGTCGTCCGGGCCGACCGGTGGCAGAACGGCGGTCACAGCGGCCACACCATGGCGCGCCGGGGGTCGACCTGGACGTAGACCGTGTCACCGGGCTGGTGGACCACCCGGCGCGGGGCGCTGAGAAGGACGTTGGACCCGGCGATGTCGAGCACGTACTCGAAACTGTCGCCGAGGTAGGCCGAGGACAGCACCTGCGCGGCCACCTGGTTCGGGGCCGGACCGTCGGTGGAGCCCGCCTTGAGGTCGACGTCCTCGGGGCGCAGATACACGCCCACCCGGTCGCCTTCGCTCAGATCGGCCGGTATGTCGGTGCCGACGATCTCACCGACCCGCCGGGTGGCGGTGTCGAGTTGGACCCGGCGCCGCTCGCCGTCCCCGGTGAGCACGCCCTCGACCACGATGAGTCGGCCGAGGAAGTCGCGTACGAACGGGGTCCTGGGGTTCTCGTACAGCTCCATCGGCCGGCCCACCTGCTCGACCTTGCCGTTGTTCATCACCGCGAGACGGTCGGCCAGGGACAGCGCCTCGTCCTGGTCGTGGGTGACGAAGAGCATGGTGATGCCCAGTTCCTGGTTCAGCCTGCGTATCTCACGGCGCATCTGGATACGGAGCTTGGCGTCCAGGTTGGACAACGGCTCGTCCAGCAGCAGCAGATCGGGCGTGTAGACGAGTGCCCTCGCGAGGGCGACCCGCTGTTGCTGGCCTCCCGAGAGCAGTGTGGCGGGCCGGTCGGCCACGGCCTCAAGACCGGTGACGGCGAGAATCTCCTCGACCCTTCGACGCCTCTCCGCACGCTTCACCCGGCGCATGCGCAGCGGGAATCCGACGTTCTGGGCGACAGTCATATGGGGCCAGACCGCATAGGACTGAAAGACCATCGCGATATTGCGCTTCTCCGAGGGCAGGAACGTGCCCCGCTCCGCGTCGGCGAGCGCCCTGCCGCGCATCGAGATCGAACCCTGGTCGATCTTCTCCAGGCCGGCGATCATGCGCAGTGAGGTGCTCTTTCCGCAGCCACTGGGGCCGAGGAGGGCGAATATCTCGCCCGCCCGTACGTCGAGGTCGATCCCGTCGACGGCGACGACCTCGTTGAACTTCCTTGTCACGCCGGACAGCTGGAGCTGAACGGCGGGCTCACCGGAAACCTCGTCCACGGAACCCGGGATGCGTCCCCTGAGGCGGTCTGTCGTGCTCGCCCTCATAGACATCTGTACTCCTCGGAACTGTCCTGGTTCACACGACCTTAACCAGGAATACCTTATAGAGAAATAGTCGTTCTCTAAGTTCTTTGATATGGAATTCGAAGCTCAGAGGTCCAGGGTGAGCAGTTCCGAGGCCGACCGCCCGACGCAGATCATCATCGTGTCGCCGCGCTCCCGCTCCTCGTCCGAGAGAACGGTGTCGTGATGCTCCGGCTCACCGGCGAGGACCCTGGTCTCGCACGAACCGCAGTAGCCCTCCTCGCAGGAGAACCCCACTTCCGGAACGGCCTCGCGGACCACATCGAGCAGCGTCCGGTCCGGCGGGACCTCCACGGTCACTCCGGAGCGCCGCAGTTCCACCGTGAAGCGCGCGGCGCCGGGCGGAGCGGCCCGCTCCTCGGCCGGCCGGCCGGCCGCCGGCGCGCCGAAGCGTTCGATGTGCAGGGCGTCGTCCCGCATGGTCGCCGCGCAAACCTCGGTGACGGCCCGGACCATGCCTTCCGGGCCGCAGCAGTACACCGCGGCGCCCGGGGGCGCGGCGCCGACGAGGCCCGCGACGGGCAGCAGCCCCGACTCGTCCTGCGGTACGACGTGGACGCGTCCGGCACCGATGGCCGACAGCACGTCGGTGAACGCCATGGTGTCGCGCGTACGTCCGCCGTAGTACAGCTCCCAGGAGGCGCCGACCGCCGCCGCCCGCCGGACCATCGCCAGGATCGGGGTGACGCCGATACCGCCGGCGAGGAAGAGATAGTGCTCCGCCTCGACCAGCGCGAAGTGGTTGCGGGGTCCCCGGGCTCGTAGCGTCCGGCCGACCAGCGCGGTGTCGTGCACCTCCACCGAGCCGCCCCGGCCGTGTTCCTCACGCAGCACCGCGACGGTGTAGGAGCGGGGATCGCCCGGCGGACCGCAGAGCGAGTACTGGCGGACGGCGCCGCTGGGCAGCCGCAGATCGATGTGCGCGCCCGGTTCCCACGGCGGCAGTTCACCGCCGCCGGGATCGACCAGGGTCAGCGAGACCACACCGGTGGCCTCCAGGCGGACCTGTTCGACCAGCAACGGCCGGTCGGCGAGGGGGTCGAGAGAGACGGGATCGGTCATGGCGGCTCAGTCCGTGCCGGCCGGTCTGAAACCGTAGATGTCGAGGGTGAGTTCGCCCTTGTCGATCCGGCTCAGATAGCCCGTCTCCGCGGCCTCGCGCGCCAGCCCGCCCGCCCGTACGGTCTCGACCGCCGCACTCGGAATCACCACGACACCGTCGCTGTCGGCCACGACGAGGTCGCCGCGGCCGACGGTGACGCCGCCCAGGACGATGGGGGTACCGACGGTGCCCACGTCGTCCTTCACGGTGGTGCGCACCGCGATCGCGGAGCTGAAGACGGGAAAGCCACGCGCGCGCAGTTGGTCGACATCGCGTACACCGCCGTCGATAACCAGTCCCAGCACCCCCCGGGCCCGTGCGGCGGCCGTCAGCACCTCGCCCCAGTAGCCGCAGCTCTCCCGGCGGCCGTCGACCACCAACACGTCGCCCGGTTCGGCCTGTTCGAGTGCGAGGTGCAGCGGCAGGTTGTCGGCCGGCGCGGTGGACACGGGCAGGGCCCGGCCGACGACGGCGGCGCCCGGCCAGACCGGGCGGATCCGGGGCGGCAGGAAACAGTCCAGCTTCGACGCCTCGTAGAGGGTCGCGGTCCCGAGCCGCAGGAACACGGCGTCGTCGGTGTTGTGGGTGCTGTGAGCGCTGTGGGTGCTGTGGGTGTCGTGGGCGTTCCGGGAGTTCCCGGCGCTCGGTGTGGTCCCGTGGGCGGCCGTCGTCATGCCTGGTTCCTTTGCAGGAGGTGGTAGCCGTGGGCGGCCCGGGACTCGGCCAGGGAGCGGCCGGCGAGTACGTCCTCGACGATGCGTGACTCTCGTTCATGGATGGAGTGGCAGATCTCGGCAAGGTCCTCCTCGACGTCGGGCGGTACGGTGACCGCGCCGTCCCCGTCGGCGATGATCAACTGGCCGGGCCGTACCTGGACACCGGCGACGCCCACCGGGCACTGGACGTCGCGGACCTCGACCCGGTCCTTGCCGGTGCGCATGTAACGGCCGCGTGTGAACAGCGGATAGCCCACGTCGAGCGCGCGCCGCACATCACGGCAGACGCCGTCGATCACCGTGCCCGCGATACCGCGGTCGTCCGCCATCGCGGTGAGGATGTCGCCCCACACCGTGCAGTCGGTACGGCCGCCGTTGTCGAGCACCGCGACATCGCCGGGCTCCATCTCGTCCAGGTAGTCGCCGACCGTGCCGGCGGGGCGTCCGGCCGCGACGTAACTGACGGTGTACGCGCGGCCGAAGATCTTCGCGCCGTCGAAAAGCGGGGCGATACCGGGCAGACACCCGTCCCTGCCGAGCCGGTCGAGCGCGTCGGAGACGGTGGCGGTCGAGTAGCCCCGCAGCGGATGGGGCCGGACGCCGGCCGGGGCCGGGTCGCCGGAGACGTCCGGAGGGGCGAGTTCGTCGGTCACGGGGTGGACTCCTCGACGGCGGGGAACTGGTTGTCGTGCATGACGTCGGAGACCGGCCGTCCCTGGGCGACGGCGTCGGCCATGGCCCTCTCGCGAGCGACGATCCGCTCGGCGAAGGCGATGACCCGCTCGGCGTCGGCGCCGGGCACGAACGCGACACCGTTGCCGTCGGCGACGACGTAGTCGCCGGGCCGCACGGTGATCTCACCGAAGCGGATCGGCTCGTCCATGGCGTGCTGGACGATCCGCCCCCGCGCGCTGACGGGTACCACCGCCCGGGCGAAGACGGGCAGGCCGAGCTCCTCGCTCTCGCTCGCGTCCCGGCAGGCGCCGTCCACCACGACACCGGCGATACCGCGCGCCGTCGCGGCGCGGCTGAGTATCCCGCCCCAACAGGACACGTCCAGACGCCCTTCGTTGGCGATGACCAGTACGTCCCGCGGCCCGGAGACGTCCACGGCCTCGGCCGCGACATGGCCCGCCGGCCGGTCGGAGTCGCGTGGTCCCACCGTGACGGTGCGGACGCGACCGGCGACGACGTGCCGTACCGGCCAGACCGGTGAGGGGCCGAGCGCCACCCCGGAGATCAGGTGGGCGTCCAGGGCGTCCGAGACGGCGCACGAGTCCAGGGCGCGCAGGCGGTCGACGAGCGTGGCGGTCGTCGCGGCGACGGGTTTCCGCTCCGTCCGCGTCATGACGCGTCCCGCGAACGGCCGAGTTGCCAGGTCATGAAGGCCATGGCGCAGCCGGTGCCCGCCTCCGAGCGGTAGCACGGCTCGTAGCCGACGAGTTCGGCCCTGAGCGGGGAGGAGTGGAGCGCGCCCGCCACGACGATCCAGTTGCGCATCTCCGACGTCCCCGACCGCAGTACCGCGTCGGGCAGGGAGCGCAGGTGGTCGGTGTCGCGGCTGATCAGCGCCTCGATGAAGGCACGGTCGAGTTCCTCGTCGATGACGAAGTGGCTCAGCCCTCCGGAGGCGACGATCCCCACGCGCAGGGAGCCGGGGTAGCTGCCGATCGCCTCGCCGAGCGCGACACCGAAGTCGTAACAGCGGCGGGCCGAGGGCGGGTTGGGCTCCCAGAAGGTGTTCACGAACACCGGGACCGTCGGGGGCGCCTCGCCGCCGCCGAGCACCTGCTCGAAGACGAAGCCCCAGCCGTGCGGGATGCCTGAGTTGCCCCACTCCCCCGGCGGCAGTTCCTTGGACGCGGCCGGGTCGAACCCGGCGTCCGAGGTCCGCTCGATCAGATGCCGGGCGAGCGAGGAGTCGCCCGCCCTGACGGTGCTGCTGACGGGCACATTGGCGACCTCGGCCACCGCCAGGCCCGGCTTCATACGGTCGAGCTGCTCCTGGGTGAAGGGCTCGTGGCGCATGGTGTCGCCCCAGTAGAAGGCGAACTGCGGCAGCAGTTCGTCGCCGAACACCTCCTTGTGGTCACTGCTCACGACCACCAGGACATCCAGCTCGGCGGCCTTGATCCGCCGGCCCAGCTCCTCGATGTCTGCGCGGCAGGCCGCGTACCGGCGACGGCGCGTGTCCAGGTCGCATTCGGCGGCGAAGCCCGGTGCGCGCAGGGCGAGCAATTCGTCGTACGGATAGTCCCGACCCCGGTAGACGAGGGCCTTGTTGGCGCGGTCGGCGGCGGCCCGCTGTCCCCAGTCCTCCGGCGGTGTGTTCAGCAGGGGGCCGTGGGACGTACCCACTCCCAGGACGAGTTCGGCCATGCCGCCTCACACCTCCAGGCGGAACAGGTCGACGGCGTTCGTCTCGAACAGCGCCTTCCTGTCGTCGTCGGTCAGCCAGTCGATGTCCTCGATGAGCAGATGGATGTCGTCTATCCAGCGGCCCGTCCCGGGGTCACGGACCGAGCCGGTGCCCGGCTTCTCCGTACCGAACAGACAGCGGTCCACGCCGACGGTGCGCAGCAGGAACTCGATGGAGTCGCGCGTGTAGAGACAGGTGTCGTAGTGGAGGCGGCGCAGCCGCTCCTCGAAGGTCGTGCCCGCCCGCAGGGCCGCGGGATAGAAGCGGCCCTTCTGGTACGGAACGGCCCCGCCACCGTGCGACACGACGATCTTCAGCTCGGGGAAGTCGTCCAGGACGGTCGACTGGAGCAGCCCGGCCACGGCCAGGGTCTCCTCCTGGACGAAGTGCAGCGAGTAGCTCTCCCGGGCCGGGGGCCGGCAGGCCGCGGAGTGGATGATCGCCGGTACGTCCAGTTCGCACAGCGCCTCCCACACCGGGTACCAGAAGCGGTCGCCGATGGCCGGGGGCTGGCGCAGTCCCTCGTACGGGTCGGTGTTCAGGGTCGCGCCGACGAAGCCGAGTTCCTCGACACAGCGGCGCAGCTCCCGGGTCCACGCGGACGGTTCGAGTTCCATCGACTGCGGCATGCCGGCGACACCACGGAAACGGCTGTCGACCTCGCACGCCATGGCGATGACGTCGTTGGTCTCCTCGGTGAACCACTCGACCAGCTTGGGCGGGCTCTCGCTGTGCATCATCTGGAACGGTCTCGGCGAGATGAACTGGATGTCGACCCCGGCCTCGTCGAGATGCCGAAGATGCGAGATGTTGCCGAAGCTCGGATGGGGGGCGTTGAGCGCCTCGGTGACGTGTTCCTTGGTCACCCCCGTACGGCCGCGCCCGTGGGCGCCGCGATGGGACAACAGCCCGGCCTTGTACGCGTAGAGCTTGTCGGGAGCTGTGACATGTCCGTGGACGTCGATATAGATGGCGCTGCCCTCCTCGTGACCGGAACGGGCTGTGCCCGCCGTGGCCGGGAGATCCGTCTGGGGCTCGTTCCCGGGTGTCCAGAACCATAGGGTCGGTGCGCTCTATACGGAATAGATAGGTCAGAGATTCCTCATAGAGGTATGCGCGCCTCTTGGGGGCGGCCCCGACACGCGGTCAGGGCGCGCGGGATGGGCTCATCACCGCGGAGGGAGACGCTCCGGCGTGCGGCCATCGTCCGACAGAGCGCCACAATAAGTGAAATATCTGCCGCCGAACCCGTCGCGGAGGTATTTCGCCACCACACCGATACCTGGACGTCGGGCCGGTCCGTTCACGGTCCGGGACCTACCGGGCGGTGGAGCGACGGCCCACCGAGCCGCCGCCCTTCGGTCCGTTCGCTCGGGCGGTCCCGAGTCGCGCCGCCGCGTCGTTCAGCAGGGTGTCCAGGACGACCGGGTAGACGCTGTGTGTCATACAGCCGGCCAGCAGTCGTGCGGTGGCGGCGATGTGGGGGTGGGTCGCGGCGGGAAGCCGGGCGTACGTGGAGTTCCACATCTCCTCGTCCGTCTCACGGGCCGCGTCGGTGAGGGCCAGCGATCCCGCGTCCAGGGCGGCGAAGGCCAGACTTGTGTCGATGAAGGCGTGGTAGAGGCGGACCGCCGTCGCGTCGGGGAAGCCCGCGCCGCGCAGGACACCGAGAATCGCCTCGTCCACCGCGATCTCCCGGGGCCGGCCGGTGACCCGGCTGGCGGTCAGTACGGCGGCCTGCGGATGCGCGAGGTACGAGGAGTGGATGGCGAGCCCGAGGGCGCGCAGGTCGGCCTGCCAGCGCCCCGTGGCCGTCCAGTTGTCCAGCGCCCGTCCCATGAGTTCCTCGCCGATGGCCCGGGTGAGATCGTCCATCCCGGCGAAGTACCGGTAGAGGGTGCTCGGGTCGGCGCCGAGGGCGGCGCCCAGCCGGCGGGCGGTCAGCCCGGTGCTGCCGTGCTCTGCCAGCACGCGCAGCGCGGTGTGCACGATCAGCGTCTCGGACAGGACGGAGCCCTGCCGTGTCGGGCGGCGTCTGCGTCGCGCCTGCTCCGGCACCACCTGTTTCGGCATCGGCTTCCTCCTCCGTTCCTGGCGGGCCACCCCACCGGACGGTCTTATGCCAACACAGTTGACCCTAACCGCCGCCATCCCGTTGCATCGGGGCACCCGGCAGGCGCCCGTCTGCGGGGACGAAAGGTGTGCGACATGCGTGTACTGCTCGTGGGCGCGGGCGGCGTCGGAACCGCCGTCACCCGGATCGCGGCCCGCCGCGACTTCCTGACCCACATGACCGTGGCCGACTACGACCTCTCCCGGGCCGAGTCGGCCGTCGCCGCGCTGGGCGACCAAGGGGACCGCTTCAGCGCGCGGCGACTGGACGCCTCCGACGAGGAGGCGGTGCGCCGGGTGCTCACCGAGGAGAGGTGCGATGTGCTGCTCAACGCCACCGATCCGCGATTCGTCATGCCGCTCTTCCGGGCCGCTCTCGCGGCGGACACGCACTATCTGGACATGGCGATGTCCCTGTCCTCGCCGCACACCACCCACCCGTACGAGCACTGCGGTGTGAAGCTCGGCGACGAGCAGTTCGAGCTGGCCGGCCGGTGGGAAGGGTCGGGCCGCCTGGCTCTGGTCGGCATGGGTGTGGAGCCGGGGCTGTCCGATGTCTTCGCACGGTACGCGGCCGACGAACTCTTCGACGAGATCGAGGAGATCGGCGTCCGGGACGGCGCCAATCTGACCGTGGAGGGCTACGACTTCGCCCCCTCCTTCAGCATCTGGACCACCATCGAGGAATGCCTCAACCCGCCGGTGGTCTACGAGAAGGACTGCGGCTGGTTCACCACCGCGCCGTTCAGCGAGCCGGAGGTCTTCGACTTTCCCGAGGGGATCGGCCCGGTGGAGTGCGTCAACGTGGAGCACGAGGAGGTGCTGCTCATCCCCCGCTGGGTCGACGCACGGCGGGTGACGTTCAAGTACGGCCTCGGCGACGACTTCATCGCCAAGCTCAAGGTCCTCCACGAGCTGGGGCTGGACTCCACCACCGAGGTCACGGTCCCCGGGCAGAGCGGGCCGGTCCAGGTCTCGCCCCGTGATGTGGTCGCCGCCTGTCTCCCCGACCCGGCCGCGCTCGGCGACCGCATGTCCGGCAAGACCTGCGCGGGCACCTGGGTCAGGGGCGTCAAGGACGGAGCCCCGCGTGAGGTGTACCTCTACCACGTGGTCGACAACGAGTGGTCGATGAGCGAGTACGGCTCCCAGGCCGTGGTCTGGCAGACCGCCATCAATCCGGTCGTCGCACTCGAACTGATCGCCGGCGGCGAGTGGAACGGCAGTGGGGTCCTCGGCCCCGAGGCCCTGCCGCCCCGCCCGTTCCTCGACCTCCTCACCGCGTACGGCGCCCCCTGGGGTCTGCGCGAGGAGAACTGACGGCGCTCCCGCACCGACGCGTCGTTCAGGGGGACGCCGGCACCTTCAGGATGTGCTGTCCGCCGGCGAGGTGGGCGATGCCCGTACCACCGAGGCGGCGGCCGGACGATCGTTGCCGCGTACTACGTCGAGGTACTCCGCCACGGCGTCCCTGTTGCGGGTCAGGCATCGGATGCGTTCGGTCATGCGGTCACGTTCGAGTTCGAGCGTGGCGAGCATCTCCGGGGTCGCGTCGGGGAAGTGGATGGTCCGGGGTTTGTCGAGGCACGGGAGGATCTGCTTGATGATCCGGGTCGGCAGTCCCGCGTCGAGCAGTCCTCTGATCTGCAGGACGCGGTCCACGTTGTACTCGTCGTACTCGCGGTAGCCGTTCGGGAGACGACCGGCGACGATCAGTCCCTGCTCCTCGTAGTAGCGCAGCAGCCGACGGGGCGTGGCTGTGCGCTCCGACAGCTCTCCGATGCGCATGTGCTCCACCTCACTCCTGGTCGCGTTGACCCTCACACCAATGTGATGGTCTGAACATATGCGCCATGAGAAACCGCGCGACACAACTGGCCGATTCCCAGGCCGGAACCGGAGATCAGAAGCTCCCGCTGCCCGCGCTGCTGGCGCTGGCCACGGCCGTCTTCATCACGAGCCTGACCGAGACGCTGCCCGCGGGCCTGCTGCCCGCGATGAGCGCAGACCTCAAGGTCTCCGAGTCCGCCACGGGGCAGACGGTGACGGTCTACGCGATCGGAACCGCGCTCACCGCCATCCCGCTGGTCGCGGCCACCGCGGGGTGGCGGCGCAAGCGGCTGTTGCTGACGGCGATGGCGGGGTTCGCCGTCGCCAACACGGTGACCGCTGTCTCGGCGAACTTTCCTCTGACCATGGCGGCCCGGTTCACCGCCGGGGTGGCCGCCGGCCTGGCCTGGGCGCTGCTGGCGGGATACGCCCGCCGGATGGCACCGGTCCATCTGCGGGGCAGAGCGATCGCCATCGCGATGGCCGGCATTCCGGTCGCTCTCTCACTGGGAGTGCCGGCGGGGACGTTCCTCGGCCAGGCCCTGGACTGGCGGGTGGCGTTCCTGATCATGACCGGGCTCACCATCGTCCTGCTCGGCTGGATCACCGCGACGGTCCCGGACCACCCCGGGCAGCGGACGGACGGCCGGACACCGGTGCTGCTTACCCTCACCGTTCCCGGCGTGGCACCGGTCCTGTTCGTCACCCTGGTCTTCGTGCTGGCCCACACCATCCTCTACACCTACATCGCCACGTTCCTCGCCCGGCTCGGCATGGGCGGCTCCACCGACCTCGTGCTGCTGCTCTTCGGCGGGGCCTCGCTGGTGAGCATCTGGATCGTCGGCGCGCACATCAACCGCCGGCTGCGAGCCCTCACCATCGCCGGCACTCTTCTGGTCGCCGTGGGAGCCGCCGTCCTGGCGGCGCTCGCCGACAGCCACGCTCTGGTCTATCCCGCGGTGATGTTGTGGGGACTCGGGTGGGGAGGTGTCCCCACCCTCCTCCAGACCGCCGTGGGCGACGCGGGGGGCGAGTCGGCGGACGCCGCGCAAGCCATGCTCGTCACCTTGTGGAACGTGGCCATGGCCGGGGGCGGAGTCGCCGGCGGCATCCTTCTCGACAGGTTCGGCTCCCCCTCTCTTCCCTGGAGCGTCCTCGCCCTCCTGGTGCCGGTGCTGGTCGTCGCGGTCGCCGCCCGCGCGCACGGCTTCCCCGCCAGGCGCGCTAACGCGCTCCGATGACCGCCTGTCATAAGTCGGCGTCCGACTTGCCGGAAGCGGCAGCGGACTCAGGGGGAGACCATGACGACATATTCGGTATCGGTCAGACTGCGGCGTACCACTGTCGAGGAGCGGTACGTCTCCGTCCCGATCAGCGAATCGGTGATGCGCACGGAACGGGACGAGGACGGTGCCCGGGGTCTTGACGCGGAGAAGATCTTCGCTGCCGCGATCGAGCTCGGCCGGGACGACGACGGCTGGGCGGCGGAGGAGCGAGAGGTGACGGTCCATCCGATCCAGAAGGCCCCCGACGAGGTGCGACCCCCGCTCGACGGGGCGTCGGATACGCCGTAGCTCCTGACGGAGAAGCCCGCTCCCGGCTGGTTCACGGTCCTGCCCGGCGAGGGACCTGGACCGCGGCCGAAGGCGGCCGTTGGCAGGGCCGGCGCAAGAGACAGCACGCGGTGGCGTGGTCGCGGCCGGTCGTCTCCGCCGCGGTGGTCATGGGCAGGCCGGCCCGTTGGTGGAGAACGGTGAGCTGGTAGTGAAGGGGGGATACGGCGCTCAGGGGCAGCGGCGCTGTGCGGCGGGCGATGTGGGCGGCGACGCGGTCCCAGGCCGCGGCGGTGGGGTTGGGACTGGACAGGAGCGTGGCCCAGTTGACGGCGAGCGTCCCGAACGCGCCCCGGACGAGGTCGCTGGCGCCGGCGGGGGTGTGCGCCGTCGCGTAGGCGAGGTACGCGCGGTGGTGCAGGGCGTGGAAGGCGCGGAACTCCAGGGGGAGCGCGATGTCCATGCCCTGAACGGGGGCAGCGGCCGGTGCGGGGAAGCGGGCCCCCGGTCGAGTGATGGTGGTCATCCGAACGCTCCGGTGTGGATGGTGCGGGTCGTCGGTGGAGCCGGGCCGGATCACCGGCGGAAGGACCGCGCCCCCATGCTTGCGGGGTACGGCCGCACATGGCGGCCGTACCCCGCGGTACTACGTGCCGGCCCTCACCGGGTCAGCAGTCGAGGTAGGCGTCGTGGATCCAGACGCCGGTGCGCCCGCCCACGATGTCGCCCATGATCCAACGTCCGTCGTAGTTGCGGGCCGCGAACTGCTGCCCCCTGTTCACCTGGCCGAGGACCGGGTGGTGCGTGCCCGGGCCACCGCGGAAGTTGACCCCGTTGTCGTTGACCGTGCAGACGAGGGCCTGGGCCTCGGCGGCGGCGGACGGAGCGAGCTGCGGTGCGGCCTGCGCGACGGGTCCGGCTGTCAGCGTGAGTCCCCCGACCAGCAGGGCCGCGGCCAGAATTCGCTTCTTCATGGGATGCCTCTTTCCACTCGTTCTCGGCTCCCGGTGCGGGACCCGACGCACCTTTTCTAGCCGCTAATCTGTTGTTCAAGGCCGGTCGGCCGATGCCGAACAAACGGATACCGAACAATCCGTGTGGCGGAAGGAAGCGCGTACACGTGCCACGGGGAGAACGCCCACTGGACCCACAGGGCGGTCCGCTGTCGGAATTCGCCGCTCGATTGAGGAAACTGCGGGAGCAGGCGGGGCGACCCACCTACCGCGACCTCGCCCGGGACGCGCACTACTCGATCGCGACGCTGTCGTCGGCCGCGGCGGGACGTCAGCTTCCCAGCCTGGCCGTCACCCTCGCGTATGTCCGTGCCTGCGGCGGTGACGAGCGGGAATGGGCGGTCGTCTGGCGCCGGACGGCCGACGCGTGCGTCTCCCTCGGCGCCCCGGTGGCGGCGGAGGGGGAGAAGGGGCGCGGGACCGGAGCCCGTCCGCCCTACGCCGGCCTGGCGGCATTCGGGGAATGCGACGCGGGGGTTTTCTTCGGGCGCGAGAGACTCACCGGCGCGCTTGTCGAACACCTGAAGGAGAAAAGGCTCCTTGTGTTATTCGGGGCGTCCGGTTCCGGCAAATCGTCGGTGCTGCGCGCGGGCGTGCTTCCCGCCTTTTCCGGTGTTCCCTCGATCGTCTTCACACCCGGTCCGCACCCGCTGGAGGAATGCGCCGTCCGCCTCGCGGCCCGCGCGGACGTTCCCTCGGGTCCGGTACTCACCGGACTCGCGGCGGAGCCGGGCACCCTCCACCGGACGGTGCGGCAGATTCTCGCCGGGCGGCAGGAGACAGCCCCCTCGTCGGATGAGCTTCTCCTCGTCGTGGACCAGTTCGAGGAGGTGTTCACCCTCTGCCGTGACGCGGAGGAGCGGGAGCGCTTCGTCGCCTCGCTCGTGCACGCGGCCCAGACCCCCGACAGCCGCACACGGGTCGCCCTCGCCGTACGGTCCGACTTCTACACGCACTGCACCCGGCTGCCCGCCCTCGTCGACGCCCTGTCCCACGCCCACCATCCCGTCGGCCCGATGACCGCCGAGGAGTTGAGGGCGGCGATCGTCCGGCCCGCCGCCCGCGACCGGCTGACCGTCGAGACCGCGCTGCTGACGGCCCTCACGGCCGACGCCCACGGCCGGCCCGGCGCCCTGCCCCTGCTGTCGCACGCCCTGCTGGAAACCTGGACCCGGCGGCGCGGCAACGCCCTCACACTGGCCGGATACCGGGCGGCCGGCGGCTTCGAGGGAGCGCTCACCCAGACCGCCGAAGCCTTCTACCGTGCCCTCAGCGAGGGCCAGCAGCGCGCCGCGCGACGGCTGTTCCTGCGTCTTGTCGCCCTGGGCGAGGGCACCGAGGACACCAAGCGCCGAGTGCCGCGCCGCGAACTCGACGGGGTCCCCGACACCGCGCCCGTCCTCGAACAGGCCACCCGGGCACGGCTGCTGACCGCGGACGGCGACCATGTGGAGATCGCCCACGAGGCGCTGATCCGCTGCTGGACCCGGCTCGGCGGCTGGCTGGACGAGGACCGGAACCAGGAACGCCTGCAACGGGCGCTCACCGAGGCCACCACCCTCTGGGAGTCCCTCGGCCACGATCCCGACATCCTGTACCGCGGGGTGCGCCTCGCCGCCGTGAAGGACCTCCCGGAGCACGCGCTGACCTCCCGCGAACGCGCCTTCCTCCAGGCCAGCGAGTCGGCGGCGGAGGAGGCACAACGGCGCGACCGCCACCGCCTGCGCCGCCTGCGCAGACTCGTCGGAGCCCTGGTGGTCCTCCTGGTGTGCGCCGTCGGCGCCGCCGGGTTCGCCGTATGGGCGCAGAGCACGGTCACCCGGCAGCGCAACGAGGCCGTGGTCCTCCGGGCCGCCGACGAGTCCGTGCGGCTCAGCCCGCACGATCCGTCCCTGGCCGCCCAGATCGCGCTGGCCGCCTACTTCCAGGCTCCGCAGGAACGGACCCGGGACGCCCTGCTCAGCACCCTGTCCGTCGCGTCCGCCGGTCCCAAGCCGACCGGCCACACACCCGCCGTGACCGCCGACGGCCGCACCCTTGCCATGGCCGACGGCTCCCGGATCGACCTCTGGGACATGACGGATCCACGCCGACTCCGCCGGCTCGGCACCATCGAGGGCGACGGAGTCGCCCTGAACGGCGTCGAGTTCACCCCACGGGGCAACACACTCGTCGGAGCGGGCAACGACCGTACGCTCCGGCTCTGGGACGTGACCGACCCCCGGCGCCCTGTCCTGGTCTCGCAACGGCCCACCGGCCACTCCGACTCCGTCTACTCGCTCGCCGTGCACCCGGACGGCCGTACCGCCGCCACCAGCGGCTACGACGACACCATCCGCCTCTGGGACATCACCGACCCCCGGCGCCCCCGCCCGCTCGCCAAGCTGACCGGGCACACCGCCAACGTCAAACCCGTGGCATTCAGCCCCGACGGAACAACCCTCGCCTCGGGCTCCGACGACCACACCGTCCGCATCTGGGACGTGACCGACCCGCGCCGTGCCGCCACCATCGCCGTCCTCAAGGGCCACCGGCACTTCGTCGACGCCCTCGCGTACGCGCCGGACGGCCGCACCCTGCTGAGCGGGAGCGACGACCGCACGGCGCAGTTGTGGGACATCAGCGCCCTGCCGCACCACCGCCACCTCGGCCAACTCGCGAGGCACGCCGATGTCGTCGCCGGCGTGGCGTTCTCCCCCCACGGCCGTACGGCGGTGACCGTCGGCGTGGACGGCGGGGTCAACGCCTGGGACGTGACCAACCGCGAACGGCCCGCCCCGCTGGCCTTTCTCACCAACCCCGGCGGGTCGGTCAAGGAGGTGCGCCACCTCGTCGCGGACGGCGCGATCCTCACCGTCACCGCCCACCGCAGCGTCCAGATCTGGCACACCGACCTCGACCGGGTGCTCGCCGAGGCCTGCGACCGCTTCCGCCACACCATCAGCCCCGCCCAGTGGGCCCGCCACTTCCCCCGCCTCGACTACGCCCCGCCCTGCCCGCCCGACGCCGCCGCCGGCCCGGCCTGACACCCGTTCCGGCGCGGCACCGGACGGACGGGGGTGAACCTCACGTACGCGCCAGCAGAAGGGCGATGTCGTCGTCCAGCAACTGTGGCATCGCCGCCTCGGGAAGCCCCGTACGACGGGGTGTGACGGACATCGACCGGATCACCTCTGTACAGAGGGCGTCCAGTGGCATGCCCGGATGCGCGAGGGCCGTACCGAGTCGGCGCAGGCCGTCGTCGAGATCGGCCTCGCGCGATTCGATGAGTCCGTCGGTGTAGAGGGCGATCACGCTTCCCGGGGGGACCTCGACCGACAGGGATTCGTACGAGCCGAGGCCGGTACCGATCGGTGCCCCGGCGGGCAGCTCGGGGAAGGTGACCTCGCCGTCCGGGTGGAGGATCGCCGGGGGCGGATGACCGGCCCGTGCCATGGTGCACGTGCGGGTCGCGGGGTCGTGGACGGCGTAGACACAGGTGCCGCCCATGGTCTGTGACCAGAGGCCCGGCGCACCCGCGCCCTCGCTGTCCTGCTCGGTCAGACGGACGACGAGGTTGTCGAGTTTGGTGAGCAGTTCGTGGGGCGGAAGGTCCAGCTCCGCGAGGGTACGGACCACCGTACGGAACTGGCCCATCCGCGCGGCGGCGTTGATGCCGTGGCCGACCACGTCGCCGACCACCAGAGCGGTCCGGCCGCGGGGAAGGCTGATCACGTCGAACCAGTCGCCTCCGACACCCTCGTGGGTGTCGGCCGGCAGATAGCGCAGCGCCACTTCGATCGCCGCGCCGCTCTCGGGGTGGTGGGGAAGCAGGTTCCGCTGGAGCGCCAGCGAGGCGGTCCGCTCGCGGGCGAACCTGCGGGCGTTGTCCAGGCTGAGCGCGGCCCGCCCGGCGATCTCCTCGCACAGGAACAGCTCTTCCCGGGAGAAGGACAGGGGGTTGTCCGTACGGACGAACACGACTTCGCCGAGCAGCGTGCCGCGGGCCTGGAGCGGGACGATGATCAGGGAGTGCATACCGGTCGCGCGGATGTTCCGCAGCCTGTCCGGGTCCCGGTCGAGCCAGGTGCCGGGCGATATGTCCAGGACCGGCTCGTAGTGGGCCTCACGGGAGTACAGGGAACGGGTGAACGGGGACGACGGGGGGACGTAGACCACGTCTCCCACGGCCCACAGGGATTCCGGCATCGACGGGTGGATCGAGGCCGCTCCCGCACGGCGGAACGCGGGTACCCGCTGGTCCGGGGAGGTGAGCCGCTGGATGGGTTCGCCGCCGAGCGGAACGGATTCGGCGAGGTCGACCGTGATGTAGTCGGCCAGCCCGGGCACCGCGAAATCGGCGAGCTCCTGGGCCGTCTTCATCACATCGAGGGTGGTGCCGATGGTCTTGCTGGCCTCGCTGAGCATCAGAAGGTGCTTGTGGCTGTCGGACCCGCTGATGTCGGTGGCCATACGGCACACACTCAGCGGTCGGCCCTCGGCGCCGTCGAGGCGGAAGTACGTGGAGGAGAAGACGGACTCGCTCTCCCCGTTCGGGGTGGTCCACCCTTGCTCGCGCTCGGTCTCCGGCATTCCCGTTTCGAAGACCCGCCTGATCAGCGCCAGGGCGGTCCGGCTCTCCCTGCCCGGCCGGGGGGCCGTGGGCGTGCGTGCCACCCTCCGCTCGTCCGTGAACCGGTCCCAGCGCCCGGCTTCCTCGTTCACCCAGAGGTGTCCGCCGTCACCGTCGAAGATCGACACGGCGATCGGTGAACGGGTCAGCAGGGCGGCTCCGAGGAGCGTCTGCGGCGGCGCGGAGGAAGAGGCTTCCGCGTCGGTGGTCGCTCTGGTCGTGGCCGTGGTGGCCGTGGGTGTCGTTGCCGTCGCCGTCTCCGTCGCCGTCACGAACCAGTCGGTTCCCTCGTCGTCGGCCAGAGGGACCGCGTCCACGGACGCCCGGACGTCCGTTCCGTCCCTCCTCCGCAGGTCCGTCGTCCATGACCACGGCTCCCGGAGCGGCGCCCGCCCGGCCCATTCGGCCAGACATCGAGCGGCCGTGCGGGGCTTCAGCAGGTGCGCGACGGAACGGCCGACCATCTGTCCGGCGCTGTGGCCCAGCAGCTCTCTGGCCCCTTCCGACCACGCCGTGACCGTCCCCCGGGAGTCGATCATCACCACGGCCGTTCCCATCCGAGCGGGATCCATGGTCGCGGCTTCCAGCTCTTCGGCTGTCCGCCTGATCATCACCTTGCTCCCCTCATCGAATGGCGTCGTCGGCGAACCTGCCCCTCGGGATCCGAATCTCGGGGCCGGGGACGGGCCCGTAATGGTCGTTGGCGTTGTCGATCACTTTCGAGCGGCCCCTCGGGAGGAGCCTCTCGGCCGCCCGGGCATGCTGAAGAGCTCGAAAAACTCCCGCGCGGACGCGATTTCTCCCTCCACGACGAGTTCTCCCGCTTCGATGGCGCTGTCCACGGTCACCTCGCCTCCGGCGAGGGAACCGAACGTCCGCGTGCCGCACCTCAACCGTAGATCCGGTCGCGTCGGCGCGACCCCGACCTGCGCCTGGACCCGGTCCCCGTCGCCCCGCAGCCAGAACCTCTCCTCGCCCACCTCCAACTGCGTGAGCGCGTCGAAGCTCACCGCCTCGTCGGGGGCCGTCAAGCGCATCGCCACCAGCCGCCACGCGGTGCGCCGGGTGTAGTCGGGGGGAGGATCCTCAAGACCGGCCCCCCACTCGGCGAGCGACTTCAGGACCGGTATCACGGCCTCCCCCCGGTCGCCCAGCTCATAGGCTCCGGCATTCCCCACGCCGTGGAGCGTCGTCCGACGCACGGCGTCGTATCTCTCCAGATGCCTGAGGCGTGCTGCCAAGAGGCTGGTTCCGATCCCGGGGAGCGCGTTGAGCAGGTCGCCGTACCGGCGGGGCCCCAAGGTGAGTTCCCGCAAGATCAGCAAGGTCCACCGTTCGCCCAGCACATCGAGCGCACGGGCGATGAAACAAGCCTGTTCGTAGGAGCGCGTCATCTTCTCGGGTCTCCTCGCCGGGTGATCAGCGGCGGTTCAACCCACCACCCGGTCCTCGGCGGACTGATGGAACTGCCCTCCGGGAAGGTCGCTAACCGAGGCTACTCCTTTTTGAAGTACGACGTCGTGCGCCGAGTGAGCTTTCCGGAGGGGAGGCTCGTCCCTGCCGGAAGCCGCTCCTCGCTTCTGGGTCCGACGGGTTGGGGCTGACCGTCATGGCTGGTGGAGGGTTCGTGGGGAACACCGGGGGCACCATGCCGTCCCCCGTGCCGGCCCCGGGGGCGGCGGACCGGTTCCCGGGCACGTACGGCGTGCCCCAGGGGTAGCGGAATGGTTCGCTCCGTACGCTGCGCGGCATGGCTGAACAAATGAGTGGCGACGCGTCGGGCTCTCCGGGGAGCCCGACCGGCCGCCCCGCGGTTCCCGACCTGTTCGAGGCCGTCACGAGACTGGTGGTGAACGGGCGTCCCACCGTGCTGAGCGTCGACACACGCGTCACGCTCCTGGACGCACTGCGCGACCACCTGGGTCTGGTGGGGACGAAGAAGGGATGCGACCAGGGAGCCTGCGGCGCCTGCACCGTGCATATGAACGGGAAGCGGGTGCTCTCGTGTCTCACCCTCGCGGCGCAGTGCGAGGGCCACGTGGTCACGACGATCGAGGGAATCGCGCCCCCGGGTGCCATGCATCCCGTACAGGAGGCGTTCGTCGAACGGGACGGATTCCAGTGCGGATTCTGCACGCCGGGACAGGTCATGTCGGCACTGGCCCTGATCGACGAGGGACGCGCCGGATCGGACGACGACATCCGTGAATTCATGAGCGGCAACCTCTGCCGGTGCGGTGCCTATCCGAACATGGTGGCCGCGATCCGCGAGGTGGCTTCCGAAAGGATGGGCGATGCGGTCCTTTGAATACGTGCGGGCGACGGAGGTCCCCGACGCGGTACGGCTGGTCTCGGACCATCCCGGCGCCGCCTATCTGGCCGGGGGGACGACGCAGCTCGATCTGATGAAGGACGGGGTGCTCGGCCCCGGCGTGCTGGTCGACATCACGCGTCTCCCCCTCGCCGGTGCCGAGCGGCGGAGCGAGACGCTCCATGTCGGTGCCCTGACGACGATGGAGGAGCTGGCGGCCGACCCGACAGTCGCCGAGCGCCTGCCCCTGGTCCGGGAGGCCCTGCTGAAGGGCGCGTCGACCCAGCTGCGGAACATGGCGACGATCGGCGGCAATCTGCTCCAGCGCACGCGCTGCCGGTACTTCCGCGACCCCGACGTCCCCAAGTGCAACAAGCGCCTTCCGGGCTCCGGTTGCGCGGCCGTCGAGGGCGTGCCCCGTATGCACGCCATCCTCGGCGCGAGCGAGCGGTGCATCGCGCTGCACGCCTCGGACCTCGCCGTCCCGTTGGTGGCCCTGGACGCCGAGGTGCATGTCCAGGGCCCCACGGGCGAACGGCGGATCCCGCTGACCGACTTCTACGTCCCGGCATCGGAGAGTCCCGAGGTCGAGAACCGCCTCGCACACGGGGAGCTGATCACCGCGGTCGAGATCCCGCTGCTTCCCGCCGACGCCGTCTCGGGTTATCTGAAGGTACGCGACCGGATGTCCTACGAGTTCGCCCTCGTCTCGGCAGCCGTGGCCCTCGTGGTCTCCGACGGGATCATCCGCGAGGCGCGGATCGGGCTCGGCGGCGTGGGCACCAGGCCCTGGCGGGCGTGGGAGGCGGAGCGGGAGCTCGTCGGCTCGCCCGCCGGCACGGAGGCCTTCCGACGGGCGGCGGGGGTGGCCGTCGAGGACGCCTGGACCGTGCCCGGCACGGCCTTCAAGGTGGAACTCGCGCAGCGCTGCCTGGTCCGCGAACTACGCACCGTGTCAGGGGTGATGGCATGAACGAGGCAGTCGTCGGGGCCGGGATCAACCGTGTGGACGGTCCCCGCAAGGTGGCGGGCGCGGCGCCCTATCCGTCGGATTTCAACGCCCCTCATCAGGCACACGCGGCGCTCGTCGGGAGCACGGTGGCGGCGGGCCGTGTCGTCCGGGTCGACACCACCGCCGCCGAGGCCGCGCCCGGCGTGATCACCGTGCTCACGCACCTCACCATGCCGCGGCTGGACCGCGGGCCCATGACGGCGCTCGGCGTCTCACCCCCGCCGCCGATGCAGGACAGCCGTATCCGGCACTACGGGCAGCACGTCGCCCTCGTCGTGGCCGAGAGTCCCGAGCAGGCGACGGCGGCGGCCCGGCTGGTGTCCGTCGAGTACGAGCGCGCGGAGCCGCTGCTCGACGTGCTGGACCCCGAGGCACCCCGGCTGCTCGACCCGTGGGGCGCGGACAGCGATCGCGGGGACACCGGCGCGGCCCTCGCGTCGGCCGAGGTGCGAATCGCGCAGACCTACACCACCCCGGACAACACCAACAGCCCGCTCGGCCTCTTCGCCACCCTCGCGATCTGGGACGGGGACCGGCTCACCGTCCACGACACCACCCAGTGGCCCCGCATGGTCAAGGAGACACTGGCCGCCGTCTTCAAGATCCCGGAGAGCTCGGTCCGCGTCCTCGTGCCGTACGTGGGCGGTGCCTTCGGCGCCGGCCTGCGGACCTGGCAGCACGTGATCCTCACCGTCGCCGCGGCCCGGCGGACCGGCCGCCCGGTCAAACTCGTGCTCACCCGGCCCCAGATGTTCAGCAGCGTGGGCCATCGGCCGGACACCGTGCAGCAGGTGGTGCTCGCGGCGGACCGGAGCGGCGAGCTGACCGCGATCGACCACCGCACCATCTCCTCGCTGGCCATGGAGGACGACGACTACGAGGCGGTGTCCGCGGGCTCGGCGTTCGCCTACCGCTGCCCGAACGTGGTCACCCGCGACGTACAGGCACGGCTGAACCGTCCGGCCCCCTGCTCGATGCGCGCTCCGGCGGAGGGCCAGGGGAACTTCGCCCTGGAGTCGGCGATGGACGAGCTGGCCCACGAACTGGGGATGGACCCGCTGGAACTGCGTCTGCGCAACCACGCCGACGTCGACCCCCGGTCGGGCCTGCCATGGTCCGGCAAGGCGTTGCGGGAGTGCTATCGGGCGGGGGCGGAGCGCTTCGGCTGGTCGTCCCGTAACCCCGAGCCCGGCTCGACGCGGGACGGCGACTGGCTCATCGGGTACGGGATGGCGGGGTGCAGCTACCCCTGGTACGCGGTGCCCTGCTCCGCGCGGGCCACCGTCAGCCGGGACGGGAGCGCGCTGGTGCTCAGCGCCGTCACCGACATCGGGACCGGCACCTACACGGTCATGACCCAGGTCGCGGCGGAGTACCTCGGGCTCCCCCTCGACCTGGTCCGCTTCGACCTCGGTGACTCCGACATGCCGGCGGCTCCGCAGGCGGGCGGCTCCGGGCTGACTGGGGCCCTGGGGGGCGCCGTCCGTGATGCCTGCGGTCAGCTCGTCCGCCGATTCGTCGCACTCGCGACGAAGGACGCCGAGTCGCCGCTGCGCGGCGTGTCGCCGGCCGCGGTGACCACCGGCGGCGGACGTCTGTTCGTGAAGAGCGACCGGTCCCGGGGCGAGTCCTACTCCGACATTCTCGGCCGGCACGAACTCGCGGAGCTGTCGGCCGACGGTTCCAGCGTCCCCGCGGATCCGGAGGATCTCTGCATGGCCCCCTCCGGCGCCTTCGGAGCGAAGTTCGTGGAGGTGCGCGTCGACCGCGACCTGGGTCTGGTGCGCGTCGCACGCGTGGTGTCCGCCATCGACGGGGGCCGCATCCTCAACGAGAAGACCGGCCGGAGCCAGATCATCGGTGCGACGATCGGGGGTATCGGACAGGCACTGTTAGAGGACACCGCGACCGACCCGCGTACCGGAAGGATCGCCAATGGCACCTTCGGGGACTACCTCATCCCCGTCAACGCCGACATCCCCGACCTGGACGTCGTCTTCGTGGGAGAGCCGGACCGCTTCTCACCGATCGGCACCAAGGGCATCGGGGAGATCGGCCTGGTGGGCATCGCCGCCGCCGTGGCCAACGCCGTCCACCACGCCACCGGCAAACGTGTCCGTTCGCTGCCCATCACCCTCGACGACCTGCTCTAGCGGCGGGGCCGGTGTCGCGCCGTGACCACAGGACGCGGCTCCGTGCTGATCGACATACGGAAGTACGACGGGGGCCTGAGCGCGCTGTGGACCGCGACCCGGCTCGGTGAGGACGTGCACGGCATATGGCTGGGCACGGCGCGGGGCGTTCACGTCGGCTCGGCCACGGGAGGCTGGACGACCCGGTTCCCGTACGTGATGGTGGTCCCGCGCGACGCGTGGTGGACGGCCACCTTCTGTGCGGCTCCGGGCCCCGAGATGTACTGCGACGTGTGCACGGTGCCCGAGTGGAACGCGGACGGGACCGTCCTGACCATGGTGGATCTCGATCTCGATGTCGTACGGCCTCAGGGCGGCGACGCCTGCCTCCAGGACGAGGACGAGTTCGACCAGCACCGCGTGCTGTACGGCTACTCCGACGACACCGTCGACGAGGCCCGGCGGACCTGCGCGTGGTTGATGGAGGCGGGCCGTCGCGGCGGTGAGGGGGCCGAACCCTTCGCCTCGGCGTACCGCCACTGGCTCGGCCTCATGAGGGAGTGACCGGACCGGGACGCGCCCGGTCCTACTGGGCGACGGGTCCCGGTCCTACAGGGCGAGCAGGAGGAGGTTCTTCCGCAGGGCGCGATCCAGCGATCCGTCGGCCTTCATCCGGCCCAGTGCCTTGGTGACTTCGGCGGTGAGCGGGCTGCCCTTGGGCAGGCCGATGGCGTAGGGCTCCTCGCCGAGTGCCAGGCCGGCCAGCTTGAAGGTGTGGGTCTCGCGGGAGGCGGCGTGCGCGGCGAGGGTGGTGTCGTCGGCGGTGACCGCGTCCACCTCGCCCTTGGCGAGGGCGTCGACGCATTGGGCGACACTCGTCCGCGCCACCGGCACGGCCCCCGGGCCGACGCTCGCCGTCAGGGTGTCGAAGGCCGTGGATCCCTCCAGTGCGCAGACCCTCGATCCCCGCAGGTCCGACGGCTCGCGGATGTCGGGGGCGTCCCCGGGCAGGAGTACGTCCTGGTGGGCGGTGAGGTAGGGGGCGCTGAAGTCGACCTCCCGCGAGCGGCTGGGGGTCACCGCGAACGACGCGGCGAGGAAATCCGCCCGGTCCTGTGCCAGCAAAGCGAGACGCGCGGCGGAGGGGGCCTCCTGCCAGACGATGTCAGCGGGGGCGTAGCCGAGTTCACCGGCGACATAGGTCGCCACGTCCACCTCGAATCCGGCGAATCCGCCGTTGGGCAGCTTCTGGCCCAGGCCGGGTCTGTCACCGCTCACGGCGATGGTGATCCTGTCGGTGCCCTTCGCGTCGGGAGGGGTGCTGCCTCTCCCGGGAGAGCTGGTGGACGCACCGGGTGTCGGGTCGTTGGTGCCGGAAGCGCCGTCGGGGAACAGGTTCCACGCCAGGACACCGGTCAGGGCCACCGCCACGACGGCCGCGGAGGCGTACATCCTCGTGCTCCGGCGGCCCGGCCTGCCCGGGGTCGGCCCGATCGGTGCGGGCAGTTGTGCTGGGCTCTCCGGGCCTGCCGCCCCTTCGGGCGTCGCTTCCTCCTGCCGGAGAAGCAGGAGCAGTTCGGCCGGTAAGGGCCGGTCGGCGGCGTCCTTGGACAGGCAGCGTTCGACGACGGAGCGCAGGGCAGGGGGAACATCCCTGAGATCGGGGTCCTCGTGCACGATCTTCATGGCGACCCCGATGGGCGGGGTGCCGGTATGCCCGTCGAACGGACCCCGGCCGGTCGCGGCGTACACGAGTACCGCGCCCAGCGCGAACACATCGGCCGCCGGGCCCACTTGGCGCGGATCGCTCAGCTGCTCGGGCGACATGAAGGACACCGTGCCGAGGATCTTGCTGGTCCGGGTGATCGGTTCGGCGTTCAGGACACGGGCGATACCGAAGTCGATGACGCGGGGGCCGTCCTCGGTCAGCAGCACGTTCCCCGGCTTCAGGTCTCGGTGGACGAGACCGGCCCGATGGATGTCACGCAGTGCCTCGGCGAGCCCCCGGCCCAGTCGCCGTACGGCGTTCTCGTCCAGTGAGCCGGTCTCCTCCAGGCGACGGGCGAGCGTGGGGGCGTCGAAGTACTGGGTCGCCATCCAGGGAGGGTCCCCGTCGGGATCGGCGCTCAGGACGGGTGCGGTGAACGCGCCGCTGACCTGGCGCGCCGCGTCGATCTCCTGCCGGAAGCGGGTGCGGTAGTCGGGGTCGTCCACGAAGTCCCCGCGGATGATCTTCAGGGCTACCCGTCGTCCCGACGGCGACACCGCGAGATGGACAACTCCCATACCGCCCGCACCGATCCGGCCTTCGACGCGGTACTCCCCGATCAGCGAAGGGGGCGTCTCGTGCTCCCGGCTCAACCGTCCCCCTTCGCGGCACTGTGACCGCGGCTCCGCGGCTTGTGGCTCCGCGACCCTGTGTCTCTGCGACCGTATGGCTCTGCGGTCCTGTGGCTCTGTGGCCTTGTGGCTTTGTGGCTTTGTGGCCTTGCGGCCTTCTGGCTCCGCGACGTGCGCGACTTCGCGGCGGTCCCGCGGCGGGGTGCTCCTGCCTGACAAGAACGCGAGGCGGAAGGGCCTGGTTCCGCCTCGTACGGATCAGATGAACCGCACAGATGTGCGAGGGGCGCACGCAGTTCAAGGACGGGGCGGGCGATCGCCGGCTCAACGATCGTCGAGCAGCCCGGCGTCGTGGGCGAGGACGGCGGCCTGTACCCGGTTGGCGCAGCCGGTGCGCGTGAGGATGCGGCTGATGTGCGCCTTGACCGTGCCCGCGCTCAGATACAGCTGACCGGCGATCTCGGCGTTCGACATGCCCGTACCCAGCAGCCTCAGCACGTCCCGTTCGGCGGGCGTCAGCTCGGCGGTCCGTTCGAGCGCCGCCTCGGTGTGCTGGCCGGACTTCACATGCCGGTCCAGGAGTTGGCGGGTGACCCGGGGCGCCAGTACCGGTTCGCCGCCGGCCGCGAGTCGCACGGCGCGGATCAGTTCGTTGGGACCGGTGTCCTTCAGGAGGAACCCACTCGCACCGGCCCGCAGGGCGCGGGTCACGCTCGCCTCCTCACCGAACGCCGTCAGCATCACGACACAGGTGCGGGGCGAGAGGCGGGCGATGTCCTCGGCGGCGCCGATGCCGTCCCTGTTCGGCATCTGGATGTCCAGCAGGGCCACATCGATGGACCGGACCCGGCACGCCTCGGCGGCCTCGTGCCCGTCGCCCGCCTCGGCGACAACCTCGATGTCGTCCGCGTTCTCCAGGATCAGCCGGATTCCCACACGCATCAGCGGCTCGTCGTCGGCCACCAGGACTCGGATCATCAGCTCATCTTAGGGCCGCGTGGGCCAGCAGCACGACGAGGAAGAGGACCGTGGGCAGGGTGACGAGCACCGCCACACAACCCGATCCCAGCACACGGGGCCAGGTCAGGATCTCGTCCGGCAGCGGGGCTCGCGCCCCTCTCGACTCGCCTCCATCGGACGGCGGGCGGGCCGGTGCCGGAGCGGGCCCGGCGGAGGAGTCCTCGGGTACGGCGGACGGGGCGGGCTCGTTCCCGTGGGCGGGCAGCCAGGCCACCAGGCGGAATCCACCGTCGGGCAAGGTCCCTGCCCGGAACGTGCCCCCGAGCAACGAGACCCGCTCCTGGCAACCCGCCAGCCCGCTGTGGCTTCCTCCCTGGGAACGGCGGGAGGTACGGGGCGCCTCGTTGGTGACGGACACCTCGACACCTCTGTCCACACCTCTCACGACCACTCTGGTGGGCGCGCCCGACGCGTGTTTCAGCACATTCGTCAGTCCTTCGCGGACCACCCGGTGGATCGCCTGACGCGTACGCGGATCCCACTCGGCCGTATCGGGAAGAGACCAGTCCAGCTCGACCTCGCTGCCCGTCCGCCGGGACTCCTCCGCAAGAGCGGCGATGTCCTCACGCGTTCCCCTCCTCTCCCCGGCCCCGTCCGTCCGGGCGCTCAAGTCCTCGTGCCGCAGGACACCGAGGATCTCGCGCAGCTCCTCCATGGCCGTACCGGCTGTCGTACGGAGGAGTTCCGCCTGTTCCGCGAGGGCGGGCGCCTGGCGCGCGGCGCCGAGTTCGAGCGCACCGGCGTACACCGAGATCAGGCTCAGCCGGTGGCCCAGAAGATCGTGCATCTCCCCCGCGATCCGGGTCCGTTCCTCCAGCCGGGCCGTCGCGGCGGTCAGCGAACGGGCCTGCTCCAGATAGGCGTTGCGTTCGCGGAGCAGTCTGTTCAGTGGCCGCCGTCGGCCCAGCAGGGTGCCGGCGAGAGCCGGGAGCAGAAGCAGCAGGAGAGCGGAGGCCGCGTTCTCCGCCAGCCCCGACAGCAGGGACTGGGGGCGGAACGGGGCATGGACAAGGGTGAGGACACCGACAGCGGCGCAGGCCGCCCCGGCGACCTGCCACACACGTCGCGCCGGTGCGATACGGCGCGTGGCGGAGAGCACGAGCAGCGGCGCCACCGCCAGGGTCCACACGTTCTCACCCACGACGAGCAGGGAACAGCCCAGGACCGCGGCGACCGGCCGGCCTCGCCGGGCGGGGACGAGCACCACCGCCAGCAGTGCCTCCAGAACGGCCGACACGAGCCGGTGCGGGGGCGCCAGCAGCAGGGGCAGCAGACCGACGGCCGCCACCAGGAGACAGAGGAGTGCCTCGGCCACCACCGTACGGCGGTCGGCGGCGCGCACCGCGGACCAGCACTCCAGCGCCTCCCGGCGCAGCCGGTTCCGGGCACCGGCCGGCGTGTGACCCGGCCGCCGGCGCGGGCGCGAGAGCCGCGTGTACTCGGGCGCCTTACTCATGATCTCCCCTGCCCCGCCGTCCGGTCTTCCGGCCGGAACGGTAGCCGCGTGGGTCGGCGCGCGGAGCCCCGGGGGTCATCCGCCCAGCCGGAGACTCAGCTCTGCCCGCAGCGTGTCCACGTCCACGCCGTCGGCGGCCAGCAGACCGGCCACCCCGCCGTCCGCCCCCGGGTCCGCTTCGGTGTCCTGCCCCGTCGACGAGTTGTCGAGCAGCGCGGACAGCAGGTGGACCGTACCGACCGTGGGCGATCCGTGCTCGGCGGCGGACAGGCGCGCCATCGCCGCGACCCGCTCGGCGGCAGCGGACTGTCCCATCGTGTCGCCCGGGGGGAGGACGGCGGAGGAGACCGCAAAAGCCGCCGGGACCAGGGAGACCTGCCTCGCGCCGTGACAAAGAAGCAGATCCCCTGCGGAGTTGGCGACCTCCAGAGCGGTGGGAAGCGAGCGCCCGGCGACGTACAGCGCCCGGTCCAGCGCGAGCACACCCAGCAGAAGGTCCACCGGCTCCACCTCGGCGCGCCCGCACCGTACCGCCTGCCGCTGGGCCTCGACCGACACAGCGAACAGCAGCGGCGAGCCGTTCAGGGAACTGCCGGAGGTCCATGAAGTCACCGCGCGGCTCAGGCGGTTGCCGCTCCTGCCCGCCACTCCGGCCCGCCGGAGAAGGGTGACGCCGCGGGACTCGGGCCGTTCCGTCCCGCCCGGGGCCTCTGCCTTCAGCCGGTCGAGCGCGGCCGACGCGGCGGCCACGTCCAGCCGCTCCAGCAACAGGGCTTCCCGCGCCCTGGTGTTGGGCAGGTCCAGCAGGGCACGCGCCACATGTGTGCAGCGTACGGAGACCGTCCCCTCGGCGCGGGCCGAGCCGAGCGCGAGGAGCAGACACGCGCGCATCGCCCCGCTCATCCCGGGCAGCACCCCGCCGCTCTCCGAAGCCGGTCGGCGCGAGCCGAGTCCGTGGCGCCACTGTGCCTCACGCCAGACGGCGTCCACCTCTTCCCCGTCGGCATCCTCACCGGCGCCGGCGGTCCCGCCCGCTCCACCGGGCGCCTCGTCGTCACTCACCCAGCCGCGGCCCGCCATGCCGTTGATCAGGCCGGTGAGCGACCCGGACTTGCGCATGCCGGGGGCTGTCGCCGCACCGGCGTCGCTGTCACCCATCACCAGCTCGGCAAGCAGGGTGTCCGTTCCCACGTACGGCAGCTCGCGCTTCACCGCGTGCCGCAGCGTCGCCACGAACAGCTCCACGACGTCCGGTTCGAACTCCGTGGCCATCCCGCCCACAGCTGCGCCGCCGACCGCGTCGCAGGTCTCCCGCTGTCCCATCCGCGCTCCCCTCAAAGACTGTTGGCCCTGTCCGAGAAACGCTAGAGCCGCCCTCCCCACCAGCGCGTCGCCCGATCGGCCATACTCCTGGGCCGATCGGCACGCCCGGCCGCGGGCGGCGACTCCTACGACAGGTGTGCGTGCCGGTCAGGGAGCGGGGACGGGGCCTCCGGGCCGGAACCGCTCCACCCCGACGATGTGCCGCACCTTGACCGGACGCACGATCATCGCGACCCGCTGTTCTCCCGGCATGATCCACTCGAAGTCGCTTCCGAGGTACTTGCGGGCCAGCCGGTCCATCCGGTCGTGTGCCTCCTCGCCCTCGATGAAGCGGGCCACCACGCCACTGATCTGCACCCGGTCGAAGGGGTCGGTGGCGTCCGCGTGCGAGAGATAGACACGGGGGTCGCGGCGCAGGTTCTCCTCCTTCACCCGACCCACCGAGGTGTTGAACGTCAGCTCCCCCTCCCCCTCCAGATCCACCCACATCGGGCTGACCTGAGGTGCTCCATCGGCGAACACGGTGCCGACGTACCAGATGTTGGGGGCCCGTAGCCGGGCGCGGACAGCTTCGTCGAATGTCGCGGTCATCCAGGGAGGGTACTCACCGTGATCGGGAGGCAGTGGTCGGGCACCGCCTCGCCCGGTTACGTCCGCAGGCACTCGCAGGCATCCGCTCGGGGTTTCCGGAGGTTCCATGACCGGATGGCGAGGGGGACGGCCAGAGCGACGAACACGACCGCCACGAGGACCGGTCCGGGACCGAAGCGACCTGTGATGAAAGCAGTCACCAGCTCCGGAGCGGCGGATGTGCAGGTGTGTCCCGGCTGCGAGCAAAGAAGCGTCGCGCTGCGCAGAAGAACCGCCCAGGTCCACAGAACGACGAACAGCCACCCACCCAGAAGGCAGGCTGACGGCACGGCCACCCTCAGGAATCGCGGTATCCGCTCCGCGTGGGGATCGACGCGGAACCACTGGGCGCCGAGCAGGGTGAGCCAGCCGCACAGCAGCAGCATGCCGACGACCAGCGCGGTGAGCACGGACGGTGCCAGGGGGAAGCCGAAGATCCCGAAGCTGGAGCCTCTGGTGTAGAGGGCGGTCCAGGTGCCGGCGAGCAGCCCTGCCGCCGCGAGCACCGCGGTGGACACGGTCCGCATGACGCTGGTGGTGCCGGCGTACCAGTGATGACGCCACAGCGTGAAGGCCAGAAACATCGTCAGGCCGAGCCCGACGAGGAGTCCGCACAGGAACGGGCTGAAGAACTTGTCGCGCGGACCGTAGAACCTCAGCAGCATGTCCTGGAGGGTCGCCAGCAGCACTCCGGCCGTGGTCCCGCCGAGAAAGACGATGCCGCGGGAGGAGGCGAGGATCCGTTCCGGCACCTCGAGCGCACCCCGCCGCTCTCCGCCCATGGGGTGGTGACGCAGCCAGCTTCGGAGCTTTGCCTCTGTTCCCTCGCCCTGAGCGTCGAGTGCGGCCATGAGCGCGTCGCGGTCCGCCAGCCCGGCGTGAAGGTCCGCGTGATATTCACGAAAGCGCAGATACGCTCGCGCGATCAGCTCGCCGAGCGTGATCAGGAGGACGATCCGCACCAGGGTGGGGAATCCGCCCAGTTCCCCGGGGGAGAGCGCCAGTACGTACGCGGTGAAGGCCCCCGCCAGGAGATTCGACCAACGCAGGGCTGTCATCACGGCGTACGACCGCAGATCTCCGCTCCGCAGATGTGCGATCTCGTGGCGTACGACGGCTTCGAAGATCCGGTGGGAGTGTTCGTCCTTCTCCCGCATGGCCAGCAGCTCCGGCCCCAGCATCAGGAGCGGTGGCCAGAGGAAGCCGCCGGTGACATACGCACCGGCTCGCGCGTTCGGGTCCACCATCACGGTCGGCTCGCGCTGGAGTCCCGCTTCCCGAACGAGATTCCGGACCGCCGGGGTCGCCCCTGTGAATGGGGCGTCGGCCAAGGGCATGGAGCGCTGGACGCTCCGCAGGGTCGCCACGTAGTAGATCAGCGGGCCCGGTCCAAGGAGCAGCGCGAGGTACTTCAGCGTGCCGCTGAACATCGCCCCGGCTTCTTTGGGGCAGTTCATGAATTGCCCGAAGGCACAGTCCATGGGCGCCTCCCGGTCGGCCAGCCACAGGGAGAAGAACAGGTCTCCGGTCAGCACGGTGGCCGCGAGCAGCCCCAGCATCAGCGCGAGATCGGAGGGGAACGCCCGAATGGTGAGGACAGGAGGGCGACAGGCGGTCACGTCTGCGACTCCTGGACACCTTCCGGCCTCAGCAGCACGAGTTCGCCGACCACGGCATCCGAGAGGACGACCGCCGCCGCCGAGTCCATACCGAGGTGCTCCGCCTTGGCACATACCGACGTGCGTACGGCGCGCAGCTGGCTGTCGCTGAGCGCCGCGACCGGCACCTCGACACTGTCGCTGTCACGGGGCTTGCGCGACAGCAGGTCCAGTAACGCCGCTGTCCAGCGCGTACCCCGGTTCTTCACCTCCTCCGCGGCGCCCGAGACCAGCGCCGCGACCGCCCAGCCGGTGACCACGACGACCACCGGTGTCACCGCCCCGGAGACATCGCCTAGCCCGCTGCCCAGCGGTCTGTCTCTCTCGGCCCGCGGACGCGACCTCGGTTCGCCGCGATAGGGGACCGCGAGCAGGGAGAATGCCGCCAACTCGTCGGGCGCCACCCGCGCCACGACACGACGCGCAAGCTTGTCGCGCGAAACGCGAACGGTCGCGCTCGCTCTGTTCTCGGACGTCACGGTGCCTTCCGCTTTCCTCTGCCGACGGACGACACCGATGCTGCCACCCAGGAGCGCTCGTGAGGTCACCTTTCGTGATACTCGCGTGACGAAGAGCTACCGCGCCCGGGCCCGAGGCGGGAGATGCGAGTGGTCGGCCGTGGAGGGAACGCCGGGCGGATGCCGGTAGTCAGGGGAACGGAAGGTCTGACGGGCCGGTAGATTCATGAGACCCGCGGCGCTGGGCCCTGGGCGTTGTCGTTTCGTGCTGGCCTCGGACCGAACGGCTCGACCGAGCGCGAACGGCACCGGACTGCGGCAGCAGGGGGATGGGCATGGGGAACGGCGGGGAAGCGGAAGTGCGCCGGGAGCGCACGCGTGCCAAGCGGGTGACGGAAGGACTGACCGTCGCCGTGGCGTCGGTCCTCTCATTCTGTCTGCTGGTCGGTCCGGCGGTGGTCTTCGGTGCGACCGCCTGGCAACTGGTCACCGACGACACCGCCACCGCGTTCAGCCGGTTCCTGGCGCCGGTGATCTTCCTCGCCCTTGCCGCGCTGCCGCTCATCTTGGCCCGCGTCGTGTTCCGCTCGGGCCGGCGCAAGGGGAGGGAGCGACTGACGGCGGCGGTCCCGGCGGTCCTGACGCTGCTCGGCGGGTCCGTCGTGCCCTTCGCGGCACTGTCTCTCATCTTCGTGTACGCGGACTGACCACCGGGCTGCGACGGTCGGTCCGACTCCCGCAGACGGGCTCTTCCCCCAGGGACCGAACTGGCGGTCTGCGTACGGCGTGTGCTCGCCCTGGCGGTCGGATCGGCTCAGGAGGTGGTGGGCTTGCCCTGTGCGAGGCGGGAGATGTGGTCCCACTGCTCCAGCCCGGCGAGTCGGGCGGCGTACTCGGTACGCAGGGGCTCCAGGCCGCCGGTTCCGAACAGGACCCGCATGGGCGGCTCGGGCGTGTCCACGAGTGCGAGGAGGGCGTCGGAGGTCGCCGCGGTGTCGCCCGGCGTGAATCCGGCGGCTTCGGCCCCCGCGTACAGGGCCCCCCGGGCGTGGTCGTAGGCCGGGTCCTGCTTGACCTGCGGGGACTCGGTGGCCAGACCGGTGGAGAACATGAGCGGCTCGATCAGGGTGACGTGGATGCCGTACGCCGCGACCTCGGCGGCGAGTGATTCGCTCATCGCCTCAAGGGCCCATTTCGAGGCCTGGTAGATGCCGAGTGCCGGCATGGCGACGAGGCCTCCGTAGGAGGACACCTGAAGGATCCGGCCCGCACGGCGCTCGCGCATTCCGGGGAGTACGGCCCGGGTGGCCCACAGCGCGCCGAAGTAGTTGACGTCCATCTGGGCTCGGGCCTGCTCTTCGTCGGCCTCTTCGACGGCGCCGACGAGCATGTGACCCGCGTTGTTGACCAGCACGTCGATTCCGCCGAGCGTCGCCTCGGCGTTCCGTACGGCCTCGCGGACACCCGTGGCGTCGCGGACGTCGAGCCGCAGCGGCAGGAAGCGGTCCCCGTAGCGCTCGGACAGCGGCGCCAGCGCCGTCGTGTCACGGGCAGCCGCCGCGAGCCGGTCGCCGCAGGCGAGGATCGCCTCGGCCCAGTGCGCGCCCAGCCCGCGGGACGCTCCGGTCAGGAACCAGGTCCGGGAGGTTCTTGCTTCGGTCATCAGGATCTTCTCCAGCATCCGATCGGGCGGGTCCCGGTCTGATGGCCAGTCTTTCGCCGATCACGGCGGTCAGGCAGAGTCGCCCTACCCGGGGATCGGCGGTCTCTGGCTGCCGATCCGACCGGGGCGCAGACTGGATCTGTGGATCCCAAGCAACTGGCGGACTTCCTGCGGGTGCGCAGGGAGGCGCTCGACCCCGGGGACGTCGGCCTCCCGGGCACACGGCGGCGGCGCACTCCCGGACTGCGCCGTGAGGAGGTCGCGCACCTGGCCGACATGTCGACGGACTACTACACCCGGCTGGAGCAGGACCGCGCGCCGCAGCCGTCGCCGGACATGCTGCGGGCGATCACCAGGGCACTGCGCCTGACCCTGGACGAGCGCGACCATCTCTTCCGGCTGGCGGGGCATCCGCCGCCGGACCGCAGCTCCTCCGACGACCATGTCTCGCCGAGCCTGCTGGCCGCCCTGGACCGCCTGTCCGACGTCCCGGCGCAGGTGATGACCGACCTCGGTGCCACCCTGGTACAGAACGGCCTGGCCCGGTCCGTCTTCGGTGACCTCACCGCGCTGCGCGGCCCGACGGGCACCGTGGTGTACCGGTGGTTCACCGATCCCGGCGCCCGCGCCGGGTATCCGGTCCAGGACCACGCGACAGAGTCCCGGGCACTCGTCGCCGACCTGCGTGCCGCGGTCGTTCGCCGTGACGACGCGCAGGCGAAGGACCTGGTCAAACGGCTGCTACGGGCAAGTCCCGAGTTCGAGGCCCTCTGGCGTCTGCACGCGGTGGGAGTCATGCGCGGCAGACGCAAGCGGATCCAGCACCCCGAGGTCGGCCTGCTGCAATTCGACTGCCAGATGCTCCTCGACGAGGAGCGCACACAGATCCTCGCCCTGTTCTCCCCCGCGCCTGGCACACCGACAGCGGAACGCCTCTCCCTCCTCGGTTCCCTGGGGCTGCCGGCCGCCCAGCGACCTACCCGGTGACGCGGGCACCGGCCACACCGCCCAGGACACGATGGCCCGAATGGGGCCCCATACGCTTCCTGCCACCGGATTTGCCGCGCTGCTCGCCATCAGCGCCCGGCCCGACGGGACACCGGCGACGAGTGCGACGTGAGGCTGACACGCTTCGCCGACGTCGGCGTCGATGACCCGGCTTTCGCCGACCATCTGCCAGAGTGACGCCGAAGGAGCCCTTCGGCACCTCATGGAACGACATTCCGGACCGCATTTCCCAGCAACGGGCGACTCTTTCGTGACCGGGCGCTCCCCCGGCCCGAGAACAAAGATCTCCCCATTGCCGGGACCCCGGTCGGTCGGCGCCCTTCCCCTGGAGGAGAACAGCCATGACGACAGACACCCCCATGCAATTGGGCATGATCGGGCTCGGCCGGATGGGCGCGAACCTCGTACGCAGGCTCATGCGGGACGGACACCGCTGTGTCGTCTTCGACCTCGACAGGAGCGCGGTCGCAGATCTGGAGAGTGAGGGGGCGGTCGGTGCCTCCTCGATCGCCGATTTCGCGGCGAAGCTGGAGCAGCCCCGTAACGCCTGGCTCATGCTGCCTGCCGGCGTGGTCCAGCCGGCGCTCGACGAACTGGTCGCACTGCTCGATCCCGACGACGCGGTCATCGACGGCGGCAACTCCTACTACCGGGACGACATCGTCCGCGCCCAACAGCTCGCCCCCCGTGGGATCCACTACCTGGACTGCGGAACCTCCGGCGGCATCTGGGGCCTCGACCGCGGCTACTGCCTCATGATCGGCGGAGAGAAGGAGCCGGTCGCCCGGCTCGACCCGGTCTTCAGGAGCATCGCCCCCGGTGAGGGCGCGGCCGAGCCCACACCAGGCAGGACCCGCACGGACGGCACCGCTCCCCACGGCTATCTGCACTGCGGGCCGAGCGGCGCCGGGCACTTCGTGAAGATGGTCCACAACGGGATCGAGTACGGGATGATGGCCTCGATCGCCGAGGGTCTCAGCATCATCGAACACGCGGACGTCGGCCTCAGGAAGCGGACGGCGGACGCCGAGACCACTCCCCTTCGCGAACCCGAGGCGTACCGGTACGACATTGACGTCGCCGAGGTCGCCGAGGTCTGGCGCCGCGGTTCGGTGGTCGGGTCCTGGCTGGTCGACCTGATCGCCGACGCCCTCGCGCGGTCCCCGGGTCTCGATGAATTCACCGGCCGCGTCTCCGATTCCGGCGAAGGCCGGTGGACCGTCCTCGCGGCGGTCGACGAGGGCGTACCCGCCGGTGTCATCTCGACGGCGCTCACCGAGCGATTCCAGTCCCGGGGACTCGGCGAGTTCACCGACAAGGTCCTGTCGGCAATGCGCGGTGAGTTCGGCGGCCACGTGGAGAAGGGGAGTGGATCATGACGCGCCCGGATCCTCATGTCGTCGTGATCTTCGGAGCCACCGGCGATCTCGCGACGCGCAAGCTGATCCCCGGTCTCTTCCATCTCGCGGCGGCGGGCCTGCTGCCCGAGAACTACCGCGTCGTGGGCTCGGCCCCCGCCTCGGCCGCCATGAGCGACGCGGACTTCCGGGACCACGCCCACGAGGCGGTCGCCACCTACGGCCTCACCCAACCTGCCGGAAAGGCGTGGAAGTCGTTCGAGGCCGCGCTCTCCTTCGGCGCGGCCGACCCTGACAACCCCGAACCACTGCTCACGAAGGTGAAGGCGGCCGAGGACGCCCTGGGGGGCCGTCCGCGCCGCCTGTTCCATCTCGCGGTTCCTCCCGCCGCCTCCCGCTCGGTCATCGGGATGCTGGGTGCCACGGGACTCGCGAAGAACGGGCGGGTGATCGTCGAGAAGCCCTTCGGAACCGACCTGGCCTCCGCGCGCGAGCTCAACAGAATCATCCACTCCGTCTTCGACGAGTCGCGGGTGTTCCGCATCGACCATTTCCTCGGCAAGGAGTCGGTGGAGAACATCCTCGCCCTGCGCTTCGCCAACGGCCTGTTCGAACCCATCTGGAACCGTGACCACATCAGCGCCGTGCAGATCGATGTGCCCGAGACGATCGGGATCGAAGGGCGCGCCCAGTTCTTCGAAGAGACCGGCACGTTCCGGGACATGCTTGTCACACATCTCATCCAGGTGCTGAGCCTCGTGGCCATGGAGCCTCCGGCGTCCCTCGAAGCGGGACCGCTTCGGGACGAGAAGGTCAAGGTCTTCAGGGCGATGCGGCCCATCGATCCCGCGCATGTCGTGCGCGGCCAGTACGAGGGCTACCGAGAAGAGCCGGGCGTCGCACCGGACTCGGCGACCGAGACCTTCGTCGCGATGCGCGTGGAGGTCGACAACCGGCGCTGGGCGGGGGTGCCCTTCTACCTGCGCTCCGGCAAGTCCCTCGCGCAGCGCCGGCAGGTGATCAGTCTGAGCCTGCGCGAACCACCGCTGCGGATGTTCCCCGGGGACGAGACCGCCGGCGACGACTCGATCGTGATCGACTTCGGCGATCCCGGCTGGATCGCCGCCCGGTTCCTGGCCAAGAAGCCAGGACCGGCCATGCACCTGAGCCCCGCACGGATGACCTTCCGCTACGGGGACACGTTCCGGGAGAAGAACGCGCTCGAGGGCTACGAACGGCTGATCCTCGACGCGATGCTGGGCGACCAGGCGCTGTTCACGAGGTCGGACGGCATCGAACGGATCTGGGAGACCGCCTCCGACCTGCTGACGAACCCTCCGCCGCTCCAGCCTTACGCGGTCGGCTCGTGGGGGCCCGAACCTGCCGCCACGGACCTGATCGCGCCGTACCGCTGGTATCTGCCGGAGGGCGAGGAAAAGCCCGACAGTTGACAGTCCCCGGCAGTGCCCGCTCTTGGGCAGCGGTCGCCACGGACCCTCTCAGGAACGGCATTCGTCCCCGGCGGCAGGCGACGGCGCACTGACGTTGTGGGACGGGTCGGGGCAGCCCGGGCCCGTCCCCGCAGAACGCCGGGCTACCCCGCAGAGACCGCAGGCCCGGTGGACCGTCCGTCCGCGTGGCGCCGGGGACAGTGCCACGGCGCCACGCTCGCTCTCACACCTGCCGGGACGGGTTCACGCCGGGTTGACGTGGTACGTCTGCCCTGCCGTCGTCTGGACCGTGATCACACCCCCCGGGGTGGTGTACGGCACGGTGTTCCCGTTCGCGTCCGTCACCCGGAACGCCCCGCCGCCCCACGGGTTCCTCAGCCGCAGCGTGCCGCCCGCCTCGCTCCGGACGTCGGCGTACTCCACCCGGCCCGCCTTCTTCGAGCTGGACACCACGAACGCGCCCTTCTGCCGGAGCTGGTAGAAGCTCGCGTCCTTCGTCGTGGGCCAGGTCGGGAAGAGGGCGACGATGCCCTTGTCGCTCTGGACCAGCATGCTGTTGATCGCCTCGGTGGTGCCGGACTTCTCGATCCCGTGGTTCGGGTCGGTGATCCGCAGATTGGCCGCCGTGCGCGCGGAGAGGACCGACTTGAGGCGGTCGATCAGCGCCTGCGCCGGATAGCCGGCCCTGGCCGCCTGGGTGAAGATCTTCGGGAAGCTGTTGTGCTGGTCCCAGCTGTTCATCGCGTCGACCGTGTCACGCGCGACCTGGAGTTGCCCGGCGTCGGAGTTGACGCCCAACTGGTCGGCGGGCTGGACGAATTCGAGGTTGATGGTGTTGTCACCGGGGCGGATGACCCGGGTGTCCGAGCCCTCCATGGTCTCCGCGAGGGAGTAGACCGTCCTGCCGCCCAGGACAGTGGTCGGCTGGGCGGGCAGGTTGTTGAGGATGTTCTGCCAGACGGGCCGTTTGGCCGCGTCCACCCCGAGCCTCTCGCTGCCGGCGATGGCCGCTGTCAGCACCTGCTTGAGCATGCCGATGTCGGGTGAGGAGTTCCTGCCCCAGGTGCCTTCGTGCGGCCCGCCCCAGAGCGTGTACGTGCCGTTCGCGTTCCGCTCCAGCCAGTGCTCGAAGAACTGCGCCACCTGTGTCAGGAACGGATAGCCCTTGGTCCGCAGGAACTCCACGTCCTGCGTGTACTCGTAGTAGGAGATGAACTGGGTCGCGGAGAAGAGGGAGTTGGAGACCTGCTGGTGGTACTGGTCGTCCGTGGTCGAGCCGCTCGTCGAACCGAACGGCCCGATGCCCACTGGGTACAGCACCCCCGACGGCACCCCGCCGCTCGGGAAGCGCCGGTCGACGTAGTCCGGCTTCACCCGCCGCAGGTCCTGCTTGGCCCGGCGCTGCGCCTCGGGCACGTAGCCGAGGATCAACTCATGGAACGGCAGGGCGAGTTCGGGGCGATTGCTGGAGTAGACACCGTAGAACGGCGCCTGCGCGTTGTAGTTCAAGTGGTAGTCACCGTTGAACTGCGGTGAGTCCGTGGTCGTCCAGATACCGAAGAGACCGGGCGCGATTCTGCCCTGCCGGCTCGACGCGCCGATGAAGTACTGCGCGGGGTAGTAGAACCGCTCCAGCGCCGCGTCGTTCAGATTCACGCCCGAGCGCATCCAGTAGTTCTTCCACCAGGCGACCCGCTGGGTGTCGAGCGTCCCGATCGAGCCGGTGTTCTCCGCCCGTACCAGCGACACCGCGCTGTCGCGCGGCGCCACCGGGTTCCGGCCGCCGCCCGCGATCGACGTCACGAGGTGCGCCGTCTGGCCGGCCGGGAGGGTGAAGACCGTCCTCGCCGTCGGGCCGGAGACGGTGGGAGGCTGAACCGCCGTACCACCGAGGACCGTTGACGCCAGCGCCCCACGCGACACCCAGTTGGCCCCGGGGGCCGTGGCACGCTCCGCCCACATCACCTGGCCGTTGACGCCGGCCGAGTTGGCGTACGACGCGTTGCCGCCGCCCACCGCGCCGGCGAACGTCGACGCCTGGAGCTGCACGGGCTGGGTGCCGGTCGAGGTGACGGAGGTGACCAGGACGTTCTTCTCGGCCGCCAGCCAGGTCCTCATCGACAGCGGGGTGCCACCCATCGACACGGACGTGGTGATCGACCCGTCCACGATGTGCTGCTCCTCGCGGAACGGCTCGGCGGGCGGGGTCGTACCGCCGCCGCTCGCGTACAGCTCGATCTGGCCGATGCGCGCCCGTGGGTTGTCGGTCGAGTCGGGGGTGGTGCTCTGCGTCGGCTCGGTGATGTTGAGCCGGATGTACCGCGTCTGTACGGCGGTGATGGTCCGGTCGATGACATCGGCCGTGTTGTCGGTGACCGTGTTGACGGTGTTCCAGGAGGAGCCGTTGGTACTGGTCTGGAACGTCATGTTCTTGGTGTTGAAGGAGGCGTTGCCGGGGCGTGCCGCGTTGTCGTTGCGGACCACATAACGGGCGACGGACTTCACCGAGCCGAGGTCGAGGGTGATCCACTGCGGTTTGCCGATCGCCGAGACCCAGCCCTCGTACCCGCTGCCCCACTGCCCGTTGACCGCCCGCGAGGGGGCGAAGGGGTCCGTGGTGCTGCTGGCGGTGGCCGTGGCGCCGAGCGCGAGGTTGGCGTTGTTCTGCGGGGTGGTGCCCTGGATGGTCACACCGCCGATGGGCGCGGGGCGCGCGGGATTGCCGCTCCAGAAGTCGCCCTTGGAGACGTAGAACGACTTCACGCCGGTGCTGCCGCCGGAGGTCACACCCACGTCGCCGTTCCCGAGGAGGGCGGTGTCCGGCATCGTGTTCTGCACGGAGCCGGGGTAACTCTGGTTGGTCCAGACGCCTTTGATACCGGCCAGCTTGGGCCGCAGAGCGTCCCACTGCGCGGTCGGCGACGGTGCGTCCGCCACGGCGGCGGTTCCACCGACCCCGGTGGGCGCGGCGAGCGCGCCCCCGGGGACGGCCAGCGGAATCGCCACGGTGAACGCCAGAATCGCCGCGTACCGCGAGGACCGTGAGGGGTGTGAGGACCGTGAGGGGTGTCGCCGGGTCGTACGGCTCCGCCAGGGGATGGCGGACCACGTCGTTCTCTCCTGCCCCATGTGTCTCTCCTTCGAGGGGGTGAGCGGGGATGGTGCGAGAGGTGGCGCGTGTACGGGTGGTGCGTGTGCGCTGTGGTGCGGTCAGAGTGAGGGCGAAGCGCTTCCCGGCTTCTGGCGTCCCGACCGCGGCGAACCGGCAGTTGGCCGACGCGGCGACGGTACGCTCCTGCTCGCGCCCTGACCATGTGGCCCGCAGTGCGCGCGGCGCCGGCGGGTGACGGGGAAGGCGCAGAGGAAGGAGAGCCGGGGCACGACGCCCTCGCGGCCCGGCACGGACTGGTGGCACCCGAGTCCGGGCTCACCCTGAGGGTGCACATGACGGCCCCGGCCGCCGGCGCGGCGGCTCTGACGACGCACTTTCCGGACACAATGCTGTGGACGCCAACGAGCCAGGCTTCCATCATCTCGGCGCGTTCGCGGGAGTACGGCGCGGAGAGCGCGGCCAAGTGGTCAACCGGGGCGGGGGCCTCGTGGGTCCGGTCATACGGATGACCGTAGCGGCCCGGCGGCCATAGAAGCCCGGGATGACAGCGGCGAGATGAACGAGTTCGTCGGCGGCACCACTCCGTGACGCTGGATCAGACGTTCCCGGTGGGACGCGCGAGAACGACGGCCGACTGTCGGTGCCGTTCCCCGCGGACAACGGGGTGTCGTCGCTGCTCATCCCGACCTGCCCGAGATGGACCGCCGGGCGGCCCCGTACTGGCACCTGCCCGTGGGACCCTGCCGATGCAGACCCGGCCGCTCAGCGGCCGCTCGGGTATCCGCCAGTCCCTTCGAGCAACCACCCTCGGAGAGAGCCGAACTGGCTACATCGGCCCGTCGTTCTGCTGACGGGCCATCAGCGGCTGACTCAGGGCCTTGCTCAGTGCCCGGTTGATCCGTGGGTCTCGGCCGGGTACGTAGGGCTCGACCAGGGTGTATCCGCAGTGGGTGTACAGGGCGAGCGCGGCGTGGTTACTGACGCCGGTCTCCAGAATGACCTGGGTCATGTCGTGCCGCCAAGCGTCTTGTTCCAGGGCTTCCAAGAGCCGCCGACCATGACCTTGTCCGCGGGCGGTCGGGGCTACGTACATGCGCTTGACCTCGGCGGTGGCGGGCCCGGCGGTGCGCCATCCACCGCAGGCAAGAGCGGTCTCATCCGCGCGGGCAGCAACAAGGAAAACGCCGTGGGGCGACTCGAACTCCGCGGCGGCGGTGGCCTCGGGCGCGTCGGCCCGCCCGTAGGTCGCGAACTGTTCACGCTGAAGGGCCTGGGTGAGTCCGCGAGCGGCCGCACTGTCGTAGGAGACGGCGGCGATCGTCCACCCTCCTGCCGCAGCCGGGAGCAGCTGAGTCATGCCCTCGATAGTGCCTTGCTGCTGGTGTCGCATGCATCAGCGCGGGCGACGACCCGGAGTTGTTCTCCCGCTCGGTGTCTCGGACTCGATGCCGTTGGCACCCGCGACAACATCTCCACACAGCGGCGATCGCCACCCCTGCCGCCGGTCCGAGTGTCGTGAAAAACGGCGGACTGCTCGGTCTCTTCCAAAGGCAGATCCGCCGACACCCTGGAAACTCTCGGCATCCCGCAGTACCTGAGTCCCGCACATGCCGCCCGATGCGTCGCCGACCCGGGCATCGGCTTCGCCCATCACCGCCGCCTGCAACGCGACAGCCGTGCACACCATGCTCAGTGCCGCGTGCGGCGCAGCGGACGCGGCAGGCGACGCGGTCCTCGCGAACGCCTCCGTCGCTGGGCCAAGCTCGCCGCCGCGCTGGCCGAACCTCGCTGACGACCGCCTCACCGAAGTCCTCCGTCATTGATGCGTCCAGTCCCGCACCGCCCCCACCGCAGCCCCCTCCGGAACGGCGATGCGCACAGGCCAGGGCCGCGAACGCCTCACTCCGCTCCGCCGGAACACGTTCCACTCCGGAACGGAGGCCGCACACCCGGGATTGGCCGAAGACATCGCCGTGGGCGGGGCCTCAACCACCGACGAGCCGCTGGTTGGCTTGGCTCACCTTCAGCGACAGTGTTTGTCGGCGCAGCAGGTGGACCGAGTGGTTGTGTTCGACGCTTGCCGCGGTCGGTCTCGCCCTCGCCGGCCGGGCCGGCGCCCGGATGGCACGGGTCTTCGGGGTGTCCGTCAGCCGCAGCGCGGTGTTGCGGTTGCTCGACGCGTTGCCTGACCCGGAGACGCCGACCCCGCAGGTGGTCGGCGTCGATGAGTACGCCATGCGCAAGGGCCCCGTCTACGGAACGGTTCGGGTCGATGTTGAGACCCGACGGCCGGTTGATCTGCTGCCTGACCGGGAGGCCGCCGGCCAAAGCTGCCGCGCGATCCAACGCCAACCCGGAATGACGTACCGCACCGTCAAATTCCTCGCCGACGCCACCGCGCCCGAGGATCTCTTCCGCGGCCAATGGCAGGGGCGCCCTTCCGTACTCGATGAGTACAAGCCGTACCTGGACGATCGTTGGAACCAAGGCTGCACCAACGCGTGGAAGGCATGGGAGGAGATCGTGCCGCTCGGCTACAAGGGCAGTTACCAGCGAGTTCGCGCCTACTTCCGCGCCAAGCGTCTCTCGACAGATCCGGTCACTGCACCGCCGCCTTCACCTCGCACGGTCGCCGGCTGGATCCTCCGCCGCCCCGACACCCTCACCGGGGCGGAACAGCTCCGCCTCAAGACCGTTCTGGTCCACTGCTCCGAACTGGATGCACTCACCGGGCTAGTTCGGTCCTTCGCCGAGATCCTCACCGAGCGACAAGGCCGGCGGCTGCCCGAGTGGCTCGACGCCGTCCGCAACGACAACCTGCCCGGCCTCCATACCCTCGCCGCCGGTATCGACCGCGACTGTCGGCGTACACATGAACGTCCCCACCCGCGTACGGATGCAAAGGGACAGTTGTTGATGCGTTGAGACCTCCTGCTCGGCACTCTGCTGCTTGGTCGGTGAGAGGCGGCGGAAGGCGGTCGACGATGGTCCTGGATCCGCATCGATGGTTGGAATTGCGACGCTTCCGGAGTCTGCTGTAGTCCGGGGCGATCAGCCTGTCGGAGGTGGCCCGGGAGACCGGGCTGGACCGGAAGACGGTCCGCAAGTATCTGTCGGCACCGGATCCGGCGACCCCGCCGCGTCGGTCGCCGAACGGGCGGTCGAAGGCGAGGGTGATCGACGAGTTCGCGCCGCTGGTCGACTCGATGCTCCGGGCGGAGATCCTGATGAAGGCCGCGGTGATCCACGGGCGGCTGACCGCGGAGTACGGGTTCACCGGCAACTACCAGAGGGTCAAGCTCTACGTTCAGGAAGCCCGGCCTCGGATCCCCGAGGACCTGGGCATCACGCCGAAGGAACTCGCCGGCATGCACCGCCGCTTCGAGGTCATCCCCGGCGCCCGGGCCCAGGTCGACTGGGGCGACGAGGGAAAGATCCTCGCCCACATGGGCATCGGGAAGGTCTACTCCTTCCACATGACGCTGTCGTACTCGCGCGACCCGTTCTGCTTCTTCACCACCAGCCAGGCCCTCCAGACGTTCTTCGACTGCCACCGCCGGGCCTTCGCCCACTTCGGTGGCGTCCCGATGACGATCGTCTACGACCGCACGAAGACCGTCGTCCGCCGCCACGTCGCTCCGGGCGAGGCCGTCCCGCTGCACCCGGAAGCGGTCGGGTTCGCCGGCCACTACGACTTCGACATCGACGTCCTCGCCGCCTACCGGCCCACCGGCAAGGGCCGCGTCGAACGGCAGGTCCTCATCGTCCGTGACCACGTCCTGTCCGGCCGGTCCTTCTCCTCCGTCGAGGAGATGGACGCCGCCTTCGCCGCATGGGTGCCGCAACGACGGGCTCAGGCCCACAGGACTCACCAGCAGATCATCGGAGAGCGGGCGGCCCGCGACCACATGGCCCTCAAACCTCTGCCGGAGACTCCGTATCTGGTGGCCGAGCGGCAGCTGCGGCCGGTCGGCAAGGACTGCCTGGTCGCCTTCGGCGGCAACCTCTACTCGGTGCCCGCCCGCAGGGTCCGACCGCGTCAGCTGGTGGAGATCAGGGCCACGAAGTCCCAGGTCATGCTGCACTCCACCATTGCGAACGCCGACGGCGAGACGCTGCTGGCCACCCATCCGCGGGCGATCGGCCGCGGGGTCCGCGTCATCGAAGAGGCCCACTGGGACGGTCTGCCCACCGGCAAGGGACGCCGCACCACCACCGGCGAGGTCCTGCCACGACCTCGCCATGAACGTCCACTGGGCGAGGAGGCCGGACCTCTGCAGGCACTGCTGAACCGGGCCGCGGCCACCCGCGTCGAGGTCGGCCGCCGTCCGCTGTCGGTCTATGACGAGCTGACCGGCACCCGTCCCTTCACCATCCGTCCGAGCACGAGGGAAACGTCTTGAGCGAGCGGGTCTCCACCCGCATCCGCAACACGGCCGGCAAGCTCGGCCTGCCCCACCTGGCCGAAACGATCAACGAGTACACCCGGCGGGCCGACGATGGAAGGATGGGTTAACTCGACTTCCTCGACTTGGTCCTCTCCGAGGAACTCGCCGTCCGTGACGACCGCCGCTTCCGCCAGGGCCTGCGGCTCTCCCGGCTGCCGCACCACAAGACACTCGACGAGTACGACTTCTCCTTCCAGCCCGACCTCGACCCGCGCAAGGTCAAGGACCTCGCCACCCTCTCGTTCGTCGACGGCAAGGCGAACGCCGCCCTGCTCGGGCCGCCCGGGGTCGGCAAGACGCACATCACCGTCGCTCTCGCGGTCGCGGCCTGCCGGGCGGGCTACTCGATCTACTTCACCAGCCTCGACGACATGGTCCGCAACCTCAAGGCCGCCGAAGCCGCCGGGCGGCTGACGAACAAGCTCGGCACCTACCTGCGGCCCAGCGTCCTCGTCGTCGACGAGGTCGGCTACCAGCCCTCGAACGAGCCGAGGCGAACCTGGTCTTCCAGGTCATCTCCAAGCGCTACGAGAGGGGCTCGATCATCCTGACCTCGAACAAGACCTTCAGCGAATGGGGCCAGGTCTTCGGCGACGAGGTCCTCGCCACCGCCATCCTCGACCGGCTCCTCCACCACTGCGAAGTGATCTCCATCAATGGCCCCAGCTACCGGCTCAAGAACCGCCTAAAGGCGATCGAGCGAGAGAACGACGTGGCCTGACAACCCACGTCACTTCCGGCGGTCGAACACTTGATCAGTTGTTGATCACCGGCTGGAAGATCTTGGAGAACTCGCCGTTCTCGATCAGTCCGGCAATCACGTCGGTCATGTTGTCGATGCCGGGATCCCTGACGATCAGGCCGTCCGAGACCCAGAAGTACCGGCCCCCGAGGGCCTCGTGGGTCCCTGCCCAGAGTTTCATCAGGCGGTCGACTTCCGCGACGGTGAACACGGTCGCGGTCCAACGAGATCCATCGTTCAGAGTCACGAAGACATCGACGTTGCAGACCTCGTCCAAGTCCTCGCCGTCGCTGGGCAGGAACGACGCTTCGAAACCCTCCACACGGACCCGATACCAGGGCTCATCCCACCCTCGCTGGATCGGTTCAGACGATGTGCTGCGGCTCATCGCGCGAGTGTCCCTGGTCCGGACATCGATCTCAACCGAGATCCCTGCCGCACTGCCGCAACCTGCGACCAGAGCTGGGGACGTTCGTCCGTACGCAACTGGGGGAGAAAAGTCCGTACGCTGACAGCGACCGTGACGCTGTCATCGCCGGTCTCACCCTGCCCTGGAACTCGGGCGTCGTAGAGGGGCACGTCAACCGGATCAAGATGCTCAAACGGCAGATGTTCGGCCGAGCCGGATTCCTGCTCCTGCGAAAGCGAGTGCTGCTCTACACGTGACCGACGCGTCAGGACGGCTGTCCCGCTGGCTCGTACCTCTCATCGATTCGGCGGGGAGCCACGCCGAGAACCAAGTTCTCCATGGCGTGAGGCATCGGTCCGAAGCTGGCAACCCAGGTCTCGACGAGATAGATCACGCCCGCTTCATCGATGCCCAGGAAGAACCGGCCGTGGTCCAGCTCGCCGAGCGGGTAGAGATAGCGCCCGATCGCTTCGCCCCACTCCGTGAATCGGTCATCCTCGCCCCATGCCAGCTCGGGGTCCAGCTCGAACGGCGTGCGTGCACAGCTGATCCCTGGTCCGCTGACGTTCACAGTCAAACCGCCGAACTCTTGCAGGAAGGCTTCCGCAGCGTCGTGCATGGCGAGGCCGACTGCTTCGAACATGGATCGCCACCAGGCCGTGTCTACCTTCCGTCCAGGCGTCCATCCCGACGCCTCCAACACCTCATCTACCTTTGGCGACCAGCTACTCATCTGGGGCCCCGACTCCTCAGCTATGGGTGAGCGGTGATCATCTCAGCGGCCGACGTCACTGAACAGTGTGTGACCGCTTCACGGAAAACGAGCCAGAACCCGAGTTTCGGGCAGCGGTCAGCGATCGCTGGATCAATGAGTCTTCAATAGCTCTGACGGCGCTTCACGTTGCAGTCGTGTCCGTCGCCAGGCAGGCCCATGACGTTCAACACGGGCTCCCCGCCCCCGGGGATCTCGAAGGTGAAGTTCGCTCCTGTCTGGACCGTCACGAGCGAGCGCTGGTCGCCGAAGGTCAGCGACGGACAGGGTTCCCAGGAACAGTCGGCCCTGTCCAGGGCGGACAGGACATCCGCGTGCCTGAGCCCTGCCGGGAAGATGCCCGTCCCCCCGACAACCGACGAGGGGAGCTCGACGACGTCGCGCCAGGTCTGGACGCAGATGAGGGACACCTTGCGGCAGCGGCAGACACTCAGCTCAAGGTCTCCGTAGGCGAAGAGCCTCGGCCACTCTCTGCTAAGGCTCATCGTCCCGATGTCCCACGCCTCGCCGAGAGCTGCGGTCACATCGCTCCACTCGGCTACGCTGAACACCGGGCCCAGCCGCCCCGTCTTCGCCATGCTGGTCAGGACATCGAGGATCCCCACGAGACGGAGCCTGACAGGTCTCCCGACAGCGGTCCAGGAGTTTCAGGGTCAGCCCGCTGTGGACTCTTCGGCTCTCGCCCGGGTGCTGTCAGAACAACGTCTGATCGCCGTTCTCTTGGTGGCGTCGCGACGGCAGACTACGAAGGTGGACCCTGACCTTTACCCTGATCTGGCTGCTGCGGGCAGCCTGGCCGCAGCGCTGGAACAGGTGGCGGCCGAACTCGGTGCCGATCTCACAGTGGTACCCGGCGATTGGGGCCCACTCGTTTCGGCGGGCATCGCCTCTTCGGTGCCCGAGCGCAAGCCGCTGTCCGTTCACATCGGGGCGAAGAGCCGCTGGTTCGGTGTCTCCGGCTGGAGTCTCGGCATCGAACTCATCACCGGAGCCACGACCGACCTGGCGGATGTCGTCAGGGCCGGAGCGGCATGGGGGCAGGGCAGGAGCCTGCGGGAGCTGCGGGCGGAGCTGTCGTTTCTGCGCTCCAGCAAGCGCGCCGAAGCTCACGAACGCGGGCCGGCTGCGGTGGTGGAGCTGCAGTGGCACACAATGCGGGAGCAGGCGGCCGAGGAACCGGATTTCACAGGGTTTGGCGAACTCGTGGAAGCGGCTCACGCAGAACCACGGCTGCGACGGCTCTATGTATTCTCCAGCCACTGGACGCTCGGCTTCAGCTTCTGCGCTGGATACCCGTTCCTCGATGAGGTGGCCATCGTCCCGTCACACGGTGGCAGCCCCTTCCGCGTGAAGAGGCATCCGCTCTCCGATGACGTTCTCGGCGAGGCCGCCACAGCCGAGGAGGCCGTCGCCCTGGCGGTGCGCCACCTCCCCACCGATCTCGGTCCGGCCGTCGCGGGAACCGCCAGACAAATGGATGACGAGCGCGAACCAAGTCACTGACCGTCAGCGGCCCCGTGGCCAGTTGGTTCCCCATCAGACGGCTGCGGACGGAGAAATCCAACTGGCCGCCCACAACGGTCCGACCTGCGGTTCACGAGTAGAGCAGGACGCGCTTGCGGACCCCGCAGCAGGCACCCGCTGGCCGGGCGAGGGCGTCACCCGCTCTGGCCCTTCGCCGGCAACACAGTCCGCCAGCTCACCGGCCAGGACCTGGCGGACAAGGAACCTTGGCGCTCCCGAGGACAGGAGGACACGCTCAAGGGGCGCGCCCGGCGTGCGTTCCAGGTGTTCACTGCGGACCGGCTCCACAGCACCTCGCCGATCTCCTCGTCGGTGACCGACGCGAGGGGCCGGGCACCGCCGATCCGCTCGGCTGGCTGTGTCATTTCGTTGGGGAGTCATTTGGAGGTGCTTCCAGGAGTCGCCTCGCGCGGCTCAGCAAGATCAATGCCAGCGAGCTGTGATGTCACTGGCCCGCCCTGGGACGGGAAGGGATGATAGGCGTGTTCGTCGGTAGCGAAGGTGGTCGTGAGCCGGGGCTGTTGCTGCCACGGTGTGCCGATGAATACGACACCGGATGGACGCCTTATCCCACCCGCGCATGCTGACGAGCGAGCCATGTTGGAGGCATGGCTGGACTTTCACCGTGCAACTCTTGCCTTGAAGTGTTCGGGCCTCAAGGATGATCAATTACGGCTTGCCGCAGTGTCACCCTCGTCGATGACGCTACTCGGTCTGGTTCAGCACGTGGCCGAGGTGGAGCGCAACTGGTTCCAGCGTGTATTCGCAGGTCAGGATGTGCCGCCGGTCTTCGGGGAAAACAACGTCGACGGCTACGCGCTCCGGCCGGACCGAGGGCTCGACGAGGCGACGGCTGCCTGGCAATCCGAGGTCGCCCGGGGCCGTGAGGTGATTGCCGACGCGTCGCTGGACGATTTCGGTCACCTGTCCGAACACGACGCGGGTTTTGTCGGTGATCCGGGGGTCTCCCTGCGCTGGATCATGGTGCACATGATCGAGGAGTACGCGCGTCACAACGGTCACGCTGATCTCATTCGCGAGCGGATCGACGGAGTAACCGGCGCATGAGATGTTCCTGCGCGGTCCACAAGTACCGCGCAGGAACCCGGCTCCGGCCTCAGCCGGCGGCGGTTTGCTCGGTGCGGGCGAGGCGGTAGGACTCGGTGCCGATCTGGACGATCGCTCCGTTGAAGGTGAGCCGGTCGACGGTCACCGCGCAGAGCCGCAGGGCGGTGAACGTCTTCGTCCACCCGGAAGACGATTCGTTCGAGGCGATGCCGACGCTGTTCTCCTCCTCACGTTCAGGCAGCACCTGGAACAGCAACTCGGCACCCCGCCAGTCGAGTTCCAGTTATCCGCCTTCATCGACGCATAAAAGATCGACACGGCCGCAGCGGGCGATCGTCTCCGACAGCTGCTTCTCGTCAGCGGCCTCGACCAGCTCGTTGACGAGCTTGGTCGCCGGCGCAGAGCGAGCCCCGCGCCACGTGGCGCAGTACCCGGCTGGGCAGTTGGAGATCGGACGTCCCGTGTCTGAGGGTGTGCGGGAAGCGGGAGGACGGTGTCGACCTGCTTGAACGTGATGGGTGGGTTCGTACCTCCCCGCCCGGTGTGACGGGCCATCTCGAACAACCACTGGAACAACAGCACCCGAAGCGTCGACAACGGCACCGGCGACAACGCGGCGAGTTGCGTGCTCCTGGTGAAGTAGCAGCCGATACTCGGCTGAGCTGTCCTCGCGGCCACGTCGCACCGAGTGTTGCCACCCGCCTCGTGGCCGTGAGGGCGGCTCCTGCGTGGGTCTACGAGATCACACGTACCAAGGGCGGGGAGGCGGACCTGGCCGTAGAGGAAGGAGCGGAGACAGGTCACCGAGTACATCCTCTGTGAGGCTGTTCCGCTTTGACGGATACCGTCGGTGTAGTGGTCAGGCAGGGGATGGGAAGCCACCAGTACGCCTGGGGGCGCGCAGAGTCTGGTGGCGGTAGTCCCGCGGTGGCAGCCCGTACGCTTTACGGAACGCGCGGCTGAAGACGGCGGCATCCAAGAAGCCCCAGCGGGCACCGATCTGGTGCACCGGTACGTGCCGCAGCAGCGGGTCCCCCAGGTCGCGCCGGGCCCGGGCGAGGCGCTCCTGCCGGATCCACGCTGCGACTGTCACGCCTTCCGCCTGGAAGAGGCGGTGGAGATAGCTCACCGAGATGTGGTGCGCGGCCGCTATGGACGCCGGCGAGAGCTCCTGCTCGTGCAGGTGCTGCTGAACGAACGCCCGCACCCGCAGCACGAGAGTGCGTCCCCGCGTCTCAGGCGATAATCGGTTCTCCTCCTCCAGGTGGTGGGCGAGCACCGCCGACAGAAGGTCGACGAGGACCGTCTCCAGGCGAGGGCCGTCCGACGGCCCGTACGAAGCGCTGTCCCGGGACACCGTGGTGAGGAAAGCAGCGAGCAACGCGCCGAAACCGTCCCGCGCCGGCAGTCGCCGTGACAGCAGTCCCTCCACCCTCGCCTCGGGCAGTGGCAGGAGTCTCCGGGGTATCTCAAGGCCGACAACCGTGACCGGTTCCGGATAGCGGAGGTCGAAGGGGCGCCAGGTATTGGTGACCGTCATGTCCGGGGAGCCGTGTGCGCTCTGCCTGCCGGCCTGGGACACCTCCAGAGTGCCGTGCCGTGGGAGCAACAGGCGGTAGAGCTCCGGATCGTACTGCCGGATGAGCCGGGGTGTCCGCCTGAGGCGGACCGGCTGCGTCGTGACCGGCCACACCGAGGCCGCACCGACCCCGAGGACCCGCATCTCCCCGCGATAGTCGGCCGCGTGGTCGCTGTCCATGTCGACGGGCACCATGGTCTTCCCCACCAGCTGGCACCAGTAGTCGAACCGGTCCTCCACCGGCACGTCCACCGTCCGAAACTCCGTCACGATCATCCGCCCGCCCCTTCGGCCGCTCAACTCCCCGGCTGCCGCAGTTTCCCACCGCGCCCGGCCCCGGAACAGCGGACGTCACCGCTGCGGCGGGTGGGGCACAACGTCACGAAAACCGGCGCTACGGGACGCACACCCCCGAGATCCCCGGCCATGGGATGTCCGCAGCCCGAAGATGCGGCGTGGCTGAGCTCATGATGCGGCGGCGGCACGGTACAGCGTGAACCAGAATGTCGGGACCGGGTTCGTGCCGGGCGTCACGTCGGCCAGCTGCCACCCGGCGAACCTGGCGCGGAGTTCGTCCGCCGTGACACCGGACCACGAGTCGTCGAAAGCCCCGGGCCCGTACCCGAACATCAGCAGTCGCGCACCGGGAGCGGCACGCCTGGTGAGGCCGGCGGCGTAGGCGTCGCGGCGGTGCGGTGGAATCCCGCAGTAGCAGCTCAGGTCGAAGAACAGGTCGTACGGGCCGGGCACACCCAGCTCGTCGAGTCGCGTGGCGTCCCCGCACAGCACCGTAACGTCCGCTCCGGCAGCGGCGGCCTTCTCCCTCGCCTGCCGGACCGCGCGGTCGACCAGGTCGACGGCCGCCACCTGCCAGCCGTGCCGGGCCAGGTACACCGCGTTGGTCCCGGTGCCGCAGCCGAGTTCGAGGACCTGGCCCGGCACCAGCGCTCCCGGCCCCTCTATCAGGGCCATCAGCTCGGGCGGCGTGATGCCGCTGTCCCACGGCGGCCTGCCGTCCCGGTAGAAGTCCTCCAACACGCGGCGCACAGCCGCCTCTTGGTCGAGTTCCTCAGCCGTCCGAGTCTCACTCATCGCTACCCCTCCAAGAAGTTAGAATTCATCTCTAGTGACTGACTCTAGAGATAGACTCCCGGCATGGATGCGGTCAAGGGATCCGACGGACAGAACGTCAAGCGCCCCGACAAGAGGGCCGAGCGCTCGCGGCGTACCCGCGAGAAAATCGTCGCGGCGGCGCGGGAGCTGTTCGTCGCACAGGGGTACGGTGCGACAAGCCTTCAGGAGGTCGCGGATCGCGCGGGTGTGGCCGTCCAGACCGTGTACTTCGTGTTCCGGAACAAGCGCGCGCTGTTCAAGGACGTCGTCGACACGTCCATCGCGGGCGACGTCGAACCGGTCGCCACGATGGACCGCGACTGGTTCCGCGCCGCGTGCGCCGAGCCGACCGCGGCTGGGCAACTGCGCGCTCACGTACGGGGTGTACGCGACGTCCTCGGCCGTGTCGCCCCGATCATGCCGTTGATCGCGGCCGCGGCGGCCACGGACCCGGAGATCGCCGCGCAGTGGCCCGCCGGCCCCGACCCGCGCTACACCGTCCAGCACGCCGCAGCGGAGGCACTGACCTCCAAGCCCGACGCCCGCCCCGACGTCGATACCGCCCGCGCAGCCGACCTGCTGTACGGGCTGCTCAGCCCGGAGCTGTACCTGATCTTCGTCCGCGACCGGGGCTGGACGCCCGAAGCCTGGGAGGAGTGGGCATGGGTGGCCCTGACTACCCAGCTCTGCGCTGACCACGAGTAGGCCACCGATCCTTCGCCGACAGCGGCGACCGTGTCGACGTCGTCACCGGCACCAGCCCGCTGACCGACCCCGGCACCCCGGACAGCGCGCAGACGCCGAACGCCGCACACCGGGCTTGCCGGTCCGCTGCGCGGGGCATGGGCGGCAGGCATCACACCGAGGTTGGATCAGCGTGCGGAGCTCGTCCATCACGGCAACGTAGTCACGAGCCTGGTGGACCTGGATCTGCACACCTACGAGGTAGCCGACGGTGCCGCCGACGCACGCGGGTGTGACTGAGCGCTTCAGTTGGCGAGTGAGTGCTTGAGTTGGCACCTTGAGCGTCACGCCTGGGCGTGTATGCCGCCGCCGCCCACGGCTGGGCTTAAGGGCTGAGGTCGGTGGCGGCTCGTAGGCCAGGATTTCATTTTCGTCCTTCACAAGGTGTTGCGAAGATCGTTCCCATGACCTACTCGTTCTCCGTCGACCGGATTCTCGGCGACCGCTCCTTCGCCGAGATCGGCTACCCCACCCTTGCCGTGGCTGACGGACGGCGGAGGCTGCTCGCTGTGGCGGGTACGCACGGCTTCTCCGATCACCCGGCGGTCGGCGTCTACGACACCGCCACCCTGTCCTGCCGCGCACTGATCCGCTCTCGCGACGTGGTCCAGGCGATGGCGTTCCACCCCACGCTGCCGCTGCTCGCCGTCGGAACCGGTTCCTACGACGGCGGGTACTTCTTCTCCGGTGACCTGCTCCTCCTCCACCTGGAGACAGGAGCATCCATCTCAGCCTTCGAGCATCAGGACGGGCGCCAGGTCGTGGAGCTGGAGTGGCTCGACGAGCAGCGACTTCGCGTGCTTATGGCCCCGCCTGATGACTGGCAGGACAAGGAAGCGCACACGCACAGTCACACCGCCGTGGTACGCCGGTCCGACTGGAGCTTGGTGCCGCCCAGGTCCATCACGCCCATCGAGCTGGCCGGCCCCCGGGTGCCGGCGCCCCGTCCCGATGGCAGGGCGGCCGCGTATCGGCTGGTGACCGAGCTCGGGCCGGACTGGGAGCCCCGTATCGCTGTTCAGGCAGTGGAGGAACTCTCGGACGGCCGGATCCTCGCCACGCTCGGCGGAGTGCAGTTGGAGTGCTGGCTTCCGTCGGGGGAACGGGCATGGGCCGTCCCGGACGAAGAAGGGGGCCGCGAGATTGCCGTGGCCCGGGACGAGAGCTCAGCCTGGGTCTCCCTTGTACGCCCCGAAAGACACGACCGGCGCCCGCAGTCTGTGGTCCGGCTGTCTCTGGCGGACGGTGCGCAAGTGGACCAGATCGCACCGTCCGGCTACGTATCGCTGTCGAGTGCGGCGGACGGTGAACCGGCCCTCGCCCCCGCCGGGTACTGGGTCCAGGGTGTACCCGTCAACGGCAGGGCTCCCCTGCGCGTCCGGAACGCCAGCCGCACCTGGTTCCTGTCCTACGTGAAGCAGGGGGGCACTCGGCGTTCGCACCCCGGAGTCCCCTGGGTAGCCACGGCCGAGCTGAAAGCCGGACGCGGGTCTGGCCGACCGGTCGAGCCGGCGCAGAAGGACGTACGACGGCTGTTCCCCTATTCCTGGGTTCCCGAGGAAGAACACCTCGGTGGGCCCGGTGTGGAGGCCGCCGACGGGAGCCTGGTCCACGCGGGCAGGGTCTTCCGGCAGCGGCGCCAGCCCAGTGACTCGTTCGTCGTCCGACGCGAAGCCTCGGACGGGTCACCTCGATGGGTATTCCGCACCGACCGCTCCGCAACCGCGCTGACCGCCGACGCAAGCACGGTCTTCACCGCCTACGACGGCGGCGAGATCGTCGCTCTCAGCCTCGACGACGGCACCGTGCTCTGGCGATACCACCTCACCCTCGGAGACGTGTCCGTCATCCCCACGGCGCTCACCGTCACCCCATCGGGCCGGCTCCTCATCGGGACCCGCGACGGCCGAGTCCTCGTCTGCTCCGCCGCCACGTGACGGCCTCTGAGCGCTTCAGTTGGCGAGTGAGTGTGTGAGTTGGCGAGTGGAGCGTGCTGTATCGACGGTTCGGGCGAGCTGGGTGGCGTAGGCGTCGAGCAGCGGCTTCATCTGCCGGTAGAAGGGCACCTTGTTCTGCCGGAGCCAGTGTCCGATGGTGAACCGGTCCAGTCTCCATGGCGCGTCGAGCTCGGGGTCGTTTCGGGCTTCTGTCGGCTTCGGTGCGAACTGGGTCTCGCCTTGGGTGACTTGCGTCCAGAGGTAGGCGGTGACGGCGAGGCGTGCTCGGTCGTCGGAGATGTAGCGGGGGCTGGGTCGGCGTTCCAGCTGGTCGGCGATCTGGCGCCATGCCTGTGGTGGCAGTGCCCAGTCGGCGAGGAGGGTGCGGCGGTGCTGGTAGTCGATCAGCGGTGAGGAGGCGAGTTCTGCGACGATCGCGTCCAGGGCTCGTTCGTATGCTTCCGGGGTGCCCTGGCGGCGGGCCCATCTGGTGATGGGCCCGCCCAGGCCGTGTCCGGCGAGTCGGATTCCGAGGAACTCGGCGGCCTCGGGGATGGTCCTTCCGAGGGCTCGCCGGGCGAGGAAGGTGGAGGTGGTGCGCCGTAGGACGGACATGCTGCAGGCCTCGGTGAAGGCGCCGAGGTGGGTCTCGTGCCATTCCAGGGGGAGGAATGCCGGAACGTGCTGGGGTCCGTAGTCGAGGCCGCGATGGGGCAGTCGGCTTCCGCCCCTGCCGTGTCTGCGGTGGGTGGAGACCAGGTATTCCGCGGCGTTCCGGAACCTCCAGTGGCAGAGCACATCCGCCGGTGACTGGGCCGCCGACGTCAGCCGACGGGCCAGCAGCACGGATCGCGAAGTGCAGCTCTGACACCATGCTCGACCTGCGCAAGGGTGGCCGCGCGACCGTCCGCCCCATGGTCGTGCATCCGGTCCAACGTGGTGCGGCACTGGGCCGGGGAGCTTTCGTCACCGCGGCGGTGCTCAGGTTGTCAGGCGGGGCAGGATCGCAGGATGGTCTGCCCGGGCAACTTCCACCATGGCCCAGACGGGGGACTTGAAGAAGTCGCTGCCGCCGGACCGCCAGTCGATGCCGCCCAGGGGTGGCTGCGGGTCGTACTCGACGAAGAGCTGCACAGTGCGGACGGTCTGCTCGGCGACGGCGGGGGGAAACCGCGGGCTCGTCTTGGTGCCGCCAGTGGCGATGAAACCACCCTGTTGCGGCGCCAGTTGACGACGGCCGCGCGGCCGACTCCGGCCATGCGAGCGATCAGGGCGATCAGGGCGATCAGGGCGAGGTTCACCTCGTCGTCGAGATGTTGATGGGTCATGGGATGAGGCTTTTCTGACTGCCCGTCAGAAGCCGTGCCAGGGCGGGTCGTCGCTTTCAAAGAGCGCCATAAGGACCTTCGCCATCCCGCCAATCAGGCTCTCGCAACGGACTTCGACGGCCGCTGCGAATCCCGCGCGCGGCGGCCCCGCCGCGCGAGAGGATCAGAGCCATGACCAAAAGACTCGAACACAAGGCGAAAGCAAAGCAGATGACCCTTGACGAGATCGCCGCGTTCATCGCTGGGGCGCGCGCCGCCGGTGCGAAGGGAACCGAATTCCCAGGCGCCCGGGTTACATGGGGCGGAAAGCTGATGAGCCTGGACGTTGTTGTTGACGACGTCGAGGGCACGCTCGACCCGTCGAGCGACATCACGGACAGCATCCCCGGCACTTCATCGAGCGAGTGACCGCGCGCTCAGGGCCCTGGCGTTGTCGGACCCCGAGCAGTACGCGCCGGGCCCGTTCCGCGAGATCATGGCCACATGACCGCACGACTCACCACTGAGCCGGCCGCGCTCAACTGCGGCGTCCAGCCCGCCATTCGCGAGTTGCGCCAGCGAGGGCGGCTAGCGTCGGCGGGCGTACGCGACCGTCTTCTCGGCAAGGGACTTCCGGCACAGCACGCACTCGGTGCGGCACGCGGCCATGAGCCGTGCGGCAAGATCGAGGTCCAGCAGCCGCGAGCTCCCGTGCGACACCAGCGGCAGCGCGGTCATGTCCGGTACCGGCTCGTGCCTGTGCGCGGTCTTCGTGACGGCCGTGCACGATTCCGACCGCCACTGACAGTGGTCCCGGAGACGCACAAGTAACCAGCCAGGAATGAACTGGGAGGCCGTCTCCGTCCGGCCGTAGAAGTGGCAGGACAGGCGCTCCGCCGAGCACGGCGCGTCCGACCGCAGCCAGGGCGACACGTCGACCGCCAAGACCAGGCGCCCGCCATCGAAACACGGCAGCGGCAAGCCAGCCGGCACCGACCGCAGCCGGTCGATGTCGACGGCCGTGGTTCAGGCCGCCGTATATCGCTCCGTGCCCGCGACGGTGCTCAGGCGGCAGCATCAAGTCCACCGGGGACTCCCAGATGGTCGGGCGAGGCTGTCCGACCGCTCTCGCGGCAAGGTCTGACCGTTCCCGGGCCCGCAGCGGGGCCGAAGCAGTTGAAGCCCATCGATCTGGCTAGTCTGCGGTCATGATGGAGAACCGCGGGTTCGGCGCGGTGTTGGAGCGGTTGCTGGACCACAGAATGCTCAGCGCGCAGGCATTGGCCGACCGAGCTGGGTCGACCGGAGACGAGGTCCGAGCGGTACTCGCGGGGAAGAGCCCAAGCGAGGTCATGCTCCGACTGCTTGCTCCTGCGCTGGACTTTCATGCTGTCGATCTGTTCATTCTCGCGGGGTGGGCGGTCCCGGACGACCTGGCGCCCTTGGATGCCACTGCCGCGAAGTGGTCGACGCGCATAGTGACGGACGCGGCGCGCCTCCCCGAAACGGGACGCCGTGAACTTCTACAGCTGATCCGCTCACTGCCGCAGGAAGAACGACGTGCCGGCTTCGTCCTCAAGCCGCCCATGTCCCTCACAGGCGGCCCGGGCGCTTGGGTCGTCCGCATGCTCCAGTACCGAAACCTGAACTGGATGGGCATAGCGAAAACACTTGCGTCCGCGACGCCCACGTACCTTTCGGCGGCCACCTACGGCGTGATCGGCTCCGGTCGCCAGGAGCTGACCCCGCGCTTGGTGACGGACTTCGCGGCCTTGCTGGGGATCGACGCCTGTGAGCTGGCTGTGGTCACTGGCGTTCCCCTGCGTCAGGTGCCACCCCCTCCGTCTGCGGAGGCAGCGGACGTCGCAGAGCTGCTGTGGGAGGCTCGACGGCTGTCTGCTGTCCAGGCGCGACACGTCTCCGAGCTGGCACGCGCGTTGCGCGGGGACCCTACGACGGGTGGCTCGTCAGCCTCCCTGGGCCCCTGATACCTGCCGACGCCCTCCCGACTGGGTCCAAGCTGCAAGCCAGAGCTTGGCCGGTGGCTGCTGGTTGCCAAGCGCGAAATTCACGCGCGCCGCGACGCGCTGCCCGCGTACGGTCTGGCGATGAACGATCAGGACGGTTACTTCGGAGAGCGTGTCGCTGCGGCCTACGACGAGTCGTCAGGAGACATGTTCAAGCCGGGGGTCATCGACGAGACGGTCGGATTTCTGGCGGACCTGGCCGATGGCGGCCGGGCCCTCGAACTGGGCATCGGGACAGGACGCATCGCGTTGCCGCTGGCACAACGCGGAGTCCGGGTCCACGGCATAGACCTGTCCCGAGCGATGGTTGCCCGGATGCGGGCCAAGTCAGGCGGTGACACCGTCAGCGTCACGATCGGCGACTTCGCAACGACGAGAGTGGACGGAACGTTCTCCGTCGCATACCTGGTCTTCAACACGATCATGAATCTGACGACGCAGGCGGAGCAGGTCGCCTGTTTCCGCAACGCCGCCGCCCACCTGGAACCCGGAGGCTGTTTCGTCATCGAGGTCCTGATCCCCGAGCTGCGACGGCTTCCGGCCGGGCAGAACGTCGTGCCGTACCACGTGAGCCCAACGCGGTGGGCCTTCGACATCTACGACGTCGCCACCCAGTCGACGAGTTCGAACTACATCGAAGTCGTCAACGGCCGCGGTGAATACAGATCCATCCCCTTCCGGTATGTGTGGCCGTCGGAACTCGATCTGATGGCCCAGCTCGCAGGACTGCGGCTGCGCGAGCGGTGGGACGGATGGACACGGGAAGCCTTCACAAGCGAGAGCCGTCAACACGTCTCGGTCTGGGAGAAACCCGTCGGCTGACCACGAATCAGACGTCCTCCCGCACCCAAGGGCTGAGAACAACGAGGGAAGCCGTCGGCGCTGGAGACAACGCCTCAGCTTGTTCTTTATGGTCTGCCCTCGAACGATGCCCCGAACGAGATCGCTCGTACGGGGATTCCGGGGACGTGAACACGGCCTCCGTCTGAT
>NZ_JBHXRM010000038.1:0-89083 GCF_042716895.1 Streptomyces sp. NPDC058653 | reverse complement strand
TAGTTTGGTCGGCAGCTTCTGTTGTTTATAAGAGACTGGGCCGCGAGGGGGCGGGGTCGTCCCCCCATCCCGCGCGACCGCGGGGGCCGCACTACGGCGGCCCCGGCGGTCTTCTCCTCGGTACGGATGTGGCGGAGGCGGGGGCGGGGGGCGGCTTACGGGGCCGCATACGGCTCTGTCACCCCCGGCCCCGTTACGCCCGGGCGGCCTGGCCGCCCGCCCCGTCGACCCGGGCTAGAGGGCGAGGCCGGTGAAGACCATCACCCGCTCGTAGGTGTAGTCGTCCATCGCGTACTTCACGCCCTCACGACCGACGCCGGACTGCTTGACGCCGCCATAGGGCATCTGGTCGGCACGGTACGACGGGATGTCGCCGACGATCACGCCGCCGACCTCGAGCGCCCGGTGCGCGCGAAACGCCGCCTGCACGTCGTGGGTGAACACGCCTGCCTGGAGGCCGTACTTGGAGTCGTTCACCATCTCGAACGCCGCCTCCTCGCTGTCGACGCTGCTGAGGGTGAGAACGGGGCCGAAGACCTCCTCGCAGGAGATCGTGACGTCCGGCGGTACGTCGGCGAGAACGGTGGGCGCGTACGACGCCCCGTCGCGCTTTCCGCCGGCCAGGAGCCGGGCGCCCCCCGCAACGGCCTCGTCCACCCACGCCTCGACGCGCTTGGCGGCATCCTCGCTGACGAGGGGGCCCACGTCGGTGGCGTCGTCGGACGGGTCGCCGGTGACCTGCGCCTCGACGGCGGCGACGATCTTCGGTACGAGACGCTCGTACAGGGACGCGTCCGCCACGACGCGCTGGACCGAGATGCAGGACTGGCCGCCCTGGTAGTTGGCGAACGTACCGATCCGGGTCGCCGCCCAGTCGAGATCCTTCTCGCTCGCGTAGTCGGCGAGGACAACTGCCGCACCGTTGCCGCCGAGTTCGAGCGTGCAGTGCTTCCGCGGCACCGAGTCCATGATGGCGAAGCCGACCTTGTCGGAGCCGGTGAAGGAGATCACCGGCAGCCGCTCGTCCTGTACGAGGGCGGGCATCCGGTCGTTGGCGACGGGCAGCACCGACCAGGCACCGGCGGGCAGGTCGGTCTCGGCGAGCAGCTCTCCGATGAGCAGGCCGGAGAGCGGCGTCGCGGGGGCCGGCTTGAGGATGATCGGGGTGCCGACAGCGATGGCCGGGGCGATCTTGTGCGCGCAGAGGTTCAGCGGGAAGTTGAACGGCGCGATGCCGAGGACCGCTCCGCGCGGGAAACGGCGGGTGAGCGCCAGGCGGCCGGTGCCGCCTGCGTCGGTGTCGAGTCGCTGTGCCTCGCCACCGTTGAAGCGGCGGGACTCCTCGGCCGCGAAGCGGAAGACCGAGATGGCACGGCCCACCTCTCCGCGCGCCCACTTCATGGGCTTGCCGTTCTCGGCGGAGATCAGGCGTGCGATCTCCTCGGTGCGCTCGACGAGACGGCGCGACACATGGTCGAGCGCGGCGGCCCTGACATGCGCGGGCGTCGCGGCGAACTCGTCGCGCACGGCATACGCGGCGGCGACGGCCTCCTCGACCTGGGCGTCGGTCGGGACGGCGACCTTGCCAACAAGCCGGCCGTCCCACGGTGAGGTGACGTCGAGGGTCTCCTCACCTGTGGCCCGGCGCCCGGCGAGCCAGAACGCATGGGGGGCTGCCACAGTTTCGTTCGGCATTACGAGTCCCGGCCCTTCCGAAGTGGTGGTGTTGTCCCCTCCACCGTAGGGGCGCGGGCCACGGACGTGATTTGTCCGGGGTGGAGTGGTGGCCGGTGGGCGCTGCGACGCTTTGGCATACGCGACGGTCGGCGCGCCGGTTCGACGAGGAGGCGCATCGGGCTGCGTCGATCCCCCGCACCGGGCGGGGGCCGGGAGCGATCGTGGCCGGGTGTGTGCGAGCGCGCCAACTGCCGAACATGTCGCGGCAGTTGAGGCGGGAAGCGGGCAGCGCCCGAGGATCGGCCCGGTCTCAGCTCTGGGGCCCCGGTGGCGGCGTCGCCGATGTGGTCTTGAGAGCGAGCCAGAGCTCCATCCGTACGTCCGGGTCGTCCAGGGTGCGGCCCAGGATCTCCTCGACGCGACGCATGCGGTAACGCAGCGTATGCCGGTGCACCCCCAGGTCCGCCGCCGCGGCATCCCACTGACCGTGGCGCGAGAGCCACGCCCTGAGGGAGTCCACCAGGTCGCCGCGCCCCTTGGCGTCGTGCTCGTACAGCGCGCGCAGCATGCCGTCCGCGAAGGCACGTACCGCGTCGTCGGCGAGAAGCGGCAGGAGCGAGCCGGCAGCCAGTTCCTCGTGTTCCACGAGCGCGCGGCCCCGTCGGCGCGCGACCGACAGCGACTGTTCGGCCTGTTTGTACGCGCCTGCCGCCGCGATCGGCCCCGTCGGGGCGGAGAGGCCGATGACGATCCCGGCGTCGTCCGCCTCCTGCTCCTTGTACGTCTCGCATGCGGCGGCGACCGCGCCGGCGTCGGCCGCGAGGACGACGAGGCGTTCCTCGCCGTCGGGCACGGCGAGCACCGCTTCCCCACCCTGCGCCGCCGACGCCTCCAGTGAGTCGGTCAGTGACTGGAGCGGATCCTCGGCGGCGGCGTCACGGGCCTCGGCCGTCGCCTCGGCGGGTTCGGCGACGAGCAGACGGAACGGGGCGTCCAGCAGCCCCCCGTACAGATCTCCCGCCACCGCCCGAGCATGGTCGGGCTGCCCGGAGAGCAGCATCCGCAGCACCGCCGACCCCAGCCGCTGCTCGGCCTCCTGAAGCGCGCGTGACCGCTCCGTGGTGAGCGTCAGCAGGGCGACGGCCGAGTGCACGGCGTACCTCTCCGCGGTGCCCAACGCCGCCCCCGTACCGACGGCGAGCGCGCCCCGTACGCGGCGCCCGGTGCCCAGCGACTGGAGCTCAACCCGGTCGTCCGGATCGCCGACCACGGCGCTGGCGGGGGCGGGGCGCTTCCGCAGCCGTTCCACCTCGGGCGTGAGCCGGGCGGCGCGGCGTGCGGCCCAGTCGGGCGCGGCAGCTGTCACGGCGCCGGTCGCGTCGTAGAGGGCGGCCCAGCCGTCGATGTGCGCGGCGAGGCGGGTGAGCAGGGCGGCGGGGCCTTCGGAGAGTGCCGCGCGGGTCAGTTCCCGCTGCGCTTCGAAGCCCGCCGTGACCGACCGGTACTGATCCGCCGCGATGGCCGCGGAGACCGCCTTGCTGATGGCGAGGAAGGGCGTACGGCGCGGCACCGCCAGCAGCGGCAGCCCCTCCGCGCGGGCGGCGTCGACAAGGGCGCCCGGGATGTCCTCGTAGTTGACGCCGACGGCGAAGCCGAGCCCGACGACACCCGCCCCGACGAGGCGCCGTACGTAGCGCCGCATGGCCTCGGGGTCCTCGGCGTGCAGGGTGACAGCCGTCACGAGCAGCAGCTCGCCGCCGTCCATGTACGGCACCGGGTCTTCGAGTTCACTGACATGCGCCCAGCGCACCGGCGTATCGAGCCGGTCCTCCCCAGCGCGCACGGTGAGCTTGAGCGCCGAGTGCTGGATGAGGGACGCGAGCGTGGGCGGCATGGCGAACCGTAGGACCTTCATGAAGAGGATGCGTGGGCATTTTCGCCGTCCCGTAGAAACGGCGTACCTCAATTCTGCCAGGGTGTACGAGAAGCCGGTACGGCCCAGGCGATGCGGACAGAGCGCGGCGGGACCGATGCCGTGCCCCGGACCGCCGACGCCGCCTCCGTACATAGGTACGCGCGACGCCGGTGGTCGGGCGTACCTATGTACGGAGGTCCACCAGCATCGGCGGAGTGTGCTCCCCGCCGACCGTGGTCAGCGAGAGGACCGCGTGGCCCGCCGGCAGGGAGTGAGCCAGGTCGGACGCCGACCAGCGTTCACGCTCGACCTCCCGCACCGTGACGGCCTCGGCGGTGGCGGCCTTGCCGGTCACCAGCCGCCGCATGAAGTGAACCGCCTTCGTGAGCGGCTCGTCGGAGATGATCTGCCGGTTGGTGACGTCGCGGGTCTGGACCCACTCCTTGCCCCAGCTCTCGGCGAAGCGACCGCCGTCCCACGGCCCGAGCCCGGAGAACGCCATGCGGCACCCCACGGCGCCGAGGAGCGGACCACGCAGCGGGTCCGGTACGTCCTCCAGCGTGCGCAGCGCGAGGACCACGCCGGCGTTCGCGGAGCGCAGCCGCTGGACGGCACGGACGGAGTCACCGGTCACCGTGTACGTCGCGTCGTCCAGGACCAGACAGGCGAAGAGCGACCGGTCCGCGCGGGCGAGCGCGGCGTCGGTGAACTGGGCGAGAAGCAACCGGGCGATGATCCGTGACGCCTCGGCGTGGCCCCGTTCCGGCAGGTCGATCCGGACCCTCAGCGGATGCTCGATGGCGCGCAGCGAGAAGGAACGGCTCCTGCCGTCCGTACGGAAGAACTCGGCGAAGGCGGGCCGGTCGAGGAAGGCGAGGCGTTCGGCCAGGAGGACGCCGATGTCGTCGCCCCGTGTCGACTGCCGCTCGCGGGCGTCCAGCTCACGCAGCTGGGCCGCCGCGCCGGCGTCGTCGGAGGTCTCCAGAGCGGTGCGCAGCGATTGGAGGGCCGTGGGGGAACCGCCGATCAGTTCGCGCAGTTCCGGGACGGCGGGGAAGCGCCCGTGGACGCTTCGGTACGGGCCGATGAGCTGGGCGAGGGCGGTAGCGGCCCTGCGCCGGTCCCCGCCGGGGAGAGTGGCCGCCAGATCGCCCACCAGGGCCTCGGAGAGTGTCCTGGCGGCCTCGTCGGGGTCGTCGGCGCTTCCGTAGAGGTCGAGGTCGTGCGTGGCGTCGGGGCGGCCCACGGCGATCACGAGGTCGAACGAGTCGTCGGGCGCGAGCGCCGCACCGTCGGCGGTGACGGCGACGACGGCGGCGCGGTTGGCGAGCGCCTGGAGGCAGAGCGATTCGACGACGGGGCGGATCAGTCGGACCGTCTTGCCGGAGCCGGCGGGACCGACGGCGAGCAGCGACGTGCCGAGCAGCCCCGGTTCGAGGGCGACTCCCGTCGTACGCCGCGCGTACGGGTTGCGGGGGTGGTCCGCCGCGGTGCCGATCCTGACCTGCCCGGTGGCAAGGTCGTGGTTTGCGGTACGCAACGGCAGGTCGCGTACCCCCGAAGGGTGCGCGCAGGCGCCCGCCCCGTGCGCACGGACGGTGTCGGTGAAGGCGGGCAGCCGTTCGGGGCGGGTGCGGACGCCTTGCCAGGCGCGGCGGATCCGCGCGTAGTCGACATCGCTGAGGGTGCCGCGGTGGACGGCGTCGGCGAGCTTGGCGGCGGCTTCGGTGAGCCCCGCAGCGCGGAGCTCTGGCCAGTCCGCGGGGTCGGCGCCGGGCGGGGGCGGCGGGGGCGGCTCGTCCGGCATGGGCATCCCGAGGCGCCGACGTACGGGGGGCCAGGTGCCGGCGCGTCCGACGACGGCCAGCACGGCGGCGACGAGCAGTACGTAGTAGACGTTCGACACCCAGGTGAGCCAGGTGACGGTGCGCGGCATCTCACGCCAGAAACCCGGCAGTAGTACGAAGAGCGGCCACAGGGGCACCCCGTAGCGCCGCCAGACCTCGTTCCAGTTGCCGATACGGCCGAAGCCGATGGCGAGCAGGCTGATGACGAGCGCGTAGTAGAGATAGCTCGCCGCGACGTACAGCTCGACATGGGGGCTGGTCTGCGACCGCCACTCCTCGGGGGTCAGCCACTGGATCGGCAGGAGCCACCAGCTGTCGCCGAAGATCCACCAGCCGCCCAGGTAGCCGTTCCAGAGCAGTGACCAGACGAGCCAGCCGCAGAGGTACGCGACGAGGGCGCCGCTGAACAGTTGACGGGCCGGTACCTGCTCGGGCTCCTCCGGGGGGCGCGGGCGGTGGCCGAGGCGCCAGATGCCCGGTTCAGCCTCGGGGCGGGGGATCCGCAGCCAGTCGGCCACGGACGCGCCGATGCCGGGGGCCGGCGCGTGCGTCGGCGAGGGGGGAAGGGCCGGGGAGGCTGGGGGCGCGGCGTAGCCCGTCGGCGCGGCGTCCGGGGGCGGTACGGCCGGCGGCCCCGGGGCGGCGGTTGAGGGTGGCGGCGGCGTGGGGGGCTGCGGCGGTGGTCCCGCCGGACGGGGCACGGGATTGGCTCGTGTGCCGCGCGGGTCGTGCGTGCCGTCGGTGTTCATGAACCCCTGTCCCCTGACCAGCCAGGTCCGCTCTGTACGGGGCTCAATCTAGTGCCGATGCACGGGGAGTTCACCGTTGCGGCCGTACGGAGTGTTGGTCGCTGGCCCCGTACGGCGCCCGGAACGACGGGGCGAGTCCTATGTCCGCGGCGGACAACGACACGCCCCGGATGCTCCCGAACGGCGCATGCCCGCCGCCCACCTCCGCCCCTAGCCTGCGAAGTGAAGGCAGATGCGAGAACGCGATCCACGTAGCGTCCGGAACCACCCCCAGGAGCCCCTCATGACCGTAATTCCGCAGGAGCGGCGCGTCGTCACCGCCATCCCCGGTCCCAAGTCTCTGGAGCTGCAGAGCCGCCGTACCGCCTCGGTCGCCGCCGGCGTGGGATCCGTGATGCCCGTCTTCGCGGCCCGTGCGAGCGGCGGCGTCGTCGAGGACGTGGACGGCAACAGCTTCATCGACTTCGGGTCCGGCATCGCGGTGACGTCCGTCGGTTCCTCCGCGGAAGCCGTCGTACGCCGTGCCACGGCGCAGCTCGCCGACTTCACCCACACCTGTTTCATGGTCACGCCGTACGAGGGCTACGTGGAGGTCTGTGAGCAGCTCGCCGAGCTGACCCCGGGCGACCACGCGAAGAAGTCCGCGCTGTTCAACTCGGGCGCCGAGGCGGTCGAGAACGCCGTGAAGATCGCCCGCTCGTACACGAAGCGCCAGGCGGTCGTGGTCTTCGACCACGGCTACCACGGCCGTACGAACCTCACGATGGCGCTGACCTCGAAGAACATGCCGTACAAGGACGGCTTCGGTCCGTTCGCGCCGGAGATCTACCGCGTCCCCGTGGCGTACGGCTACCGCTGGCCGACCGGCCCGGAGAACGCCGGCGCCGAGGCCTCCGCGGCGGCCATCGACCAGATCAGCAAGCAGGTCGGCGCGGAGAACGTCGCGGCGATCGTCATCGAGCCGCTGCTCGGCGAGGGCGGCTTCATCGAGCCGGCGAAGGGCTTCCTGCCCGCGCTTGCGAAGTTCGCCAAGGACAACGGCATCGTCTTCGTGGCGGACGAGATCCAGTCCGGTTTCTGCAGGACGGGCCAGTGGTTCGCGTGCGAGGACGAGGGAGTCGTACCGGACCTGATCACCACGGCGAAAGGCATCGCCGGCGGCCTGCCGCTGGCCGCCGTCACGGGGCGCTCGGAGATCATGGACGCGCCGCACTCGGGCGGCCTCGGCGGTACGTACGGCGGCAACCCGGTGGCCTGCGCCGCCGCGCTCGGCGCCATCGAGACGATGCGGGAGCTGGACCTCGTCTCGAAGGCCCGGCGCATCGAGGAGATCATGAAGCCTCGTCTCAAGGAGATGGCCGAGAAGTTCGACGTCATCGGCGACGTACGGGGCCGTGGCGCGATGCTCGCTCTCGAACTGGTCAAGGACCGGGACACCAAGGAGCCGAACCCGGAGGCGACGGCGGCGCTCGCCAAGGCGTGCCACATGGAGGGGCTGTTGGTCCTCACGACCGGCACGTACGGCAACGTGGTCCGCTTCCTGCCGCCGCTGGTGATCGGCGAGGACCTCCTTACGGAGGGCCTGGACATCCTGGAGCAGGCGCTCGCCGGAATCTGACCGCGCGGGGGGCCCATCCGCCGCGACGTACGGGGCCGTACGCACCGTACGGAGCGGTCGCCGCGCCGTCGGCGCCGTACGGGGCGCGCGGCCCAGTCCGTCGAAGTCCCGGAACCCGCTTCCGTACACGGTGCTTCGTCCCCTCCGTACCCTGGGACTCGGTCGCCCCGTACGGTGCGGGCCACGGGGGCGGGCCTGTGAAGAAGGTGTGCGGGGCCGATGGCGGGTTGAGCTTGCCGCTGTCGGACCTCACGGCCCTGACGTACGGTTTCCGCAGATGAATGAAACACCCCGCTCGCAGGAGACTGCGGGCGACCCCACGGCGGCGCATCCCCAGCCCCGTCCTGGTCGCGTCTTCGGGCGCACTGGAGCATCCAGCTCCGGAAATCCTCACCGATCGGACGGCCGCCCGCCCCAAACCCCCCGGGGCGCGCGGCGACCCGATCCCGGCGGCCGTCTCGGAACTACCCCCCCTGTTCCGGGGCGGCCGGCGTCTTTCTCCGGGCGCGTCGGCTCAGCCGGTCCCCTCGGCCTCTTCACTCCCCTCACGGCGTTCGCTCTCTGCGCCGTTCTCTTCGCTCTCGTCACCTGGCAGGTCGCCGCCGGTGGCCCGCTCCGTGATGCCGACGAGCGGCTGGGGCGTGACGCCTTCGGACACGGCCCCAGCGGGCTGACGGAGTTCCTGGCCGATCTCGGTGGGATGCCGGTCGCCCTGCCCGTCCTGGCCGTCGCGGTCGCGTACGCGGTGTGGCGGGGGCACCGTGCGCGGGCCGCGGCGGTCGTGGTGGCCATGGGCGCAGTTCCGCTGCTGGTGATGCCGCTCAAGCTCTGGATCGACCGGACGGGGCCACTGACGGCGGAGTCCGGCTACTACCCCTCGGGACACACCGCGACGGCGATGGTCGCCTACTGCGGCGCTGCGTTGTTGCTGCTCAGCCCGCCCCGTACGGGGCGCGGATGGGCGATGCCCGTCGCCGTGGTGCTCACTGCGGCGACGAGCATCGGGCTGGTGCTACGGGGCTACCACTGGCCGCTGGACGTGCTCGGCAGCTGGCTGCTCTGCGGCATGGTGCTGGCCCTGCTGGTGACGGCCCTGCGGTGGATCGACAACCGCAGGGCCGTCGGCTCGGGAACGGCCGGCCGATAGCGACAGGATGATGGCGGCTGGCCGGCCGTTGACGTACGACGGACCTGGTCGGCCCGGCTCAGCTTCCGAAGTAGCCGTCGAAGTTGCGGGAGAACTCCCACTGGTTGAAGCGGTCCCAGTTGATCGACCAGGTCATCAGGCCGCGTAGGGCGGGCCACGTGCCGTGTGTCTGGTACGACCCGCAGTTGGTCTTCTTGGTGAGACAGTCGAGGGCCTTGTTCACCTCGGACGGGGCGGTGTGGCCGTTGCCCGCGTGCTGCGACGCCGGCAGTCCGATGGCCACCTGGCCCGGGTCCAGCGCCGGGAAGACCTTAGTAGTGTCGCCCGCCACCGGGAAACCGGTGAGGAGCATGTCGGTCATCGCGATGTGGAAATCGGCCCCGCCCATGGTGTGGTACTGGTTGTCGAGCCCCATGATCGGGCCCGAGTTGTAGTCCTGGACGTGCAGCAGGGTGAGGTCGTCGCGCAGGGCGTGGATGACGGGCAGGTACGCCCCGGCGCGCGGGTCCTGGCCGCCGAAGGGGCCGGAGCCGTAGAACTGGTAGCCGAGCTGCACGAAGAAGGTCTCCGGGGCCATCGTGAGCACGAAGTCCGCCCCGTACTTGGCCTTGAGGCTCTTCACGGCGGAGATCAGGTTGACGATGACGGGGCTCGTGGGGCTCCGGAAGTCGGTGTCGCCGTTGTTGAGGGAGAGCGAGTGGCCCTCGAAGTCGATGTCGAGGCCGTCGAGGCCGTACTCATCGATGATCTTGGACACAGAGCTCACGAACGCGTCGCGTGCGGCGGTCGAGGCGAGCTGGACCTGACCGTTCTGGCCGCCGATGGAGATCAGGACCTTCTTGCCCGCGGCCTGCTTGGCCTTGATGGCGGCCTTGAACTCGGCGGCGGATTCGACGTTCGGGCATTCGGCGACGGGGCACAGGCTGAAGCGGATGTCGCCGGAGGTGACGGAGGTCGGTTCACCGAAGGCGAGGTTGATGACGTCCCACGAGTCGGGCACGTCGGCCATGCGCGTGTAGCCGGAGCCGTTGGCGAAGCTGGAGTGGAGGTAGCCGACCAGGGCGTGGGCGGGGAGGTCGGCCCCGTTGCCGCCGTCCGCGGGCCGGGTGGTCGCGGTGACGGCGGAGGAGAGCGGGGAGCGGCCGGCGGCGTTGGTGGCCGAGACCTGAAAGCGGTAGGCGGTCGCGGGGCTCAGCCCCGTGACGGTGGTTGAGGTGCCGGTGAGGTTCAGGTCGGGAGCACCGGCGCGGTGCACCGTGTAGCCGGTGGCGCCCGTGACGGGTGACCACGCGAGGCCGACGGAGGACGAGGTCACCGACGAGGACCTGAGGCCGGCGGGGGCGGCTGGCGGCTGGCCGGTCCCACCGCCCGGTCCGACGAGGCTGAGGTCGTCGACGTGGTAGGCGGGGGTTCCGTACCAGCCGTTGGTGTAGAGCGTCACCGATGTGGTGGCGGGGCCGGTGCGGAAGGAGGTGGTGAGTTTCCGCCAACTCGGCGCGGACGGGGTCCAAGTTGAGACGTCGGTGGTGCCGGTGCCGGACGCGCCGAGGTAGACGTAGCTTCCCTGGACCCAGGCGCTCAGCGTGTACGCCGAGTCGGGCCGCACCGTGACGGTCTGGCTGCATTTCGCGTTGTCGCTGCCCGCCGGGGTGGCCTTCAGCGCTGAGGTGCCACTGTGTACGGGGGTGCTGACGGCCACGCCGCTGCCGCCCGTGCAGCTCCAGCCCGAGAGGCCGGATTCGAACCCCCCGTTGGTGGCGATGTCCACGTCGGCGGCGCGCGCCGTTTCGGCGGAGACGACGAGACCGCCGGCGGTGAGTACGGCCGCCGCGAGCGCGGCCACGAGTCTGGGGTACCGAGAAGGTCGTCTGTTGCGTTCCACAACTGCCTCCGGGCATGGCGGAATTGAGTGACCGAGCCGGGGCACAAGATGGTCCAGACCAATCCGGTTGTCAAGACCTCTGGTGCTCTACGGCTCCGACCGCCAACCGCCCGCGCAGGCTGCTCCCACCGCCCCGTGGCCCCGACGGGGCCACGCGCGCCCTGCCCGCCCTTGGCTTTCACGGCTTCCTCGCCTCACCCGTCAGGGCTCAGGTCTCAGCTCACGAGGTCATCGCCCCCGTCTCCACCGCTCGGGCCGCGCCCGCTTTCGTCGCCCGCAGCCCCACCACCGATGCCCCCGCCGTCGGCTCCACCATCGCCGTCGGCGCTGTCACCATCGCCATCGCCATCGCCGTCGGCCTGGGCCTCGGCGGCGATCTCGGCCGCCGCCTCGTGCATCGCGAGTTCCAGCAACGGCGGATCGGTGAGCGTGCCCGAGCCGTCGGGCGGGACCACCCAGCGGACCCCGCCGCCGGTACGCCCGGGGTACGGGACGACGATCCAGGTACCGCCTCCCGCGCCCCGTACCCCCATACCGATCCAGCGCGCGACGGTGCCCGGCGGTACGAAGAACCCGAGGCGCGCGTCGCCGAAGTCGGCCAGGACGGGGCCCGGCCGGTCGATGAGCCGGTTCAGTACGCCGAGTGTCGGATATCCCAGCTCACCAGGGAGGATCAGGACGTCCCAGCGCTTCCCGGCGGGAAGGAGAGCGACCCCGTGCGGGTTCCGCTCCCATTCCCACCGGCAGGCGTCCGGATCGGGCGCCACCGACGCCAGCCACTCCAGCGCGGTCCTCGCCCCCGATTGGGCCTGTGAGTCAGTCATCATGCGGCCTCCGCTCCACGTTGCTGGACAGTGCGTCCACAGAGGGAGAGAGGGAGGTCCTGCCGGATCATTACGCGAGTTCGGGCCGACAGTCGGCGGTGATGTGAGTCACACGGCCAGGAACAGGCTCGCGACGGGGCCGAATCGGGCCCGGGGCCGCGGCGCGCCCGGCGTACGACGCGACGGCCCCGCCCGCCCCAGACCCGGGACGGGCCGAACGGGGCCACGCGCGGGCCCGCGAACGCGCCGCCCGAGGCCCCCTCCGTACAGAGGTCAGCTGTCGAAGCCCAGCCCCACCCGGTCCATGGCCCTCAGCCACAGATTCCGCCGCCCACCCCTGACATCCGCCCGGGCCAGCGACCACTTCGTGAGCCCGATCCCGGCCCAGGCGGCCGGCTCCGGCGGGAACGGCACCGGCTTCGTCCTGACCATCTCCAGCCCCGTCCGCTCCGTGCGCTCCCCCGCGAGCAGATCGAGCATCACATCCGCACCGAAGCGGGTCGCACCGACACCGAGGCCGGTGTAACCGGCGGCGTACGCGACCCGCCCCCCGTGCGCCGTACCGAAGAACGGGGAGAACCGCGAACAGGTGTCGATGGCACCGCCCCACGCGTGGCTGAACCGCACGCCCTCCAACTGAGGGAAGCAGGTGAAGAAGTGGGAGGCGAGCTTGAGATAGGTCTCGGGGCGGTTGTCGAGGGCGGCGTCGAGGCGTCCTCCGTACGGATAGACCGCGTCGTAGCCGCCCCAGAGGATGCGGTTGTCGGCGGTGATCCGGAAGTAGTGGAACTGGTTCGCCCCGTCGCTGAGCCCCTGCCGCCCCTTCCAGCCGACGGAGCCGAGCTGATCCTCGCTGAGCGGTTCCGTCGTCAGGGCGTAGTCGTAGACGGGCACCGTGTAGAGCCGTACGCGTCGCACCAGGGACGGGAAGACGTTCGTGCCGAGCGCGACGTGGCGGGCCAGCACTCGGCCGTACGGCGTGCGGACAGCCATGCCGGGGCCGGAGCGGGCGAGTTCGAGGCCGGGGGTGTTCTCGTAAATCCGTACGCCGAGCTCCTGGCAGGCCCGCTTCAGCCCCCACGCGAGCCTGGCCGGATTGAGCATGGCGACGCCCCGCCGGTCCCAGAGGCCGCCGAGGAAGGTCGGCGAGTCGACCTCCGCGCGGACCGCGTCGCCGTCCAGGAGGTCCAGGCCCGTGAAGCCGGCCATGGTCGCCTCCTCGTACAACTCGCGCAGATCTTCGAGCTGGTGCGGCTCGGTGGCCACGGTGATGTCGCCGGTGCGCTCGAAGTCGCAGTCGATGGCGTAGCGCTCGACGGCCGACTCGATGCCGTCGAGGTTGCGCCCGCCGAGGTCCTCCAGCGCCCGCAGTTCGCCGGGCCAGCGGCTGAGCCCGTTGGCGAGCCCGTGGGTGAGGGAGGCGGAGCAGAAGCCCCCGTTACGGCCCGAGGCGGCCCAGCCCACCTCGCGGCTCTCGATCAGGACGACGTCGCGGCGCGGGTCGCGCTCCTTGGCGAGGAGCGCGGTCCACAGGCCGCTGTAGCCGCCGCCGACGACGAGCAGGTCGCAGCGTTCGTCGCCGGCCAGGGCGGGCACGGCGCCCGGCCTGCCGGGGTCGTCGAGCCAGTGCGCGACGGGCTGCGCGTCGGCGAGTGAGGCGGCTGCTGTACGCATGGCTCCAGGGGCCATGTCTTCCAACTCCTTCGGGTCCTGCTCAGGGGGTTGCGGCCTTCTTCCGCCGGGCGCTGACCAGCTGGCCGCCGATCACCATCAGTACGGCGATGGCGAACATCGCCGTCCCGATGACGTTGATCTGCACCGGTGTGCCGCGCTGCGCCGATCCCCACACGAACATGGGGAAGGTGACGGACGAACCGGCGTTGAAGTTCGTGATGATGAAGTCGTCGAAGGAGAGCGCGAAGGCGAGCAGGGCCCCCGCCGCGATCCCCGGGGCGGCGATCGGCAGGGTGACCCGTACGAAGGTCTGCACCGGCCCCGCGTACAGGTCGCGGGCCGCCTCCTCCAGCTTCGGATCCATCGACATGACCCGCGCCTTGACCGCCGTCACCACGAAGCTGAGGCAGAACATGATGTGCGCGATGAGGACCGTCCAGAACCCCAACTCCGCCCCCATGTTCAGGAATAGAGTCAGCAGCGACGCCGCCATCACGACTTCCGGCATGGCCATCGGCAGGAAGATCAGCGAGTTGATCGCGCCGCGCGCCCGGAAGCGATAGCGCACCAGCGCGAAGGCGATCATGGTGCCGAGGACGGTGGCCCCGATCGTCGCCCAGACGGCGATCTGGAACGAGAGCGACAGCGACTCGCAGAGGTCCGCGACGCCGCACGGGTCCTTCCAAGCGTCCAGCGAGAACGTCTGCCAGGCGTAGTTGAAGCGCCCCTTCGGCTTGTTGAAGGAGAACACCATCACGACGAGGTTCGGCAGGATCATGTACGCGAGCGTGAGCAGCCCCGCGACGACGACCGCATTGCGTCGGATCCAGCGCATCAGACCAGGTCCTCCGTCCCTGAACGGCGGATGTAGACGGTGACCACGACCAGCACGACCGCCATGAGGATGAACGAGAGCGCCGCCGCCGTCGGATAGTCGAGCACGCGCAGGAACTGGCTCTGGATCACGCTGCCGACCATCTTGGTGTCGGTGGATCCGAGCAGTTCCGCGTTGACGTAGTCGCCGCTCGCCGGGATGAAGGTCAGCAGCGTGCCGGAGACGATGCCCGGCATGGACAGCGGGACGGTGACTTTGCGGAACGTCGTCGCCGGCCTCGCGTAGAGGTCTCCGGCAGCCTCGTGCAGCCGCCCGTCGATGCGCTCCAGCGAGGTGTAGAGCGGCAGGATCATGAACGGCAGGAAGTTGTAGGTGAGGCCGCAGACGACGGCCATGGGCGTCGCCAGGACGCGGTCGTCGGCCGTCCAGCCGAGCCAGCTGGTCACGTCGAGCACCCGGAGGGTGTCCAACGCCCCGACCACGGCGCCGTCGTCGGCGAGGATCGTCTTCCAGGCGAGCGTACGGATCAGGAAGCTCGTGAAGAACGGGGCGATGACCAGGACCAGCAGGAGGTTGCGCCAGCGGCCGGCCTTGAAGGCGATGAGGTAGGCCAGCGGGTAGCCGAGCAGCAGACACAGCACGGTGGCGGTGCCCGCGTACAGCAGCGAGCGTACGAAGTGCGGGTAGTACTCCTGGAGCGCGTCCCAGTAGGTCTGGAAGTGCCAGGTGACCTTGAATCCCTCTTCCAGGGAGCCCGTCTGTACGGAGGTCGAGGCCTGGTAGACCATCGGCAGCGCGAAGAAGACCAGCAGCCAGAGGATGCCGGGCAGCAGCAGCCAGTAGGGGACGAGGCGTTTACGGCGCGGGACTTGGCGCACCGCCGTCTCCGTTTCGGGCGGCGTGGGTGGCGCGGGTGGTGCTGCGGTCGCGGTCACGCCCCCTCCTCGTCCACCGTCTTGACGCCCGCGTCGATGTCCTGCGCCGCGTCGAGTCCGAAGGTGTGCGCGGGGTTCCAGTGCAGGACCACCTCGGCCCCCGGAACGAGCCGCCCGTCGCGCTCGATGTTCTGCGCGTACACCTCCAACTCCCCACAGACGGGGCTGTTGATGACGTACTGCGTTGAGACTCCGATGAAGCTGGAGTCGACGATGCGCCCGGTGATCCGGTTACGGCCCCCGGGGATGGAACCCTCGTCGTCCGCGTGCGCGAGCGAGATCTTCTCGGGGCGTACGCCGACGAGCAGCCGACCGCCGTCCGAGACCTGCGTCGTGCACCGTTCGGCGGGCAGTCTCAGCTTCACGCCCGCCGATGTCACCACCACCTCGTCGCCGGTCTTGTCCGCGACGTCGGCCTCGATGAGGTTGGAGCTGCCGAGGAAGTTGGCGACGAAGGTGGTCTGCGGGTTCTCGTACAGCTCCGCGGGCGCGCCCAGTTGCTCGACCCGTCCCGCGTTCATCACGGCGACGGTGTCGGCCATCGTCATGGCCTCCTCCTGGTCGTGCGTGACGTGGACGAAGGTGATGCCGACCTCCGTCTGGATGCGCTTGAGTTCCAGCTGCATCTGGCGGCGCAGCTTGAGGTCGAGCGCGCCGAGGGGCTCGTCGAGCAGCAGGACCTTCGGATGGTTGATGAGCGCGCGGGCCACGGCGACGCGCTGCTGCTGCCCGCCGGAGAGCTGGTGCGGTCTGCGCTTCGCGAAGTCACCGAGCTGGACGAGGTCGAGCATGTCGCCGACCTGTTTCTTCACCGACTTGATGCCGCGACGGCGCAGGCCGAAGGCGACGTTCTCGTAGATGTCGAGGTGCGGGAAGAGCGCGTAGCTCTGGAAGACGGTGTTGACGGGGCGCTTGTGCGGCGGCAGGCCGGTGACGTCCTTGTCGCCGAGGAAGACCGATCCGGTGGTGGGGTCCTCCAGGCCGGCGATCATGCGCAGCGTGGTGGTCTTGCCGCACCCCGAGGCACCGAGGAGGGCGAAGAAGGAGCCCTCCGGGACGGTGAGGTCGAGGGGTTTGACGGCGTGGAAGGAGCCGTACGACTTGCTTATCCCGGTGAGGCGGACGTCGTCGCCGCCCCGGTCGGTGGATGCGGTCTCAGTCATGGATAACGATCCCGGGGGCTTGGGAGGGGCGGAACGGAGCGGAGGGGGCTCTGGGGGCCCGGCGAGCCTGCCGCAGGGTGAGCGGGCGGCCTGAGGAGGGCTGAGGAGCCTCACGGGGCCTCTGACGGGGCCCGTGGAAGACCCTGTAGGACCTCCCTGGGGCGCCCGGCGGCCTAGGCACCGATGAGCTTGGCGAACTTCTCCTCGTACGCCGTCTCTTCCTCACCGCTCAGCGAGCGGAAGGCGTGCGACTTCGAGGCCATCGCCGCGTCCGGAAGGATCAGCGGGTTGGACGCCATCGACTCGTCGATCTTCGCGAGCTCCGTACGGACGCCTTCGACGGGGCAGACGTAGTTGATGTACGCCGCGAGCTGCGCCGCGATCGGAAGCTCGTAGTAGTGGTCGATGAGCTTCTCGGCGTTGGTCTTGTGCCGGGCCTTCGCCGGGACGAGCAGATTGTCGCTGGAGATCATGTAACCGGACTCCGGGATGGCGAACTGGATGTCCGGGTTGTCGGCCTGGAGCTGCACGATGTCGCCGGCCCAGGCGATGCACGCCGCGATGTCGCCCTTGCTGAGGTCCGCCGTGTAGTCGTTGCCGGTGAAACGGCGGATCTGCTTCTTGTCGACGGCCTTCTGTATACGGGCGACGGCGCCGTCGAAGTCGTCGTCGGAGAAGGACGCCGGGTCCTTGCCCATGTCGAGCAGCGTCAGCCCAATCGAGTCGCGCATCTCGGAGAGGAACGACACCCGCCCCTTCAGGTCGGGATCGTCCAGCAGCTGCGATACGGACTCGATCTTGCGGCCCCCCGTCGCCTTCTTGTTGTAGGCGATGACGGAGGGGATTCCGGTCCACGGATACGTGTAGGAGCGTCCCGGGTCCCAGTCGGGCGAGCGGAACTGCTGGGACAGATTCGCGAAAGCGTGGGGCAAGTTGGCGGGATCGAGCTTCTGCGCCCACCCGAGCCGGATGATGCGGGCGGCGAGCCAGTCGGTGACGCAGATGAGATCGCGCCCCGTGTCCTGGCCGGCCGCGAGCTGCGGCTGGATCTTGCCGAAGAACTCGACGTTGTCGTTGATGTCCGCCGTGTACTTCACCTGGATCCCGGTGCTTTTCGTGAACGCCTCCAGGGTGGGGAAGCTCTTCTCGTCCTCGCTGACGTCCATGTACTCGGTCCAGTTGGAGAAAACGACGCGCTTCTCCTTCGCCGAGTGGTCGGTGGACGCGGTGCCCCCGCTCTCCCCCTTCGCGGGCGGAATCCCGCAGGCGCCGAGACCTGCCACGCCGCCGATCGTGAGCGCCCCGGCGCCGGTGGCACGCAGCAGCGAACGGCGGCTGAGCGCGCCCCGTCCGGTGCGCAGGCTGCGACGCGTCGCGGCTATCTGGGCCGCGGAGAGACGGTCTGGCTCGTACTGCTCCATGGGCGGTGCCCTTTCGGGTGAGGAGAGGGTGCGAAGGGTTAGAGACGGTCCCCGAAGATTGTGCGGTGCCAGTCCTTCCTGGCGACCGCGGTGTTGTCGTACATCACATGCTTGACCTGCGTGTACTCCTCGAACGAGTACGCCGACATGTCCTTTCCGTAACCACTTGCCTTGTAGCCGCCGTGCGGCATCTCGCTGATGATCGGGATGTGGTCGTTCACCCAGACACAGCCGGCCTTGATCTCGCGGGTGGCGCGCCCCGTGCGGTACACGTCGCGGCTCCAGACGGATGCGGCGAGGCCGTACGGGGTGTCGTTGGCGAGACGGATGGCCTCGTCGTCGGAGTCGAAGGGCAGCACGACCAGGACGGGGCCGAAGATCTCGGACTGGACGATCTCGCTGTCCTGGGCGGCGTCCACGACGAGGGTGGGGCGGTAGTACGCGCCGTCGGCGAGGCCGGTGGCGGCGGCGTCCGGGGCGGAGCCGCCGGTGACCACGCGGGCGTAGCCGCGGGCGCGGTCGACGATGCCTGCGACGCGGTCACGGTGCGCGTGCGAGATCAGCGGTCCCATGTCGGTCGACGGGGCGAACGGGTCGCCGAGGCGCACCGTCTCCATCAGCGCCGCGACGGCGCTCACGAACGCGTCGTAGAGCGGACGCTGCACATAGGCGCGGGTGGCGGCCGTGCAGTCCTGCCCCGTGTTGATGAGCGCACCGGCGACAGCGCCCTGGACGGCGGCCTCCAGGTCCGCGTCGTCGAAGACCACGAACGGGGCCTTACCGCCGAGTTCCAGATGCAATCGCTTGACGGTGCCGGTGGCGATCTCGGCGACGCGCTTGCCGACGGCGGTGGAACCGGTGAAGGAGGTCATGACGACATCGGGATGGCCCACGAGCGCCTCGCCCGCGTCGGCGCCCGCCCCGTTGACGATGTTGATCACGCCGTCGGGGATGCCGGCGTCCCGCGCCGCCTCGGCGAACATCAGCGACGTCAACGGCGTCAGCTCGGACGGCTTGAGCACGATCGTGTTGCCCGCCGCGACCGCCGGAAGGATCTTCCAGGCGGCCATCTGCAATGGGTAGTTCCAGGGGGCGATGGAACCGACCACGCCGATCGGCTCGCGACGTACGTAGGAGGTGTGGTCGCCGCTGTACTCCCCCGCCGACGCGCCCTCCAGATGACGAGCGGCCCCGGCGAAGAACGCGGCGTTGTCGACGGTCCCCGGCACGTCGAACTCCGTGGACAGCTTGATCGGCTTTCCGCACTGGAGCGACTCGGCCTCGGCGAACTCCGCCGCCCGCTCCGCGAGTACGGCGGCGAAACGGTGCAGCGCGTCGGACCGCTCCCCGGGGGTCGCGCCGGCCCAGCCCGGGTACGCCGCGAGCGCGGCGGCGACGGCGGCGTCGACGTCGGCCGGCCCCGCCAGTTCGTACGTCAACACTTCCTGCCCCGTCGCCGGGTCCACCACGGCCTGCGTACGACCCGAGGTGCCGGGACGCAGCCGGCCGTCGATGAACTGCGCACCGTCCGCGAATCGGTCCCGCGCGGGGAAGCGGTTGCCCATGACGCCCTCCGTGTTCCGGCTGTCATCCGGATGTCTCGCGGCCGCCGTCCCGGTCGATCCGGAGCCGCGAGTGTTGTTCTGGCTTGAATTGAGTGCCGATACTGACAGAGCACGGGGCGTCCAACAAGTGATTCCGTTGTTGCCTTTTGGTTACGCGACGGAATCGGTTGACCATGTGTCGCGCAACCGCCTTGTTCGGCAGACGGACTGTCAGTGGCGGCTGGCACACTCACGTGCATGGGGATGATCACGGTTGCGGAGCTGATCGACCGTACGGGTCGCGGCGAGAAGGTCAAGTATCTGCACTTCTGGGGGCACGCCCCGCGGCCGGACGGTGTCATCGGGGCGAGCTGCCTCAGTCAGTGGTGGCAGTCACCGTTCACGGTCGAGGGGATCGAGTACGCGACGGCGGAGCACTGGATGATGGCGGCCAAGGCCCGGCTCTTCGACGACGCGGAGGCGGAGCGGAAAGCGCTGGCCGCGTCCGGTCCGGCGTCGGCGAAGAAGGCGGGGCGGCTGGTACGCGGGTTCGACGAGACGGTGTGGGAGCGGGAGCGGTCCGGCATCGTCGTCGAAGGGAACGTGCACAAGTTCCGGCAGGACGACCGACTCCGCGACTACCTGCTGGGCACCGGCGATCGGGTGCTCGTCGAGGCCAGTCCGATGGACCGGATATGGGGCATCGGACTGGCGGCGGACGACGAGCGGGCGCAGGACCCGGCGCGCTGGCGCGGGCTCAATCTGCTGGGCTTCGCGCTGATGGAGGCGCGTGAGCGGCTACGGGCGGAGGCGGCTGCGGCCTGACGTGGCGGGGAGCGCCGGGGAGACAGGTAACGGAGGGGGCCGTAGGCGCCTGAAGGGACGGAGGCGGGCACCGGAGGAAGCGGGGCAGCCGCCGACGTACGGAGCGCACGGAACCGTACGGGGGGAACGGACGGCCGCGCGGGCAAGTGCCTTCTTGTGGGTGGCCGAGCCGTGTGGCCGGGCCGACAGTGGGATCAGCGGTTGGCGTCGACGACAAGCATGGCGGAGTATCCGCCCGTGCCGCTGTCGAAGTCGCTGTCGTCGTTGTTGTTCTCTTCGTTGATCGCGTCGGTGATGCCCCAGACGATGAGACCGATGACGACCACGCCGATGACGATCCCGATGGTGCCCATGATGATCCCGGAGAGGGCCTGTCCCCTGTTGGTGGCCTCACCCCGTTCGGCGCGCTTCTTGCCGACGACACCGAAGATCACGGCGAGGATGCCCAGGACGATGCCGACGACGCCGTACAGGCAGAAGAGACAGATCGACAGAATGCCGAGCGTCATCGCGGCGACGCCCATGCCGTTCGCAGGGGCGGACCAGGCACTCTGGCCGTATCCCGGATAGCCGGGGTAGGCCTGATAGCCGGGGTACGGGGGGCCGCTGGGCGCGCTCGCGCCCGGGTAGCCGTACGGACCGGAAGTCGTCGGGGCCGGCCCCCCGGGTGCTATCGGCGGTGGCGGTACGGCTCCGAAGGCCGCCCCGGCGCCAGGGGCGGCAGCCCCGCCCGGCTCCGGGCCCGCACCGGGGCTGGGGCTGGGGCTGGGGCTGGGGCTGGGGCTGGGGAACGAGGTGACAGTCGGCTGGTCGTAGATGGGCCGGACCGGAGGCTCGTCCTGCAGGTGCCCGGGCGCCTGTTCCGGCTTGCCCAACGGCACCTTGCGCTCCGGCGGCGCCCAGGGATCGCTCGGTACCTGGCCGCCCGACGGCTGCCCGCTACTGTCAGACATTGTTCTCCCCCATCGTGATTCCGTCATGCTAAGGCCTCTGCCGGTCGCCCCAGCCACCCCGCCTACGATGATCCTGTCCGGATACAGCCCTGGGCAGGGGGATGTCCTGCCCGGCGGACGGCGACACCCTTTCCGCCGCCGCTCAGCACGCGGAGGACCCGATGACCGACCTTCTTCCCTTCATCGCAGGGCTGCCCAAGGCCGAGCTGCATGTCCATCACGTCGGCTCGGCCTCGCCCCGTATCGTCTCCGAACTGGCGGCCAGACACCCGAGTTCCAAGGTGCCGACCAGCCCTGAGGCGCTCGCCGACTACTTCGTCTTCACCGACTTCGCGCACTTCATCGACGTCTACCTGTCCGTCGTGGATCTGCTCCGTACGCCGGAGGACGTCCGGCTGCTCACGTTCGAGATCGCCCGCGACATGGCCCGGCAGAACATCCGCTACGCGGAGCTGACGATCACCCCCTTCAGCTCGATCCGGCGCGGCATCCCCGAGATGGCCTTCATGGAGGCGATCGAGGACGCGCGCAAGGCGGCCGAGGCCGAGTTCGGAGTCGTACTGCGGTGGTGCTTCGACATTCCGGGCGAGGCCGGTATGGAGGCCGCGGACGAGACCTTGCGCCTCGCGGTCGACCTCCGCCCCGAGGGGCTGGTCTCCTTCGGCCTCGGGGGCCCGGAGATCGGCGTCCCGCGGCCCCAGTTCAAGCCCCACTTCGACCGGGCCGTCGCGGAAGGGCTCCACTCCGTACCGCACGCCGGCGAGACGACGGGGCCCGGCACTGTGTGGGACGCGCTCAAGGAACTGAGCGCTGAACGCATCGGCCACGGCATCAGCTCCGCCCAGGACGTGGAGCTGATGGCGTACCTCGCCGAGAACCGCGTCCCCCTTGAGGTCTGCCCCACGTCCAACATCGCCACGCGGGCGGTCACGGACATCGAGCTGCACCCGATCAGGACGCTCGTGTCCGCGGGTGTGCCGGTGACGGTCAACAGTGACGACCCGCCCATGTTCGGCACCGACCTCAACAACGAGTACGTGGTGGCGGCGCGGCTGCTGGAGCTGGACGAGTCGGGGGTGGCGGGGCTCGCGAAGAACGCGGTCGAGGCGTCGTTCCTCGACCGGTCGGGCAAGGACCGGCTGAACGCGGAGATCGACACGTACACCGCGCAGTGGCTCGCCAAGTGAAGGCGGTACGGGGCGGCGCCAGCGGTCGCGGTGAGGGTGGTCGCGGTGAGGGTGGTCGCGACGCCGACGGTCGAGGAGAGGGCGCCGCGCCGCGCCCCGTCGTGGCCGTGGGGCACCGGGGCGATCCGTACCGCGTCCGTGAGAACACGCTCCCGTCGGTCCGCTCCGCACTGGAACGGGGCGCCGACGCCGTGGAGTTCGACGTACGTCTCACGCGCGACGGAGTGCCCGTCCTTCTGCACGACGCGTCGTTGAAACGGCTCTGGGGACATGACCAGGCGCTCTCGAACATCATCCATGCCGACCTGAGCGAACTGACACGGGGCGGCGTGCCCACGCTCCAGGAAGTGCTGACGGCACCAGGGCCGGTGTCGAAGGCGCGTTTCATGGTCGACCTGCCGGACGCCAGGACCGAGACGGTGAACACGGTGGTGGCGACGGTGCGCGAATGCGGCGCGGGAGAGCGGGTGTACTACTGCGCGGGCGCCAAGGCGATGCTCGCAGTACGGGCCGCCGACCCGGGCGCCGAAATCGCCATGACGTGGCAGTCGTTGGCGCCGCCGCGCCCCGTACTGCTGGAAGCGGTGCGGCCACGCTGGCTCAACTACCGCTTCGGTCTGGTGAGCCCGGAACTGACGGAGCGCGACCACCGCGACGGATATCTGGTCTCGGCCTGGACAGCGGACACGAGGCGGAGTATGCGTCGCCTGGTCGGGGCGGGAGTCGACTCGATCACGACGAACCGCATCGACGCACTCGCGGCTCTGCTGCACAGCGACGGGCTCAGTAGCCCGCAGGGGTAAGCAGAGTGAGGGAGGCGGGGGCGGGACGGGCCGAGGGGTCGGCGGCTCGCCCCAACCGCGTGGAACGGGGCCAGAGTTGACCGGTCGCCACGCCCGTACAAGCCGGACGCCTCCGCCCCGTACAGACGAGGCGGGGCACGGACGACAAGCGTGTCCGTGCCCCGGCCCGGTGGCAGCAACTCGGGCGACGTTCAAGCGAGTTGAGGAGTCGAGCCGCACCGCCGCGTCAGCGGAAGGCCGACGGCACACCTCGACGAGCGGCCGGTCACCCCCGCCCACGCCGGCTCAGCGGCACGAGGAAACGCGCACCCGACTCACCTCGGCGCACCGCACCACACCGCACCGCCTCGCCCCACCCTCACGCGTCGAGCGACGTCATCACGTGCTTGATACGGGTGTAGTCGTCGAAGCCGTACGCCGACAGGTCCTTTCCGTAGCCCGACCGCTTGAAGCCACCGTGCGGCATCTCCGCGACCAGCGGGATGTGCGTGTTGATCCACACGCAGCCGAAGTCCAGGCTCCTGGACATCCGCATCGCACGCCCGTGGTCCTTAGTCCACACCGAGGAGGCGAGAGCGAACTCCACCCCGTTCGCGTACTCCAGCGCCTGCGCCTCGTCCGTGAACGACTGGACCGTGATGACGGGGCCGAACACCTCGTTCTGGATGATCTCGTCGTCCTGCTTGAGCCCCGAGACCACGGTCGGCGCGTAGAAGTACCCCTTGTCGCCCACCCTGTGACCGCCCGCCTCCACCTTGGCGTGGGCCGGCAGCCGCTCGATGAAGCCCGAGACGTGCTTCAGCTGGTTGGCGTTGTTCAGCGGCCCGTACAGCACGTCCTCGTCGTCCGGCGCACCGGTCTTCGTCTCCGCGGCGGCCTTGGCCAGCACCGCCACGAACTCGTCGTGGATCGCCTCGTGCACCAGGACGCGGCACGCCGCCGTACAGTCCTGCCCGGCGTTGAAGAAGCCCGCCACCGAGATGTCCTCGACGGCCTTGGCGATCGCCTCGCTGTCGAGGTCGTCGAAGACCACGACGGGCGCCTTGCCGCCCAGCTCCAGATGCACCCGCTTGACGTCCCTGGAGGCGGACTCGGCGACCTGCATCCCGGCCCGTACGGAACCGGTGATCGAGACCATCGCCGGTGTCGCGTGCTCGACCATGGCGCGCCCGCTGTCGCGGTCGCCGCAGATGACGTTGAAAACGCCCTTCGGCGCGATCGCACCGATGATCTCCGCGATCAGGAGAGTGGAGGCGGGAGTGGTGTCCGACGGCTTCAGTACGACGGTGTTGCCCGCCGCCAGCGCCGGGGCGAACTTCCACACGGCCATCATCATCGGGTAGTTCCACGGTGCGACCTGCGCGCAGACGCCCACCGGCTCGCGCCGCACGATGGAGGTGAAACCGTCCATGTACTCGCCGGCCGAGCGGCCCTCGAGCATCCGCGCCGCCCCCGCGAAGAAGCGGATCTGGTCCACCATCGGGGGGATCTCTTCGGTGCGGGTCAGTTCGAGCGGCTTGCCGGTGTTCTCCGACTCCGCGGCGATCAGGTCCTCGGCGCGCTCCTCGAACGCGTCCGCGATCTTGAGCATCACCTTCTGACGCTCCGCCGGGGTGGTGTCGCGCCAGGCGGGGAACGCCGCGGCGGCCGCCTCCATCGCGGCGTCGACGTCGGCCTGGCCGGACAGCGGGGACGTCGCGTAGGCCTCGCCCGTGGCCGGGTTGACCACCTCGATGGTCCGCCCGTCGGCGGCGTCCCGGAACTCCCCGTTGATGTAGTTACGCAGACGGCGCAGCTCGGTGGTCACTGCCACCCCTCCTTACAGATGTCATGCCCGGATGTCCGATGGGTGAGATACCCACCCTAAGCGTTCTGCCGACGCTTTCGACAGGCCCGACCCCTTCGAACTTCGGATTCAGTCATAATCGAACCTCCACACAACGAATTTCATCGCTTCGGGGTTGCGAGACGGGCGAGTCGCGGTGCACAGTGAGCTGGTGGCCAGTCGCAGCGCAGACCCCAGGAACGGGCACGGAAACGGATCGTCGCCGGCGATCGACACCGTCTCCCTCGCGATCATCGAACAGCTTCAGGAGGACGGACGGCGCCCCTACGCCGCGATCGGAAAGGCCGTCGGCCTCTCCGAGGCGGCCGTACGGCAGCGCGTCCAGAAGCTGCTCGACCAGGGGGTCATGCAGATCGTGGCCGTCACCGACCCGCTGACCGTCGGCTTCCGGCGCCAGGCGATGGTCGGCATCAACGTCGAGGGGGACCTCGACCCGGTGGCCGACGCGCTCACGGAGATGGACGAGTGCGAGTACGTGGTGATGACCGCGGGCTCCTTCGACCTGATGGTGGAGATCGTCTGCGAGGACGACGACCACCTGCTGGACGTCATCAACAAACGGATCCGCGCGCTCCCCGGCGTGCGTTCCACCGAGAGCTTCGTCTACCTCAAGTTGAAGAAGCAGACCTATATGTGGGGAACCCGATAGCCGTGAGCAAGGACCTCTCCAAAACCGCTTACGACCACCTGTGGATGCATTTCACCCGCATGTCGTCGTACGAGAACGCACCCGTGCCCACCATCGTGCGTGGTGAGGGCACCTACATCTACGACGTCGACGGCAAGCGTTACCTGGACGGTCTCTCCGGCCTGTTCGTGGTCAACGCGGGCCACGGGCGCCATGAGTTGGCCGAGACCGCCTACAAGCAGGCCCAGGAACTCGCCTTCTTCCCCGTGTGGTCCTACGCCCACCCGAAGGCGGTCGAGCTGGCCGAGCGACTGGCCCACTACGCGCCCGGGGACCTCAACAAGGTCTTCTTCACCACCGGCGGCGGCGAGGCCGTCGAGACGGCCTGGAAGCTCGCCAAGCAGTACTTCAAGCTGACGGGCAAGCCCACCAAGTACAAGGTCATCTCACGCGCCGTCGCCTACCACGGAACGCCGCAGGGAGCGCTGTCCATCACCGGACTCCCCGCCCTGAAGGCCCCGTTCGAGCCACTGGTGCCGGGCGCCCACAAGGTGTCGAACACCAACATCTACCGCGCCCCGATCCACGGCGACGACCCGGAGGCCTTCGGCCGCTGGGCCGCCGACCAGATCGAGCAGCAGATCCTCTTCGAAGGCGCGGACACGGTGGCCGCCGTCTTCCTGGAGCCGGTGCAGAACGCCGGCGGCTGTTTCCCGCCCCCGCCCGGCTACTTCCAGCGGGTTCGCGAGATCTGCGACCAGTACGACGTGCTGCTCGTCTCGGACGAGGTCATCTGCGCCTTCGGCCGGCTCGGCACGATGTTCGGGTGCGACAAGTTCGGCTACGTACCGGACATGATCACCTGCGCCAAGGGCATGACGTCGGGCTACTCACCGATCGGGGCCTGCATCATCTCCGACCGTCTCGCCGAGCCCTTCTACAAAGGTGACAACACCTTCCTGCACGGCTACACCTTCGGCGGCCACCCGGTCTCCGCCGCGGTCGCTCTCACCAACCTCGACATCTTCGAGCGCGAGGGCCTCAACCAGCACGTGCTGGACAACGAGGACGCGTTCTTCTCGACGCTGCGCAAGCTCCACGACCTGCCGATAGTCGGCGACGTACGGGGCAACGGCTTCTTCTACGGCATCGAGCTCGTCAAGGACAAGGTCACCAAGGAGTCCTTCACGGACGAGGAGACGGAGCGCGTCCTGTACGGCTTCCTCTCCAAGGCCCTGTACGACAACGGGCTGTACTGCCGCGCCGACGACCGCGGGGACCCCGTCGTACAGCTCGCCCCGCCGCTGATCTCCGACCAGTCGACGTTCGACGAGATCGAGCAGATCCTGCGCACCGTGCTGACGGAGGCCTGGACCAAGCTCTGATCACCGCGGACGGCGACCGCGCCGTACGGGGCGGTGAAGGGCACGTACGGGGCGGGTGCACACCGCCCCGTGGCCCTGCCGCGCGGCCCCGCCCCGCCCCGCGCCACCGCCGGAACTGGACAACGGCCCGGGTACCCCCCATTCGAGTGCAATGGGGGGCACCCGGGCCGCGTGCTGTCCGTCCATCCCGGTACTGATCCTTACGGTGCAGTGACCGATCGGCTTCGCCTTCGTTCCCCCCGGACGGGGCGCGGTACGTCAGCTCTGATTCCGAGCCTGATCCGAACCGAGGTGTACGCCATGGTTGCCCCGCCGGACAACGACGTGCTCTGGGCGCGTTCCCTGCACCATTCGCACAACGGCTCGCCGGCGCTCAGCGGCGTCTCGCTCGGAGTGCGCGAGGGCGAGATCCTCGCGGTCAGCGGCGCGCGCGGCAGCGGCAAGACGACCCTGCTGCGGTGTCTCTCGGGCCAGCTCGTTCCCAAGGAGGGCGAGGTCTGGTTCAACAGCACCGCCGTCCACACGATGCCCCCGGTGCTGCGGGAACGGCTCCGGCGCGACCGCTTCGGCTGGGTCGACTCCGACCCCGTCCTGGTCCCGGAGCTCAACGCGTGGGAGAACGCCGCCCTGCCGATGCTGCTGCGCGGTTCCTCGCGCCGTGCGGCGAAGGCCGCGGCCATGGAGTGGCTGGAGCGGCTCGACATCGGTATGTGCGCCCGCAAGCGCCCGCACGCCCTGCTCCAGTCGCAGCGCCAGCGCGTGGCCGTCGCCCGCGCGCTGGTGAGCACACCCTCGGTACTCTTCGCCGACGAGCCGACGGCGCCGTTGTACGCCGCCGAACGCGCCCAGGTCCTGCGCACGCTGACCACCGCAGCGCGCTCGCACCGCATCACCGTCGTGCTCGCCACCCTTGACGACGAGGTCGCGACACTCGCCGACCGCACCGTGGTCCTGGTCGACGGCTGCCGCGTGGGCGCGCTGCGACCCGCCGAGGCGGAAGGCCAGGCAGCGTGCTCGCTCTCCGTCTAGCCCGCGGCAGCCACCCCCTCGTCCTGCTGCGCCGGCTGCTGGTCGTCGCGGCGTCGGCGGGGGTCGGCTTCCTCCTACTGTGCACGCTGGGCTGGGCCATGAACCATCCCGCCGGATCGGTCCTCCGGCTCCTGTGGTGCGTGTTCCCGCTCGCGTCCACGGTGCAGTTCGCCGTCGCCGTGGCCCGTGCGGACCCGAGCACCCGGCCCCGTCCGGGGCTTTCGGCGGTGGGCGTCGGCCCGGCGCAGCTCACCGCCCTGGCTGCCGCGTCGACGACCCTCTCGTGCACGCTCGGCAGCGTGGTGGCGCTGCTGTTCTTCCTCCACCTGCGCGGTGATCTCACGGGGCTGCCGTTCGACGGCGCGGCGTCCGATCTCCTCGGTGCGGGGCAGCCGTTGCCGCTCGCCGCCGCCCTCACGCTGCTCGCCGTCGTGCCGGTCCTCGCTTCCATGGCGACCGCCTTCGCCCTGCGCCCGCGGCGCAGGGCCGCGAAGCCGGTCGACGGTGCCGATCCCGAGCGGGCGGCGACCCCCAGGCCCGCCCCGTCGGGGCTGCCCTGGGGCGTCGCTCTGACCGCTGCCGGGCTCGCCGTCGAGACCTATGCGAGCCGGGGTGGCTCGGAGGCTCCCCTGCCGCTGCCGGGGCGATTCGACGGGAGTCCGGCCGGTGTTCTGGCCGGCTGGTCGCTGACGGCGCTCGGCCTGGCTCTGGCGGGCCCCGGTATCGCGTACCTCTGCGGTCGGTTCCTGCAGACGCTGCGTCCCGGCGCGACCCGGCTGCTCGCGGGGCGCGTACTGATGGACGAGGCGGTGCGGATCGGACGCCCGCTGGGCGTCGTCTGCGCCGTGGTCTCGGGCGGCTTCGCCGCCGCGGCCCTGTACGGCCCCGGCGATCCCCGCCCGTTCGGACCGCTCACCGGTCTCGGCGCCACGATCATCGTGGGCTGCACCCTCGGGACGCTGCTGACAGCCGTCCTTGAGGCCAGGCACGCCCGTACCGAGACGACGGCGGCGTTGACGCGGGTGGGCGCCCCCGCGATGCTCCTGCGTACGGCGGCGGCGCTGCGTGCCGGCGCGCTGCTCGCGGTGTTCGGACCGCTGACGTGGCTGATCGCCGCGCTGGCCGCCGTGCCGCTCACGGGCTGAACCGGAAGCCTCCCCCACCACCGCTCCCTCCCTCCGACGGGGCGGCCTATCGTGTCCTCCATGGCTTACGGCGAGGGACACGACGGGCATGAGGCACAACAGGCCGCGACACGGGGCCCGCAGGGGCTCTGGGAGCACCGCGCGGACGGCCTGGACCGCGAGATCGAGACCCTCGACGAGTTCGACCAGGTGATCCTCGGCGGAACGCTCAGCGGGTACCGGATCCAGTCGGTCGACCTGACGGGCCGTACGCTCGCGCTGCTGTCCACCGACACCTCCGAAACCGTCTTCCTCGGCTGCCCGATGGCACCGGACGCCGCGGCGAAGATACGCGCGGACGGGGCCCTGGTCTTCCCTCCCGTCCCGCACCTTCCCTTCGACCCGTACCGGGGCCTTCTCTACACGCCCGAGCACCTCTTCGAAGGGCTGGACGAGGGCGGTTACGACGTGACGCCGGACGCGCTCGCGTACCGGTGGTTCCAGCGCACCAAGGCCGACGGCGACATACTCAGCTCGATGCTGAGGTCGGTCCACGACGACGCGATATCCGACGCTCTGGACGAACTCCTGGTCGGCGCGCGGGTCGTCGGTGTGATGGGCGGCCACGCGATGGCACGGGGCACCGACGCGTACGCGGGAGCGGCGCGTCTCGGGCGCGACCTGGCCCATACGGGGCTGACTGTCGCGACCGGCGGCGGCCCCGGTGCCATGGAGGCCGCGAACCTCGGGGCGTACGCCGCCCCGCATCCGGACCAGATGCTGGACGAGGCGCTCGAAATCCTGGCCAAGACACCGTCGTTCACCCCGTCGATCTCCGAGTGGGCGCGCGCCGCGTTCGAGGTACGGGGCCGCTGGCCCGGGGGCGCCGGGTCGGTGGGAATTCCCACCTGGTTCTACGGCCACGAGCCGCCGAACGCCTTCGCCGGGCACATCGCGAAGTACTTCGCCAACGCGACCCGGGAGGACGGTCTGCTGGCCCGCTGCAACGCCGGCGTCGTCTTCCTGCCCGGCGCCGCCGGCACCGTCCAGGAGGTCTTCGACAACGCGACGCCGAACTACTACGAGTCACGCGGCGAACCGACGCCCATGGTCCTGGTCGACCGCGCGCACTGGACGGAGAAGCTGCCCGCGTGGCCGCTGCTCACGTCGCTGGCGCGGGAGCGCTCGATGGAATCCCGAATCGCGCTCGTCGACTCGGTGGCGGAGGTGCCCGAGGCGCTGGCGCGTCTCTCGGCCTGACCTGCGGGGCCACGGGGGCGGATGGCCGCCCCCGTCGGTCCGCCCCCGTCGGCCCGCCCTCGTCAGTCGGCCCCGTTGTCGCCCGTGGGGGCGGCGTCCCCTTCGACGCCTGCCGGGTCGGGCTCCGGGTCGTCCAGGACCACCAGGTCCTCGGCTGCGAAGGAGACCCCGACGGTCGCGCCCTCGGCGGGCACGTCGCGGAGTGCGCACTCCGCCTCCACGACCGGTCCGTCCGTGGGGCGCAGTTGAACGGCGACGTGGCTGCCACGGAAGATCCGAGCCCCGACGGTGCAGCGCAGTCCCTCCTCAGCAGGACCGATCCGCACCCCTGCGGGACGTACCAGCAGTGTGCGTCGGCCCCCCGGTGAGCCGGCGGGCACCGGGATCTTGCCCCAGGGCGTATCGGCGACGTCGCCCCGCACCGTGGCGGCCACCACGTTGTCGAAGCCCAGGAAGCGCGCGACGAACGCGGAGGCAGGGCGCTGCCAGACCTCCACCGGTGTGCCGCTCTGCGCGACGCGTCCGTCGCGCATCACCACCACGCGGTCGGCGAGTGCGAATGCCTCGCCCTGGTCGTGTGTGACGGCAAGAACCGTCGTGCCCAACTGTGCGAAAACGCCGCGCAGTTCCACCACCAGGCGTTCGCGCAGACTCCGGTCGAGCTGACCGAGCGGTTCGTCGAGCATGAGAAGCCGGGGGCGCGGGGCGAGCGCCCGCGCCAGTGCCACGCGCTGCTGCTCCCCGCCCGACAGCGCGGCAACGGCGCGGCGCTCGGCGCCCGGCAGGCCCACGAGCTCCAGCAACTCGGCTACGCGTCGCCGCTGTTGACCGCGCGGTTCCCCACGCATGCGCAGCCCGAACGCGACGTTTCCGCCGACGTCGCGCTGCGGAAAGAGCTGGTGATCCTGGAACATCAGCCCGACGCCCCGCCGGTGCACCGGCACCCCCGCCTGGTCGGAGCCTTCCAGCAATACCCGCCCCGTGTCCGGCGGTTGAAGACCGGCGACGACACGCAGCAACGTGGACTTGCCGCTGCCGCTCGGCCCGAGGACACAGACGATCTCGTGGGCGGCGATCTCCAGATCCACCCTGTCGAGCGCCGTACGGTGCCCGAACCGCACGGTCACGTCCTCAAGAGTGAGCAGGGCCATCAGAACTCTCCGGAACGGTCGGTACGGATACGTTCGAGCACCAGCAGCGACACGGCGCACACCACCATCAGCACCGTGCTCAGCGCCATCGCCTGCCCGTAGTTGAGATCACCCGGCCGGCCCAGCAGCCGCGCGACGGCCACCGGCAGCGTCGGCCGGTCCGGTCGCGCGATGAAGACCGTGGCACCGAACTCACCGAGCGAGACGGCGAAGGCGAACCCGGCGGCCACCAGCACCGCCCGCCGCACCATCGGCAGATCGACCTCCCGCCACGCACGCAGCGGTGACGCCCCCAGCACGGCGGCGGCCTCGCGCAGCCGCCCGTCCACGGCGCGCAGGACGGGAAGCATGGTCCGTACGACGAACGGGACCCCCACCAGGGCCTGGGCCAGCGGCACCAGGATCCACGACGCCCTCAGATCCAGCGGCGGCTTGTCGAGGGTGATCAGGAATCCGAAGCCGACGGTGACCGCCGAGACGCCCAACGGAAGCATCAGCAGGGCGTCGAAGCCCCGTACGAGGCGTCCCGCTCGCCGGGTGAGCGCCGTCGCGGCCAGCCCGCCGACCACCAGGGCGATGACGGTGGCCGTCAGGGCGTAGCGAAGGGAGTTCCAGACGGCTTCCAGCGGCGGTACGAGGAACGTGCCGCCGCTCGCCTCCACCGAACGCAGCGCCCGGTAGTAGTCGAAGCCGTAGCCGGCCGGTCCGTCGAGGGACCGCTCGATCAGCACGCCGAGGGGCAGCAGGATGAGGAGGAGGACGGTGCCGAGCACGCCGGCGAGCAGGGCCCACTGGCCGATTCCGCGGGGCCTGCGCGCCGTCTGCGCCGGATCGACGAGTTTAAGGGTGCTCTCCCGCCTCCGTACGGTCCAGGCGTGGAGCGCGAGAATCGCGCCGACGGCGGCGAACTGCACCATCGTCAGAACGGCCGCGGTCGGCAGATCGAGCAGTTGCGCTGTCTGCCGGTAGATCTCCACCTCCAGGGTGGAGTAGGCCGGACCTCCGAGAATCTGGACGATGCCGAAGGAGGTGAAGGTGAAGAGGAAGACCATCAGCGCTGCGGCGGCGACGGCGGGGCCCAGCGCGGGCAGCGTGACCCGCCACCAGGCAGCGAGGCGCCCCGCGCCGAGCACCCGCGCGGCCTCCTCCTGACGGGGGTCCAGCTGCGCCCAGAGGCCGCCCACGGTGCGGACCACCACCGCGTAGTTGAAGAAAACATGCGCGAGCAGGATCGCCCACACCGTCGTGTCCGCCCGCACACCCCACAGTTCGTCGAGCAGCCCGCCGCGCCCCAGCAGCGCGAGGAACGCCGTGCCGACGACCACGGTGGGAAGGACGAACGGCACCGTCACCACGGCGCGCAGAAGATGCTTGCCGGGGAAATCGAAGCGGGCGAAGACATACGCACCGGGAAGGGCGATCAGCAGAGTGAGAGCGGTGGAGGCGAAGGCCTGCCACGTCGTGAACCAGAGCACCTGTCCGATGTCGGCCCGGCTCAGCACGTCGCCGAACCTGCCCCAGTGCCAGGAGCCGTCGGACTTCAGCCCGCGGCCGACGATCGCGACGACGGGGTAGGCGAAGAAGACCGCGAAGAACGCGACGGGCACGGCCATGAGGCAGAGCCGGAGGACGCTCCCCCGGCGACGCGCCGCCCGCACCGTGACGCCGGCGTCCCGGCCCCGTCCTCGGATCGGCCACCGGCGCGGCGGACCGGCACCCGGACCCGCCCCTGTACGCGTACTCCGCTCGTCCTTCCGGGCGGCGTCCGCGCCTACTTGACGACGAGTGAGGACCACGACTGGATCCACTCGTCGCGGTTCTCGGCTATCTTCTCCGGGGCGACGGTCCGGGGCTTGTCGACGACGGCGCCGTGGTCGGTGAAGAGCGCGGGCAGCTTCGCCCCGTCGACGACCGGATTCACGAACATGTTGAGCGGCATGTCCTCCTGGAAGGTCTTGCTCACCAGAAAGTCCAGCAGGGCCTTGCCGCCCGCCTCGTTCTTCGCCCCCTGGAGCAGACCGGCGAACTCGATCTGGCGGAAGCAGGTTCCCTTCGCGACGCCGGTCGGCGCCTCCTCGGGCTGCGGATCGGCGTACAGGACCTCGACGGGCGGGCTGGAGGCGTACGAGACGACGAGCGGCCGCTCCGCCTTCGCCTTCTTGCCGCCGGCCGAGCCGGAGAAGTCCTCGTTGTAGGCCTGTTCCCAGCTGTCGACGACCTGGACGCCGTTGGCCTTGAGCTTCTTCCAGTAGTCCTGCCAGCCGTCGTCCCCGTAAGCGGCGACGGTGCCGAGGAGGAAGCCGAGGCCCGGTGAGGACAGCTCGGCGTTCTCGACGACCAGGAGGTCCTTGTAGGCGGGCTTCGTCAGGTCTGCGAAGGACTCCGGCGGTGCCAGCTTCTTGTCCGTGAAGTACTTCTTGTCGTAGTTGACGCAGATGTCGCCGGTGTCGACAGGGGTGACACGGTGCTCGGCGTCGTCGAGGCGCACGTCGGCGCGGACCTGGTCGAGACCCCTCGCCTCGTACGGCGTGAACAGGCCGTTGTCGAGGGCGCGCGAGAGAAGGGTGTTGTCGACGCCGAAGAAGACGTCGCCCTGCGGCGAACCCTTGGTGAGGATCTCCTTGTTGAGAGCCTCGCCGGCCTCGCCGCTCTTCAGCACCTTGACGGTGTAGCCGGTCCGTTCCGTGAACTCCTTCAGTACGGAGTCCGAGGCGGCGAACGAGTCATGGGCGACGAGCGTCACGCTCTTGGACTTCGCGCCGTCCGACGACGCGGAATCCTCCGACCCGCCGCCGCACGCGGCGAGCGTAGAGACTCCCAACGCCGCGGCGACGGCGCCGACCGCCATCTTCTTCGTGGTACGCAACTGAATTCCTCCTGGGATGTCCAGGAGAAGACGCGGCCCCGCCCCGCGCCGGCGAACCGGAGCAGGGCAGGGCGCAACAGCATGAGTGATGACCGAACTTCCTACCCAGAATGACCTGGGCGAGGTTCAGAGGGTCTGCGACCGTGAGGCTCTTTCCGAGCCTCTGCCGCACTCTCAGCGCTGTGGCGCTCCCCTGTCGGAATATGTAATTTGATCGAACCCCAGGGTACATGGACCCCAACGGGGCCCCTGGGCCGCGCTCAGCGCTCCGTGGCCGCCAGCTGTCCGCACGCCCCGTCGATCTCCTGACCACGCGTGTCGCGCACCGTCACGGGCACCCCGTGCGACGCGATGGCCTCCACGAAGGCCTTCTCGTCCTCGGGGCGGGAGGCCGTCCACTTGGACCCGGGTGTCGGGTTGAGGGGGATCAGATTGACGTGCACCCGCTTCCCCTTGAGCAGCCGCCCCAGCAGATCGCCCCGCCACGCCTGGTCGTTGATGTCGCGGATCATGGCGTACTCGATGGAGACGCGGCGCCCCGACTTCTCCGCGTACTCCCACGCGGCGTCCAGCACCTCCCGCACCTTCCACCGGGTGTTGACCGGCACGAGGGTGTCGCGCAGCTCGTCGTCGGGCGCGTGCAGCGAGACGGCGAGGCGGCACTTGAAGCCCTCGTCGGCGAACCGCAGCATCGCGGGTACAAGACCCACCGTCGAGACGGTGATGCCGCGTTGCGAGAGACCGAGACCGTCCGGCTCGGGGTCGGTGAGCCGGCGAATGGCGCCGACGACGCGGCGGTAGTTGGCGAGCGGTTCGCCCATGCCCATGAAGACGATGTTGGACAGCCGTGCGGGGCCGCCGGGGACCTCGCCGTCACGGAGCGCGCGCATGCCGTCCACGATCTGGTGCACGATCTCCGCCGTGGAGAGGTTACGGTCGAGCCCCGCCTGCCCCGTGGCGCAGAACGGGCAGTTCATGCCGCAGCCCGCCTGCGAGGAGATGCACATGGTGACCCGGTCCGGGTAACGCATCAGGACCGACTCGACGAGCGTGCCGTCGTGCAGGCGCCACAGTGTCTTACGGGTGGTGTCGTCGTCGCAGGAGATGTGCCGCACCACGGACATCAGGTCCGGCAGCAGCTCCGTGGCGAGCTTCTGGCGTGCGGCGGCAGGGATGTCCGTCCACTCGGCGGGGTCGTGCGCGTACCGCGCGAAGTAGTGCTGCGACAGCTGCTTGGCACGGAACGCCTTCTCGCCGAGCGCCGAGACGGCCTCACGACGCTCTTCAGGCGTGAGGTCGGCGAGGTGCCTCGGTGGCTTCTTGGCGCCACGGGGCGCGACGAAGGTGAGCTCTCCGGGGTTGGGCGGTGCCATGAGCTGTTTTCTCCTCGGTACGACGAGGCCGGTGTTTCCCGCCGACCGCGGGAGTGACGTGGGCACACTGCCGGTGCCGGGAGACCTCATGTGACGGGCTCCGCGACCGCAAGGCGCAGACGGAGCGCAGTAAGGCCCGCCGTCCAGGACGGCGGGCCTTACCAGGGTAACCGGTACGGGTACGGCTCAGCCCGAGCCGACGAACACCACCAACAGCAGCCACACCACCGGGGCCGTCGGCAGGAGCGAGTCGAGGCGGTCCATGATGCCGCCGTGACCGGGCAGCAGCGTGCCCATGTCCTTGATCCCGAGGTCCCGCTTGATCATCGACTCGCCCAGGTCCCCGAGCGTCGCACTGGCCGCCACCGCGAGACCGAGCAGCAGCCCCTGCCACCAGGTGCCGTCCTCGATGAGGAACTGCATGCACAGCGCGCCCGCCGCCATGGCGAACGCCAGCGCGCCCAACAGCCCCTCGCGGGTCTTGCCGGGGCTGATGCGCGGCGCCAGCTTGTGGCTGCCGAAGCGCCAGCCGATCGCGTAGGCACCGGTGTCGCTGACGATGGTCAGCACGAGGAACGTGAGCACTCGCTCCGCGCCGTCGTCCGCCTTGAGCATCATCGCGACGAACGTCGCCAGGAACGGCACGTAGAACGCCGCGAAAACGCCCGCCGTCACGTCCTTGAGGTAGCCCTCGGGCGGCTCCGTCATCCGCCACGCGAGCACGGCGAGCGCGGTGAGCGCGGTGGCGACCCAGGCGCCTTCCGCGCCCCGTACGTACCCGGCGACCACCATCGCGGCGCCACCGACCGCGAGCGGGACGAGGGGCACCTTGATGCCCTTCTTCTCGTCGAGCCGGGAGGTCAACTCCCACAGCCCGACGACGACGGCGACCACCATGACGCCGATGAAGACGGCCTTCACGATGAAGAGGGACGCCACGATCACCGCACCGAGTCCCACACCGACACCTATGGCCGCCCTGAGGTCACGGCCCGCCCGCTTCTTCGGCGGGGGTGGCGGAGGGGCGGACATGGGCTCCTGCGGCGTTTCGTCACGGAACAGGGGGCCGCCCGGCCGAGCAGCCCCCCGGTCGTCATCCTGGGCCCCGCCGCTCGCGGGTACGTCGGGCACGATGGGCATGGGCCGAGTCTGCTGTGCGTCAAGCGCATCGTATGCGGGACCCGCCGGGGCAGCCCCCTGGTCAGGCGGTCCCCAGTAGCCGGCAGTCGGCGGGGCCCCCCAGGAAGAGTCGTTCATCAGACCTCGAGCAGCTCGGCTTCCTTGTGCTTGAGCAGCTCGTCAACCTGGGCGACGTACTTCGCCGTGGTGTCGTCGAGCTCTTTCTCCGCGCGGCGGCCTTCGTCCTCGCCGACCTCGCCGTCCTTGATCAGCTTGTCGATCGTCTCCTTGGCCTTGCGGCGTACGGAGCGGATCGAGATCTTCGAGTCCTCCGCCTTGGTCTTGGCGACCTTGATGTACTCCTTGCGGCGGTCCTGCGTGAGCTCGGGGAACACCACGCGGATGATGTTTCCGTCGTTGCTGGGGTTCACTCCGAGGTCGGAGTCGCGGATGGCCTGCTCGATGTTGCGCAGCGCGCTCTTGTCGAACGGGGTCACCACGGCCATGCGCGGCTCGGGCACCGAGAACGAGGCGAGCTGGTTGATCGGGGTCAGGGCACCGTAGTAGTCCGCCACGATCTTGTTGAACATCGCCGGGTGCGCACGACCGGTGCGGATCGCGGCGAAGTCCTCCTTGGCGACCAGGACGGCCTTCTCCATCTTCTCCTCTGCTTCGAGGAGGGTCTCTTCGATCACCACTTGCTCCTGCGTGTCTTGAGTGGGCCCGGTGCTTACGGGGCCGGCGGAACCTGCGTCGCGTCTTCTTCCTGCACGGTGTCCGACCGGCAGGGCTTTGTCCATCCCCGTGCGGGGCAGCCGGAGTTCAGGCCCGGGTGCCCTGATCGCTCACGAGCGTGCCGATCTTCTCACCCTTGACGGCGCGCGCGATATTGCCCTCCGTGAGCAGTTCGAAGACGAGGATCGGCAGGGCGTTGTCACGGCAGAGAGTGACGGCCGTGGCGTCGGCGACCTTGAGGTTGCGGGTGATCACCTCGCCGTACTCCAGCGCGTCGAACTTCACCGCGTCGGGGTTGGTCTTGGGGTCGGAGTCGTACACCCCGTCCACGCCGTTCTTGCCCATGAGCAGCGCTTCCGCGTCGATCTCCAGGGCGCGCTGGGCGGCGGTGGTGTCGGTGGAGAAGTACGGCATCCCCATGCCGGCGCCGAAGATGACGACGCGCCCCTTCTCCAGGTGCCGTACGGCGCGCAGCGGGATGTAGGGCTCGGCGACCTGCCCCATGGTGATGGCGGTCTGGACCCGGGAGTCGATGCCCTCCTTCTCCAGGAAGTCCTGGAGGGCCAGGCAGTTCATGACCGTACCGAGCATCCCCATGTAGTCGGAGCGCGCCCGGTCCATGCCGCGCTGCTGGAGCTCGGCGCCCCGGAAGAAGTTGCCTCCACCGATCACGATGGCGATCTGCGCCCCGTCCCGCACGACGGCGCCGATCTCGCGGGCGATGGCGTGTACGACGTCGGGATCGACGCCGAGCCCGCCCCCGCCGGCGAACGCCTCACCGGACAGTTTCAGCATGAAGCGCCCGGCCTTCTTGCCGGGGTCGCTGTTGTCGTCGGTGGACTGGGTGGCGTCCGCGCCCTTGTTCATGGGGGTCTCCTCGTGCACATACGAAGAAGGCCATTGCCGATGGGTCCCTGTCCCTAGCGGCAATGGCCTCCTCGTCAGATCTGCGGCCGTCCGGCGCGTGTTCGGCCGGCGACTGCAGTAGACCCTAGCCGGGTCCACCGTCGATCGCGTACGACTGCGCGGTCCCGGGTGCTCGGCCCCGGGACGATGTCCGGAACGTCAGGCACCGACGCGGATGCGCGAGAAGCGCTTCAGCGTGACGCCCGCCTCGTCCAGGACCTTCCTGACGGACTTCTTGTTGTCCTTCGCGAACGGCTGGTCGAGGAGGGTGACCTCCTTGAAGAAGCCGTTGACACGACCTTCGACGATCTTGGGCAGAGCCGCCTCGGGCTTGCCCTCCTCGCGGGAGGTGGCCTCGGCGACGCGGCGCTCGTTCTCGACGACGTCGGCCGGAACCTCCTCACGGGTGAGGTACTTCGGCGCGAAGGCGGCGATGTGCTGGGCGACGTCCTTGGCGACGGCGGCGACTGTCGCGTCGTCCACGCCGCCCTTCTCCAGCTCGACCAGGACGCCGACCTGCGGCGGCAGGTCGGGCATGGTGCGGTGCATGTACGTGCCGACGTAGCTGCCCGCGCCCTGGAACTGCGCGAAGCGGTCCAGGACAATCTTCTCGCCGAGGTTGGCGTTGGCCTCGTCGACGAACGCCTGGACGGTCTTGCCGGGCTCGATCTCCGAGGCGCGCAGCGCGTCGATGTCGGCCGGGCTGGTCGTGGCGACGTGGGCGGCCAGCGCGTTGGCCGCGGCCTGGAACTTGTCACCCTTGGCGACGAAGTCCGTCTCGCACTTCAGCTCCAGCAGGACACCGGAGGTGTTGTCGTCGGAGACGAGGGAGACGACAGCGCCGTTCTCCGCGCTGCGGCTCTCGCGCTTGGCGACGCCCTTCTGACCCTTGACGCGAAGTACCTCAACGGCCTTGTCGACATCGCCGTCGGCCTCGACCAAGGCCTTCTTGCAGTCCATCATGCCGGCGCCGGTGAGCTCGCGGAGCTTCTTGACGTCAGCGGCGGTGTAGTTCGCCATGTCTGTGAATCTCTCTCGGAAGTCGAAGATCTACGGGTGGACGGCGGGGGCCGTGGCCCCCGCCGTCAGCAACCGAACCTTGAGGTCAGGCCTTGTCGCCGTCCGCGGCCGGAGCCTCGGCGGCGGGGGCCTCGGCCGGAGCAGGGGCCTCGTCGGCCTGCTCGGCGTCGGCGACCTTCTCCGTCTCGGCGGAGGTCTGGACGTCGGCAGGCGCCTCGGCGGCGTCCGCGGACTTCTCGGCGTCGGCCTTCTTGTCGCCTTCGAGGAGGTCACGCTCCCACTCGGCGAGGGGCTCGCCAGCGGCCTTCTCGCCCGGCTTGGAGTCGCCGGTGGCGGCGCCGGAGCGGGCGATGAGGCCCTCGGCGACGGCGTCGGCGATCACGCGGGTGAGCAGGGTGACGGAGCGGATCGCGTCGTCGTTGCCCGGGATCTTGTAGTCGACCTCGTCGGGGTCGCAGTTGGTGTCGAGGATCGCGACGACCGGGATGTGGAGCTTGCGCGCCTCACCGACGGCGATGTGCTCCTTCTTGGTGTCGACGATCCAGACGGCGCTGGGCACCTTCTGCATCTCGCGGATACCACCGAGGGTCTTCTCCAGCTTGGCCTTCTCGCGGGAGAGGACCAGGAGCTCCTTCTTGGTGAGGCCGGAGGCGGCCACGTCCTCGAAGTCGATCTGCTCGAGCTCCTTCAGACGCTGAAGGCGCTTGTAGACGGTGGAGAAGTTGGTGAGCATGCCGCCCAGCCAACGCTGGTTGACATACGGCATGCCAACGCGCGTCGCCTGCTCGGCGATGGCCTCCTGGGCCTGCTTCTTCGTACCCACGAACATGATGGAGCCGCCGTGCGCGACGGTCTCCTTGACGAACTCGTAGGCGCGGTCGATGTACGACAGCGACTGGAGCAGGTCGATGATGTAGATGCCGTTGCGCTCGGTGAAGATGAAACGCTTCATCTTCGGGTTCCAGCGACGGGTCTGGTGACCGAAGTGGACGCCGCTTTCCAGCAGCTCCCGCATCGTGACGACGGCCATGGCCGTACTCCTTGAGGTACTCGGTTGTCGCGTCCGCCGGACGGCGGACGCGCCTGACGCCCCGGAACGCTTTGCCACTAGGGACCGAGAAGCGCGGACACCGGCGAAGGCCGGCGGCGGGGCGTGCGAAGTCGATCCGGTGACCCGGATCGCCACAGGAAGTGTACGGGACCCGCACAGTGCCCTGCGACGGAGTGCGAGGGTGACGGAGTTGTTCACAACGCACGGGTTATCCACAGATTCCGAGCATGATCCACTTAAATCCGCCGAATGCGGCAGCGTGAACCACATGATCACTGTCCACGAAGTACTCGTCCACGCTTCCACCCGACCCGGCCGTCGTTCCCGGCGCGGGATCGTCTCCCGGTGCCTCTCCCTCGGCGTCGCCGCCCTCGCCGGGGTAGTGGCGACCGTCCTGTTCGGACCCTCGCCCGAAGCACGGGCCGCAGACGACCAGGAGGCGAGCGCCGACTCCGAGCCGCCCCCGCCCCCTCCTGTCGGCGCCGCCGACGCCCCGGTCGCCGCGGGGAGCAAGGTCGACGCCCCGGTCGGCGGGGCGAGGGACGCAGGCCGCGAGGGCGTCGTCAGCGGCGACCGGGCCTGGCCTGTGGGGCCACGGCCGACGGTTCTACGGGGATGGGAGCCGCCCGCCACGCCCTACGGTCCCGGCCACCGGGGCGTGGACTTGGCCGCCGCTCCTGGCACCCTCGTCCGGGCCGCCGCCCCCGGCCGGGTGTCCTTCACGGGCAAGGTCGCGGGTCGCGGCGTCCTCTCGATCACGCTGACCGGCACCGGGCAGCCGCCGCTGCGCACCACCTACGAACCGGTGACCGCCGTCGTCACCGAAGGCGACGAGGTGGAGGCGGGCCAGGTCGTGGCCGTGCTGGGCCCGGGGCCCTTCCACTGCGAGGGCGGCTGTCTGCACTGGGGTCTTCTGCGCGGTGAGACCTATCTCGATCCGCTGTCCCTGCTCCCCGACGACCTGCTCGACCGCGGCCCGGCGCGACTGCTGCCGGTCTTCGGGATCCCCGAGCCCGCTGCCGTACGGACCCCGGCCGGAGCGCGGTCGCCCGTCCCGCCAGACGACGCGGTGATCATGGCCGAGGAGACAGCCGCCGCAGCCGCCGACGCCCTGCATGCTGCCGCCCTGCTCGCCGCGGCCGCGTGGGTGCGGCACCGGAGTCGTACAGGAGTCAGGTACCGCGTACGCCTTGGAGCACCATGGACACCGCCGCCTCGGCGATCACCTCGGGGTCCTCGGCCGCGCCCAGCTCGATCCGCCGCACGGCGGCGTCCACAACGCCCTGGAGGAGCATCGCGGCCAGCCTCGGCTGCTCGTGGCCCAGTTCCGAGAGGGCGTCGACGATCATCGCGATGAGTCCGCCGTGCGCCGCCCGGATCTTCTCCCGGGCGCCCGCGTCGAGTTCGCTCGCGGAGATGGCGACCACCGCGCGGTGACGGCGGTCGCCCACCAGGCTCAACTGCCTGCGCACATACGCTTCGATCCTGGCCTCGGGGGTCGGCTCCTCCGCCATGGCGAATTCGATCTCGGCGGCCCACACGGGGAAGTCGACGGCGCAGAGCTCTTCGACGACGGCCGCGCGCGAGCGGAAGTACTCGTAGACCGACGACCTGGCGAGACCCGTGCGTTCGGCGAGGGCGGGGAAGGTCAACGCCTCCGTACCGCCTTCGGACAGGAGGGAGCGTGCGGCGTCCAGCAGGGCGCCGCGCTGCATGGTCCGGTGCTCGGCCACAGAGGCCGCTCGAATCCTGGGCACACGCCTACTGTACGGCGGAGGCCGTCCGCACAAGTGGGGCAGGGACGATTCAGCGCCCCGCGTCGGCCAGTTTGGCGCGGAGCTGGAGCACCGACTTGGTGTGGATCTGGCTGACGCGGCTCTCGGTGACGCCGAGGACGTTGCCGATCTCGGCGAGCGTGAGCCCCTCGTAGTAGTAGAGGGTGACCACGGTCTTCTCGCGCTCGGGAAGGGTGTTGATGGCGCGGGCCAGCAGCCGGCGCAGCTCGCGGTCCTCGGCGACCTCGACGGGGTCGTCGGCGGCGGTGTCCTCCAGGGTGTCCATGAGGCTGAGGCGATCGCCGCCCTCCCCGCCGACGTGCAGCAGTTCCTCCAGCGCCACGACGTTCGCCAGCGACAACTGGCTGAAGACGGCGTGCAGTTCCTCCACGGCGATGTCCATCTCGGCGGCCACCTCCGCCTCCGACGGGGTGCGCCGCAGCTGTGCCTCCAGCGTCGCGTACGCCCGCTCGACGGCCCTGGCCTTCTGCCGTACGGAGCGCGGGATCCAGTCCAGCGCGCGCAGTTCGTCGATCATCGCGCCGCGGATGCGTGTGATCGCGTAGGTCTCGAACTTGATCGACCGCTCGATGTCGAACTTCTCGATCGCGTCGATGAGCCCGAAGACCCCGGAGGAGACGAAGTCCGCCTGCTCAACGTTGGACGGCAGTCCCACACTCACCCGGCCGGCGACGTACTTCACCAGCGGCGAGTAGTGCAGGATCAACTGCTCACGCAGCCGCTCGTTGCCCGTGGTCTTGTACGACCGCCACAAGGTGTCGAGGGCCGTGGGGGCGGGGGGTCGCACTTCGCCGCGGGCCGGGGGGGGCCCCACGGGGGACGCCGCCGCACGGTCGGACCCGGAGGTGTGCTGGGGCATTCGTCGCCTTGAGCCGTTCTGCCGTGAAGTGAGGGGAGGTGTGTCTGGGCCGGATTCCTGGTGAGCGTAGCGTGACAGTTTCGTCGCGGTGCGCGAGGAGGCCGGGCTGGTACCTGTCCGGAGAGGCCCTGTCGGGCGCCGCCGGGACTTCGCGGTCGGGCGCCGACACCACGCGTATCGGCGCCTGTCGCGCCGCCGGGAGAACTGCGATGGTCATCCACCTCACCTTTTCACCCGAATGCCCCAGGTCAAGGACCGGCTCGCCGCGCACCACCGTCCCTTGTCGTCGGCGGCGTCAACTGCCAGAGGTCGCCATGCCGTTCGACGAACCCGAGGGAGTGAAGTTCGTACAGCTTCCCGAGAGCCTCGTCGGCCGTCGTCGCGGCCTCCCTCGCGATGTCCCGCCCGCCGACGGCGCCACGCGCGGGCAGCGCGTCGAGGATCCGTCTGCCGACGGGGTCGAGCAGGTCCCTGGCCAGGACGGGACCGCGCCGCGCGGGTGCGAGGTCGCCCATGTCCCCCACCAGCTCGGCCACTTCGGCCGCGTCCGTGACCAGCACGCCTTCGCCGCGCAGCAGTTCGTGCACCCCGGCGGAGAGCCCGCTCGTCGCCGGGCCGGGCACCCCCATCGTGAACCTCCCGAGCCGCTGCGCGCTGCGCGCGGTGACCAGCGAGCCGCTCCGGTACTCGGCCTCCACCACGACCGTGCCCCGGGTGAGCCCGGCAATCACGCGGTTACGGAGGACGAACCGGCTGCGGGTCGGATGATCGCCGGGCGCCAGCTCTCCCACGACCAGGCCCTGCTCCGCGATGCGGCGTACCAGTTCCGCGTGGCCCGGCGGATAGACGACGTCGACACCACAGGCGAGGACGGCGACGGTCGCGCCGTCGACCGCGAGTGCGCCCCGGTGGGCGGCTCCGTCGACCCCGTACGCCGCGCCCGACGTCACGACCCAGCCCCGCTCGGCCAGACCCGAGGCGATGCTCGCCGCCATGTGCGCGCCGTACGGTGTGCAGGCCCTGGCCCCGACGACGGCGACGGAGCGCAGGGCCCAGAGCCTCAGGTCGGGCCCGCCGCGCACCCACAGGCCGATGGGGCGTGACGCGCCGAGGTCGTCGAGCTGCGTCGGCCACTCCTGGTCACCGGGGCAGACGAAGCGCCCGCCGATCGCGGTGACGGCGGCGAGATCCCGCTCCGGGGTCGCCGCCGCCGCGCGGGCGCGCAGGCCACTGATACGTCGTGGACCGACTTCTCCCAGAGCCTCGTCGTCGGTCCCGTCCGGCGAGGTGAGCAGGTCCATCAGCCCTCGGGCGCCGTACTTGCGGAGCCACCGCCCGCCATTCTCGTCGCCCGGCTCGATCACGCGTGTGAGGGCGGCGCGCGCGAGTCGGTCGTCGGCGTCGGTCCCCGCGGTCATGAGATCCCTCCGACCGTGGCTCCGGCGCCCCGTCCGATGCCGGTTCGCAGCTCCAGTGCCAGGCCCACGTCCCGGCCGTCGGGTCGGTCCCGTCCGGCGAGGTCGGCGACCGTCCACGCGACCCGCAGCACACGGTCGAGACCGCGCGCCGTGAGCAGGCCCCGCTCGAGGTCACGCTCGGCGGCGTCGAGCGCCCCGGGCGCGGTGACCCATCGGGTACGCAGTTCGTGCCCCGGCACCTCGCTGTTCACGGTCCAGGGCGTCCCCTCCAACCGCGCCGCCGATCGCAGCCGGGCCTCCACGATCCGCCCGCCGACAACGGCCGAGGTCTCGCCCCGGCCGCCCTGGCCCATGAGGTCCGCGCGGTGCACGGGTTGGACCTCCACCCGCAGGTCGACGCGGTCGAGCAGCGGACCGGAGAGCCGTGACTGATAGCGGCGGATCGCCGACGGCGGACACTCGCACCCGGCTCCGTGCAGGGTGTGCCGCCCGCACGGGCACGGGTTGGCGGCGAGGACCATCAGGAAGCGGGCGGGCAGCCGTACGACTCCGGCGCTGCGCGCGATGACCACCTGCCCCGATTCGAGGGGCTGGCGCAGCGCGTCGAGTGCCTTGCCGGAGAATTCCGGGGCCTCGTCCAGAAAGAGCACGCCCTTGTGCGCCAGGGACACCGCTCCGGGCCTCGCCAGCCCGTTCCCGCCTCCGACGAGGGACTGCATGGTCGCCGAGTGGTGCGGCGCGCAGTACGGCGCCGTACGTACGAGTGGCTCGCCGGGCGGCAGAATCCCGGCGACCGAGTGCACCGCCGTCACCTCGACGGACTCCTGCCTCGTCAGTGGCGGCAGCAGTGCGGGCAGCCGCTCGGCGAGCATCGTCTTGCCCGCCCCCGGCGGGCCCTGGAGCAACAGGTGGTGTCCGCCCGCCGCGGCGACCTCCAGAGCCGTACGCGCCGCCTGCTGGCCCGCCACGTCAGCGAGGTCCGGACGGTGGGCGTCGCGCTGTCCGAAGCCCGGAGCCAGGCCCGTTCCCACCCCGGCGCCGGGCACCATCAGACCGGCGAGCATCGGATCGGGACGGCCCTCCTCGGTGACCGTCGGCTCGTCGGGGACCGGTTCACCGGTCAGGACGGCGATCAGCTGGCGAAGGCTCCGTACGCCGAGCACGGAGACTCCCGGGACCAGTGACGCCTCGCCCGCCGTCTGCTCCGGCACGACCACCTGGTGGTATCCGGCCTCGGCGGCCGCGAGGACGGCCGGAAGGATGCCTCGTACCGGCCGGACCCTGCCGTCGAGCCCCAGCTCCCCGATCAGGACCAGATCGGCGATGGCGCGCGGCTCGATACGCTCCGCCGCCCCCAGCACGGAGACCGCGACAGCGAGATCGAAACCGGACCCGGACTTCGGTACGGAGGCCGGGCTGAGCCCCACCGTGAGCTTCTTCTGCGGCCACTCCGCACCGGAGTTCACGATGGCGGCCCTGACCCTGTCCCGGCTCTCCGTCAGGCTCTTGTCGGGGAGCCCGACGAGGGTGAAGGCCGCCACGCCCGGTTCGAGGTCCGCCTGGACCTCCACCACCACACCCTCGACGCCGACCAGCGCGACCGAACAGGCCCGTGCGAACCCCATCAGGCCACCCCTCGCGCGTGCTCGACCACCGGGGCGCCGCGCCTGGGCAGCACCACACCGATCAGGTCGATGCGAACGCCGCCCGGGGGCGGCCCCCCGAAGGCCTCCAGCCAGCAGGCCGCGAGTCGCCTCAGCCGTTCGACCTTCACGGGAGTCACCGCCGCCATCGGATGCTCGAAAGAGCCTCCCCGGCGGGTCTTCACCTCACAGACGACCAGCACGTCCCCGTCGCGGGCCACGATGTCGATCTCGCCCGTCCTGCCGTACCGCCAGTTGCGGTCCAGCACGGTCATCCCGGCCGCTTCCAGCCGCCGAGCGGCCAGCCCTTCGCCGTACCGCCCGAGTGCCCCCGTCGCGTTCATGTCGGCACCACCTCCGGCACCGACTCTGCGACGAAGGCGCGCAGCGAGTGGATCTTGGTGGACAACTCACCGGTTGTGGATAACTTCGTCACCCACCAGCACACCAGGAGTCACATGCGCCGCAGGAGCCGCAGGAAGCCCCAACCAACCCAGACCCTCACCGGACGCTCCGGGACCACCCACATCACCGGCACACCCCGCCCCGAGAACCACAAACTCAGGACAAGCCGCGACAAACCGCACCATCCCGCATCGGCGCGCCCAGCCTTGCTCAGCAGCCGTCAGCTGCGTCAGCTCCTTCAGCCGCCCGGCAGCTCGAGATCGCTCTTGTTCAGCTCCTCGATGTTCACGTCCTTGAACGTGAGTACCCTCACCTGCTTGACGAACCTGGCCGGCCGGTACATGTCCCAGACCCACGCGTCCGCCATCGAGACCTCGAAGAAGACCTCGCCCTGCACGGAGTGCACCTGCATCTCGTAGTCGTTGGTGAGATAGAAGCGTCGTTCGGTCTCGATCACGTATTTGAAAAGACCGACGACATCGCGGTACTCCCGGTAGAGCTTCAGCTCCATCTCGGTCTCGTACTTCTCGAGGTCCTCGGCGCTCATGGCATGTTCCCCTTCAGCCGTACGTCCCCCTATTGTGCTCCGGCCCCACGCGCCCCTAGACGATTTCAGAGGCGAGAACCACCGGTGCAGCCGGAGGACCCTCGTCGAGCAGCGTGCGCAGCAGCCCGGCGAGCCTGGTCGGATACACCGTCTCACGCGCCGTCGACAGTTCGGCGGAGGTCCACCACCTCAGCTCCGCGACACTGCGCCGCTCCAGCTCCGTCAGCCCCTCGACGCTGGTCTCGGTCTGCGCCGTACGCGCGAGGAAGTACCACTCGTCCTGATCCCAGCGTCGCCCGTCGAACGGGAAGGAGCAGATGCGCTGCCAGAGAACAGGCCCGAGCTCGACCTCTGTGATGCCCGTCTCCTCCGCCAGCTCGCGCAGCGCGGCCTCCTGCCGCGTCTCGTCGCCCTCCAGGCCGCCGCCGGGTGTGAACCACCAGTTGTCGTCCGGATCGCCCGGTTCGTACCCCCGGAGCAGCAGAATGCGGTCGTCCGGGTCGAGCAGCACCACCCGTGAGACCTTCCGCAGCCCGTCATCGGACACCGGTCGACACCTCTCCGTCGGTCCGCCCCGTCGGCCCCGTACGCCGCGGCCTGCCCAGGCGCCGTACGACCGGCCCGTAGGCCGCACCGCCCAGGATCAGGACCGCCCCGAGGACCGCCGAGCCCACCACCAGCATCACGGGCCCCGGCTTCGACACCCCGCCGGGCAGCGCCGCGAATCCGTCCGGGCGCTCGATCAGGCCGCCCAGCGGCCACGCGACGGTATCGATGCGCGCGGTCACCGTCGAGGTCGGCACCGACCCCTGTCCCTGGTCCTGAAGGTGGACCCGCGAGTCCAGCGACCCGCTGCGTTCGTCTCCGAGGAGGAACAGCTGTCCCTTCGGGACCGTCGCCCCGAAACCGGTGGTCGACGCGAGACCACCCGGCATCCTCTTTACGTAGGGCTCGTCGATCGCCTTCCCGTTGATGGTCAGGCGCCCCTCGGCGTCGCAGCAGGCGACCTTGTCGCCCCCGACGCCGACGACCCGCTTCACCATCGGCATGTCGCCCCACTGCGAGTCGTTGAAGACCACGACATCGCCCCGTCGCACGTCATCGCCGGATATCCGCTGCGCCAGGACCCGGTCACCGGCCTTCACCGTCGGGTCCATCGAGTCGGTCGGCACGGTGTACGGCTGGTACTCCACCGCTCCCCAGACGAAGCCGCCGAGGAAGAGCACACAGCCGACGGCCACGGCCAGCCCCGACAGCAGATTGCCGAGGCGGCCGTGGCCGTCGTTCGTACGTCCTGTTCCGCTCATCCCAGCCGTCCCCCGTCCCGGAGAGTCACCACCGCCGGATCGGCGATCTGGGACGGCACCCTACCCGGCGGTACGGCCGCCGGTCAGCCTCCGCCTGCGCCAGAACACCAGCGGTACGGCGCCGGCGACACCGAGCACGGCGGGAGCCCCCGTCGCCACCGCGGACGCCGCGCTGAGGCCCGACTGGTCGAAGGTGTCGGGCACGGGCAGTGTCGACAGCCGGTTGAGCGGCCAGGCGATCACGATCGCGCGGCCGACGACCTCGTCGGTGGAAACGGTGCCGTGACCGGGCAGTTCCTGGTGGTAGCGGGAGTCGAGCGAATTCTGCCGGTGGTCGCCCATCACCCAGATCCGGCCGTCGGGCACCTTGATCGGTCCGAACGGCTCGTCGTCACAGGCCGTGTCTCCGGGGAAGATGTACGACTTCTCGTCGAGCGACTTCCCGTTGACCTGGACACTGCCGCCCTTCTTGCACTCCACCGTGTCGCCGCCGACCGCGATGACCCTCTTGATGAGGTCCTTCTCCTCCGACGACGGCATGAGGCCGATGAAGCTGAGGAATTTCTGTGCCACGTTCGGCTCGGGGGCCTGCGTACTGTCGAGCCAGCCGCCCGGGTCGTGGAAGACCACGACCTCGCCGCGCTCGGGCTCCGCGCCGAACCACGGCGTGAGCTTGTCCACAAGGACGCGGTCCCCGCGCTGCAGGGTGTCCTGCATCGAGTCCGAGGGGATCGAGAAAGCCTGGACCAGGAAGGTCTTGATCAGCAGCGCGAGCAGCAGCGCGATACCGATCAGCAGAGGCAGTTCCTTCCAGAACGAGCGCTGCTTCCTCACACCCGTGGCCCCGTCGTCGCCGGGGTCGCCCGGCTCGCCGTCCGGCCGCCCCACCTGGTCCTGCATGTCCGCGGACACGCCTGCGGATGGGGTCTGCGCGGCGGAACCGGCAGAACCGACGGAAGGCTCGGCGAGCTGCTCGGGCCTGTCCTCGGGCTCACCGTGTCCGGATCGTGCGCCGACGGCCAAATCCCCCACATCCACTCCTCACTCCGTGCAACTGCCCGCTCCGGAGACGGAGCAGGCCCACTACTCCCATAACGAGCGGGAGTTCCGCAGGGGTCGGGAGCAGGATCATTCCGTTCGGATCCTGAGAGGACACACTATTCGACGGGCCGAGCGCCGTGGTCGGTGCGGCGCGCGGGTCCGGTACGGAGGCGTACGTGTCCGGCTCCTCCAGCCGCCGCCAGTGGCCCAGTGGCCAGGCGATGACGACGGCCCTGCCGACGACCCCGTCCTCCGAGACGGTGCCGTCGAATTCCTCGTCCAGGTGGAAGCGCGAGTCGGCCGAGTTCGACCGGTGGTCGCCCATCACGAAAATCCGCCCCGTCGGCACCTTCACCTCGAAATCGAGCTTCGACGGCGGGTTGCCGGGGTTCAGGTACGGCTCCGTCAACGGTACGCCGTTGACGACGACGCGCCCGTCCTGGTCGCAGCACTTCACGGTGTCGCCGCCCACGGCGACGACACGCTTGATCAGGTCCTGCTCGTCGGCCGACGGCAGCAGTCCGATGAAGGTGAGGGCCTGCTTGACCTGCTTGATGACCACCGGATCGTCCGGGGGCGGCGTGGTCTCCTCCTGGAGCCAGCCGCCGGGGTCCTTGAACACGACCACGTCGCCGCGCTGGGGGCGGGAGCCGAACCAGGGCGTCAGCTTGTCCACGAGCACCCGGTCGTCGATCCGGATCGTCTGCTCCATGGAGCCGGAGGGGATCACGAAGGCCTGGACGAGGAAGGTCTTGAGCACGAGCGCGATCAGCAGCGCCACCGTGATCAGGAGCGGGATCTCGGTCATCGCGGAGCGGCGACGGCGCCGTTTCACCTTGCGGGCGAGCCTGCGGCGCTCCGCGCGCCCCGGCAGGGCGCGTCCTGTGGTCGGTCTGGTGCCCGTCGGCAGCCGGGTGTCGGACCGGTGGCCCCCGGGCCGTCCTCGGTTACCCATGGGCGCCGTCCGGGTCTCGTACGTCGCTGAAGGCGTCGGTGCCCTCCAGAGAGTCCCAGCGGCCCGCCGGCCAGCCGATCCAGTCGACGCGCCCGATGATCTTGTCCACGGGCACCGTGCCGCCCCCGGGCTCGCCCAAGTGGTCACGTGAGTCGCGGGAGTTGCTGCGGTGGTCGCCCATCACCCAGAGGGTGCCGGAGGGTACGACGATGTCGAAGGGCGCACTGGACGGCGCGTCGCCGAAGTACAGGTACCGCTCGTCGATCGCCCGGCCGTTCACCTCGACCTTGCCCTCCTCGTCGCAGCAGACCACCCTGTCGCCCCCCACGCCGATCACGCGCTTCACGAAATCGGTCTCGGCGGGCTCGGCGAGACCGAGGGCCGAGGCCGCCCCGTGCGCCAGCCCGGTGACCGGGTTCTCCCGCGCCGGCTCCTGGACGAACGAGCCGGTGCCGTCGAAGACGACCACATCCCCGCGCTGCGGGTTGTCACCGAAACGGTACGCCAACTTGTTGACAAGCACCCGGTCCCCGACCTGGAGGCCCGGCTCCATGGAGCTGCTCGGGATCAGGAAGGGCTGCACGACGAAGGCGCTGAACAGGAGCAGAGACGCCGCGCCCAGTACGCCGAGCACCGCGACCCGGCGCCACGACAGTGCGCGCAGTACGTCGCGCGGTCCCGGCATACGCACGGAACGCGACCCCTCTTCCGTCCCTGTGGCGGGTGTGGAAGAAGGGCCGCGCTCCATGTGCTGCGGTTCGGTGTCCATCGGGCCCAGAGCTTATCCGGCCGTCCTGTGGAACCGTGCGCGAGTTCGAGCCTCGGCTCAGTTGTCGCGCTTCTCCTTGATCTTCGCGGCCTTGCCGCGCAGCTCACGGAGGTAGTAGAGCTTGGCGCGACGTACGTCACCACGGCTCACGAGCTCGATCTTCTCGAAGATCGGGCTGTGCACGGGGAAGGTGCGCTCGACGCCGACGGAGAAGGAGACCTTGCGGACCGTGAAGGTCTCGCGGACGCCCGAGCCCTGCCGGCGGATGACGACACCCTTGAACTGCTGGATACGCGAGCGGTTGCCCTCGATGACACGTACGTGGACGTTCACGGTGTCGCCGGGGCGGAAGGGGGGGAGGTCGCTGCGGAGCGACGCCGCGTCGACGGTGTCGAGCAGGTGAGCCATGATGGTCTGCTTCCTCGCTGATGCCACAGGTCATCAACGGAATGTCGAAAGGAAAGTTCGGAGCGCCGTTCGCGTCGGGTGGGCGTCGTTCCCCCTGTGGCAGGGGCGCGCACCGGACGTACGGCAGCGGCTCATTCTTCCACGGCCTCGGGTCTGCGCCAAAATCGGCCACCGGGCTCGGGCGCCCAGCCCATGATGGAGAGCGTCTCGCGGTCCTTCTTGTCGAAGGCCGCGGCATCACAACGCTCGATCATGTCGGGCCTGTTGAGGGCCGTACGACGGAGAGCTTCGTCCCGCCGCCACCGCGCGATCCTGCCGTGATGACCGCTGACCAGAATGTCCGGAACACCGCGCCCGCGCCACTCCGGAGGCTTCGTGTAGACCGGCCCCTCCAGCAGGTCGGCCATCGCTCCGGGGGCGAAGGAGTCGTCACGGTGCGACTCCACGTTGCCCAGGACGCCGGGCAGCAGCCGCGCGACGGCCTCCATGACGACCAGGACGGCCGCCTCGCCGCCCGCGAGGACGTAGTCCCCGATGGACACCTCGTACACCGGCATCCGGGTCGCGTACTCGTCGACGACGCGGCGGTCGATGCCCTCGTACCTGGCCGGCGCGAAGAGCAGCCACGGCAGCTCGGAGAGCTCGACGGCGAGTTCCTGGGTGAAGGGGCGGCCGCTGGGTGTGGGAACGACCAGGACGGGGCGGTGCGCGCCCGCCTCGTAGCCGTCCGCGAGCGTCTCGTCCAGGGCGTCGCCCCAGGGGTCGGTCTTCATGACCATGCCGGGGCCGCCGCCGTACGGGGTGTCGTCGACCGTGTTGTGCCGGTCGTACGTCCAGGCGCGGAGATCGTGGACATGCACGTCGAGACGGCCACGCGCGCGTGCCTTGCCGACGAGGGAGACGTTCAGCGGTTCCAGATACTCCGGGAAGATCGTGATCACGTCCGCCCGCAGGGTGGGGGCGTGCGTCATGACCGATCGCCCTCGGACGACGGGGCGCCCTCGCCCGTACGGTCGGAGCCGTCACTCACCGCGGCGTCCGCCCCGTCGCCGCCGTCACCGGGGGCGACATCACCGTCGTCGGCGCCGGCGACGACCGCGTCGCCGTCGATGAGGCCGGGCGGAGGGTCGATCACGGCCTTCTGCTCCGCGAGGTCGATCTCGGTCACGATCTCCTCGACGAAGGGGATCATGACTTCGGTGCCGTCGGGCCGCTCGACGATGAACAGGTCCTGCGAGGGGAGGTGCGTGATCTCGGTGATCCGGCCGATCTCCGTACCGTCCGCCAGGACGACGTCCAGGTCCATGAGCTGGTGGTCGTAGTACTCGTCCGGGTCCTCCGGAAGGTCCTGCGGGTCCACCTCGGCGATGAGCAGGGTGTTGCGCAGGGCCTCCGCGCCCGTACGGTCGCTCACCCCCGCGAACCGCAGCAGCAGCCTGCCGCTGTGCACCCGGCCGGTCTCGATCGTCAGGGGGCCCGCGGAGGCCGGTTCGGTGGCCAGTACGGCCCCGGGGCCGAGGCGCAGCTCGGGCTCGTCCGTACGTACCTCGACGGTGACCTCGCCCTTGATGCCGTGGGCACGGCCGATCCGCGCGACTACCAACTGCACTTGCACACGCCCCTGTTCTTCAACGTCTCCAACTTCGTACGACTGATGCGGCTACGACGGCGACCGCGGCTGCCCCGTATGCCGCGACTGTTCACTGGGCCGCGGCATCTCCGACGTCGGCGGCACGGGCCACGGAGCGGGCGCCGCGGCGTTCCCGGTCCGCGCCGCGGCGAAGACGACAAAGACCGGGGAGGGCGATGGCCCTCCCCGGCCGGTGCCGGTTCACAACTCTGTCAGCGGACCTGATCCACGTCGACGAGGTCGACACGGATACCACGGCCGCCGATCGCGCCCACGACGGTGCGCAGGGCGCGTGCGGTGCGGCCGTTGCGGCCGATCACCTTGCCGAGGTCGTCGGGATGCACCCGTACCTCGAGCACACGGCCACGGCGCAGGGTGCGCGAGGCGACCTGCACATCGTCCGGGTTGTCGACGATGCCCTTCACGAGGTGCTCGAGAGCCTCCTCGAGCATGCTCAGGCCTCGGTCGGCTCAGCGGCGGGCGCCGAAGCAGCGGCGTCGGCGTCCTCCGCCTTCTTGTCGGCCTTCTTCGCCTTGGGGGTGATGGCATCACCCTTGGGCTCGTCGCCGTCCGTGGCGAGGGCCTCGAAGAGGGCACGCTTGTCGGCCTTCGGCTCCGGCTGGAGCAGCGGCGCCGGCGCGGGCAGACCCTTGTGGGCCTGCCAGTCGCCCGTGAGCTTGAGGATCGCGAGAACCGGCTCGGTCGGCTGGGCGCCGACGGACAGCCAGTAACGCGCGCGGTCCGAGTCGACCTCGATACGCGACGGGTTCTGCACCGGGTGGTACAGGCCGATCTCCTCGATCGCCCGGCCGTCACGGCGGGTGCGGGAGTCGGCGACGATGATGCGGTAGTGAGGCGAACGGATCTTGCCCAGACGCTTCAGCTTGATCTTGACTGCCACGGAAGTGGTCTCTCCTGGATCTTGACGTGGTTGGGCACATCGACATGCCGCGTGGGGTTGCGGTACTCGTGTGCCCGATGGACGCGTCAGCCGGAGGAGAGAGGGGTCCTGTGCGACTGTCGAGTACAGCTGGACATTGTGCCACACGCCTCAGGCGCGTCGCGCCCCGCCCGCCCGGAGCGGCTCGCTCCTGAATGGGGCGGCCCGCTCCCGGACGAGACTGATCGTGCTGCCGGACGAGGCTGCCGCCGCGCCGCGCGGGCGACCGGGACTCGGCCTCCACTGCCGGGCGGGCGACGGAGGTACTCAGCTCGCAGCGGCGACCACTTCCGGAATACGGAAAGGCTTGCCACAGCCGCCGCAGACGATCGGGGCCTGGGCGAGGACCGACGGGACCACGCGCACATTGCGCCCGCAGTCGCAGACGGCCTTCACGCGGACCCCGCCGCCCGACGAGCCGTGCCGCGCGGCGGGGCCGCGGAAGCTGCGCTCGGTGTCGGACGTCGTGGCGACCGTGTGCGCCGCCAGGGCGCGCTGGAGCCGGTCGATGGTGGGGCGATAGCGCCGTCTCGCCTCGGGGTTGAGCGATACCAGGGAGAAACCGCTGCTGGGATGCGGCTCCTCGGAATGGTCCAGGCCCAACTCCTCGGCGATCGCGAGGAATCGGCGGTTGTGGTAGCGGCCCGCGCGGGAGGTGTCGCGGACACCCCGGGCGGCGGCGATGCCATGGACTGCTTCATGGAGCAGTCGCTCGAAGGAGAGCTCGGCGCCGCAGGCGGACGACGATTCTCCGATCAGGGACTCTGGCGCGGCAAGATCCGGCAGCTCGGTGTGGTGCCGCTGAATCTCGGCCCACGCCTGCGCCAGCTCTGCGGCGAGAACAGGTGGTGTCGTGCTCACGTCGTGAACAACGAGCCGGGGCCCTCCCGGGTTCCATTCCGGGGCATCCCAAATATTTTGCACGTACCCGTCAGTTGCCATTGATGCGTCCTGACGAGGGCGGGTGCGTAGATCTGCGGAGAAGGCTCGCTTCTCGCCACAAGGCGGTACGTAGCAATGACTACGTCTGTACGTGTACGAGATTTACGTACACCCGATCGAGACAAGCTCCGGAACGACCGTTCGGGCGGCCATGGCGTCGCCCTCGTCGGCGGGGCTCGGAAACGGCGCGGGCCCACAAGAACGACATTAACGGGCGCGCCACCGATCCGCGGCATCGGCCCCGGTCGGGGCAGGCCGAGCGGATTCGTCCGATACCGGCCCCGTTGGTGGGGAGTTGACGGATCAGACCCCGCCGACCTCACCCTTTCGGCTCAATCCGCACCGTTGCCCGCCCATGGCCCTCGTGAGCCGTTCCGCCTTGCCCGTACGGGCTCCGCGCGCCCTCTCGGCGGCCCCGTGTCCACCGTTCACGGGGCGCGGCCGGGGGCGATCCGGCGCAGGCTCGCACCGTAGGCCGACAACGTCCGGTGAGACCGAATCTGCGCGCCGGGGCGCACGACCGGAGCGCACAAGGATTGCCCGCGAACCACTGGACGCGGGCACGGATGCGCAGTTCCCTGGCATACGGGGAACGAAGGCGCGCACGTACACGGGGGCTGTCAATCAGGGCACCAGGACCTCTCGCCGGATTGGGGCGCTATCCATGACTCGTACGCTCGTCCAGCACCGCCAGCAGCAAGTGAACGCCGCCTCGGCAGACCCTTCTACGGAGGCGTGCGACCGCGCCCGCGACTGGGCCGAGATTCAGGAACGCATGCTGGTGCCGCTCTACGAGGCGGTGTACGAGCGTCTGGAGGTCGGCCCCGGCACGCGGTTGCTGGGGCTGGGATGCGGTTCGGGGCTGGCGCTGCTGATCGCCACCGCCCGGGGGGCCGAGGTCACCGGCGTGGACGCCGACCAGGAGCGCGTGGCGCTGGCCCGCGAGCGGCTCGTCCACGAGGAGCGCCCCGTGGGGACGTACGCGACCTCGCACGCGGGCCACGGGAGCCCGTCATCGGCGCCCGGACGGGGCGGGACGGCGGGACGAGCCATGGCCCGTGCGTCGAGGTCGTACGGCGGCCGGAGCCAGGCGCGCCTGCTGACGGGTGGGGCGACCGCCGTCGCGGAGGTGGAGCGCCCCGACTACGACGTGATCACCGCGTTCCAGCCCATCGGCGTCGCGAGCGGAGATCCCGACGGGCTCGGACCCGCGCTGGCGGAGGCGGTGCACCGGGCGGGCCGCGGCACCCCTGTGGTGCTCGCCGGCTGGGGCCCGCCGGAGCGCTGCGCGACGTCCGGCGTACTGCGGGTCGCGGGGCGGCTGACCGAGCGGCTGCGCAAGGGGGGCGGCTACCGTCCGCCGCTCAGGGACGACCTGGAGAACGTGGCGGCGCGGGCCGGCCTCAAGCCCGACGGCTCGGGGCGCGTGGCCTGCCCGTTCGGCTACGCGGGGATGGAGAGCGCGCTGCGCGGACTGCTCTCGACGGGCGTGTTCGACGCGGCGGTGAAGGCGACGGACCAGTCGCAGGTGGAGAAGGAGATAACGGAGGCGCTCCACCCTCACGTCCGGCGCGACGGCACCGTATGGATGCCCAACGTCTTCCGTTACCTGATCGCGCGCACGCCCTGACCCGCACGGGGAGGAAGTGGATCACAGCCACCGAATGACATTCTTAGGACACCCTTGTCAGTATCCAGAATCCTGGTTACTGTCCCTTCTGTGACCGGCTTCGACGAACGCTTCCTCACCCGCAACGGCCTCGCCGCCCAGCAGCTCGCCGCCCTGCTGCTCAACCACGAACCGGACACCCGCCTGCCCCGAGTCCGCGACTTCGCCGAAGAACTGGGCGTGGGCAACGGCACCATCCAGGCCGCGCTTCAGCTCCTGGAGACGGCGGGCGCGATCCGTACGACCGCGCGCGGGCACCTCGGCACGTTCCTGGTCGACTCCGACCGTTCCGTCCTCTGGCGGCTCTCGGGGCTCGGCACGCTGCTGGCGGCGATGCCGCTGCCGTACTCGCACCGCTACGAGGGTCTGGCCACCGGGCTGCGGGCGGCGTTCGAGCAGGCCGGGGCCCCGTTCGCGATCACTTTCATGCGCGGCGCCGGGGCCCGTACCACCGCGTTGATCGAAGGCAAGGTCGACCTGGTCGTCCTCTCGCGCTTCGCCGCCGACCGGCTGATCGAGGAGCGCCCCGTAGAACTGGTCGCGGACCTCGGACCCGCGACGTACGTAGGCGCGCATGGGCTGTTGCTCCGGCACGGCGCGACCTTGGAGACCGACGGACTGCGCGTCGCGGTCGACCATTCCTCCGAGGACCAGCGGATGCTCGCGGAGCGCGTCTTCGCCGGGCGCTCCGACATCCGGTGGGTCGAGGCGTCGTACATGCAACTGCGTGACCTGTTCGCGAACGACCTGGTCGACGCGACGCTGTGGAACCTCGACGAGGTACGGGACCGGCTCGGCGCCGGCGTACACGTCCTCCCGCTGGGCGACGAGGTGACCCGCAACCTGTCGCTGCGCAACTCGAGCGCCGCGATCATCGGCAGGACGGAGGGGGCGAAGGCACTCGGCGCCGTCCGCGACTCCCTCGACCTGTCGGTCATCACCAACTGCCAGGCCGAGGTGCTGCGGGGTGAGCGCGCCCCGTCGTACTGACCGCCGTCCGCCCGCCCCGTCGCGGCGGGCGGACATCCAGCGGCACCGGACCGGAGAAAAAAGAGGAAGTCGAGCCTCTGCTCAAAATCCAAAATCCTGGTTACTGTCGTATCGAAGGAGGAGGGACCACCATGGACGACAGGCTCGCTCTGCGCATCCAACTGTTCCGCGAGGGCGGCCAAGTCCGGCCCGAGGCCGCCGCGTTCGTGACGGACGAGCTGGAGGCCCTGGCCGCCGAGGGCCGCACTGTGACGGAGGAGACAGCCGGCACGCTCACCAGCCATCTCATGATGGCTCTGACAAGGCTGCTCAACGGTGAACCGATCCAGGAATTCCCCACCGACTCCGAGATCGCCGCGGAGCTCGCCGGACACCCGGACGCGGTGGCACGGGCGCGCGCCGTCTCGGCCCGCGCGGCCTCGGAACTCGGCGCGCCCCTTCCCGACTCCGAGATCAACTTCCTCGGACTGCACCTCGCCCTGCTCGACCGGAACTCGCCCCCACGTCGCGGGACATGAGACATGAGAAGGAACCAGCCATGACGAAGATCCTCACCGGTGGCGTCGGCAAGGCCGAGGTCACGGACACCGTCAAGACGCTCGGCCTCGGCGGCATCGAGATCGTGTCCTCCAACGACATGGACGCCGCGATGAAGCTCCGCGGCGGCCAGGCCGACTACTACCTCGGCACCTGCCACACCGGGGCCGGCGCCTCCCTCGGCGTACTCGTCGGACTGCTCGGCCAGCCCGCCTGCCACACCTTCGGCCGCTCCGTCCCCACGGAGGACGAGGTGAACGCCCTGCTGGCGGACGGCAAGAAGGTCTTCGGCTTCGCCATCGACCAGATCGACGTCATCGCCCCGCTCATGGCCCGCGCCATCGCCGCGCGCGGCTGACGGCCCCTACGGAACCCGAAGGGGCTCGACAGACCTCGTAAGACCCCGCGCCGGGCCAGGCCCCGCCGGCACTGAGGAGTGACATCCCGTGAACAGCGTCCTCGCAGCGAGTTCGACAGACCTCGACTTCTCGCTGGCACAGCAACTGACCGTGATAGCGCTGTGTGCGCTGACCGCGTTCATCTCCCACATGGCACTGGCCGTCTTCAACGACGGCGTGCGCCCCTTCATGCTCGACTTCATACACGGGCGGTCCACGCGCAACGCCACCACCGCCGTGTCCTTCGGCCTCTCCGCCGGCTTCATCTTCGGTCTCGGCGCCCCGATGGCACTGTCCACGGGCGTGCTCAACCCGTGGCTCGTCTTCCTGCCCACCGACATCCTGGGCATCCTGTCGCCCAAGAAGTGGATCGCGCCGTTGCTCGGCGGGGCGTGGGGCGCCGTGGTCGTGTTCGGTCTCAACGGGGCCAACAGCCTCGCGCACGACCTGCCCGTCGACTTCCTGACCGCGCTCCAGCAGATGTCGACGCCGATCCTGTTCCTGTTCACGCTCTTTCCGGTGCTGGCCATCACCAAGCAGTTCGGGCGGCTACGGGGCGGGATCGCGGCGGTCGTCGAGCTGGCGCTCGTCGTCATGACGATGAAGGTCTGGCCCGACGTCTTCCCGGGCTCCATCGCGATGGCCGTCGGCGTCCTGACGCTCATCGGCTTCGCCGTCAACAAGGACCTGACGCAGCGGAAGTTGGAGCGGGCCGAGGCCGCGAAGGCGGCGGTGGCGGGAGAGGCGCCGGCGGATGAGAAGGCCGAGAGGAAGGCGGGGGAGAACGGGGCGGCCGACGAGGCGGACGATCCGATGGCCTCGCTCTTCAGCGCGAGCGCGCTGCGGCTGCGGCGCTACCTGCCGCTGTTCATGCTGCTCGGGGCGGGCGTCTGTGTGCTGGCCCAGGCACATGTCTTCGGCGGCGGCGAGGCGACGAGCTTCCTGATCGCCAAGGGCGACTACTCGGAGGCCGCCCAGGTGGACTTCTACCGGGCGTTCGGCTTCGTACCGCTGATCGCGACGACCGCGCTCGCCTCCGGCGCGTACGGCATCGCGGGTTTCACCTTCGTCTACCCCATCGGCTACCTGATGCCGAACCCGTTCCTCGCCGCCGTCGTCGGCGCGGCGGTCTTCGCCGTCGAGGTGCTGGCCCTCTCGGCGATCGGCAAGCTCCTCGGGAAGCTGCCGAGCGTGCGGGACTCCTCCGAGCACCTGCGCAGCGCGATCGGCGAGGCGCTGGGGCTCGCGATCCTCTTCGGTTCGCTGATGGCCGCCAATGTCATGGGAGGGGGCCTCGGCATCCTCGTCGTGGGCGGGCTGTACCTGTTGAACGAATCGATGGGCCGCCCCGTGGTGCGTATGGCGGCGGCGCCCGCCGCTGTCATCGTGGGCGGCGTGCTGCTGAACATCCTCTACTGGCTGGACCTGTTCACGCCGATCAAGGGATAGGGGGCACCTCCCGGACGTACCGCGGCGAAGACGCACCACACAGGAAGGCCCTCCCCACATGCAGCACCTCAGCCCCGACTCCGGAGCCGGCGCCGGCTCCGCCCTCGGCGGCGTCAGCGCCGTAGCACCTGGCGACGGTGACGCCGGTCCTCCGGCGCGCTCGCTGCGCACCGTCACCGGCCCGTTGCCCGTCTCCGCCGTACGGGGCCACGTACTCGCCCACGAGCACCTGGTCCTCGATCTCGACCACGCCCGGGACGGCGCCGCGGTGCTGGACGCGGACCGGCACGGGGCCGGTGTCGCCACGGAGCTGGGGGCCCTGCGCGAGGCGTACGGCCTCGGCCTGGTCATCGAGCTGACCTGCCGCGGCATGGGGCGCGATCCGCACGCCCTGGCCCGGATCTCCGCGGCGTCGGGCGTGCCGGTGGTGGCCGCCACGGGCTGGTACTACGAGGCGTTCCACCCGGCGGAGCTCGACGGGGCGAGCGTCGAGGAGCTGACCTCGACACTCGTACGCGAGATCCGCGACGGCATCGGCGCCACAGGTGTCCGGCCCGGCGTGCTCGGCGAGATCGGCAGCCACGGGGACTCCCCGAGCGAGCCGGAGACCCGCGCCCTGCTGGCCTCGGCGCACGCCGCGGTCGCCACGGGCCTGTCGGTCGCCACCCACGCGCAGCTCGGCCGCGGCGCGCTCGCCCAGTTGGAGCTGCTCACCGGCGCCGGTCTCGCCCCGTACCGGATCTCGCTGGGCCACCAGGACCTGCTCGACGCCCCGGCGGTGCACCGGGAGCTGGCCGCGAGTGGCGCGTACGTCGCCTTCGACACCGTCGGCAAGGAGAGCTACCAGAGCGACACCGTCCGGCTGCGCCTCCTGCTGGCGCTGGTGGAGGTCGGCCACGCCGACCGGGTGCTGCTCAGCTGCGACATCTCCCGGCACGCCTATCTGCGCTCGGAGGGCGGTCAGGGGTACGGGCATCTCTTCCGGTCCTTCCTGCCGCGGGTGCGCGCGGCCGGTGTGGACGAGGACCTGATCGATCTGATGACACGGCGCAATCCGCTCCGGTTCCTCACCGGCGCGGACACGAAGGAGAGCTGAAATGGCCGTACGACTGCCGCAGACCTTCCCGCTGGCGACGATCCCGCTGGACGAGGCGGTCCGGATGCAGTTCAGATTGCTGGAGTGCACCGCCGCGCATTTCGAGGGACAGCAGCTCTTCGACGCAGACGCCGGTGTCGTGCCGGGCCTCGGCCGCCCCCGCACCACCGCGCGCGTCGAGGCAGTACTGGCCGACTTCTTCGGCGCCGAGGACGCCGCGCTGGTGCAGGGCGCGGGTACGGGGGCCATCCGCGCCGCGCTCCAGGCCGCCGTCGGCCCCGGCGACCCGCTGCTGATCCACCGGGCGCCGGTCTACCGCACGACGGCGGTGACACTGCGCGGGCTCGGAGTCCGCACCGTCGAGGCCGACTTCAACGACGGTGCGGCGCTGCGCCGGGCGCTGGAGTCGGGCGAGTTCGGCTGGGTGTACGTTCAGCACAGTCGGCAGCGGCTGGCCGACTCGTACGACGCGGGGGACGTCATCGCGGCGTGTCGCGCCGCGGGAGTGCGCACGATCGTGGACGACAACTACGCCGTCATGCGCGCCCCGTTGGCCGGCATCGAGCTGGGCGCCGACGCCTCGTGCTTCTCGCTCTTCAAGCTGCACGGTCCCGAGGGGGTCGGTGCCGTCGTCGGGACGGCCGACCTTGTGGAACGTGTCCACGCCGACAACTACTCGGGCGGCGGCCAGGTGCAGGGCCACCAAGCGCTCGACGCGCTGCGCGCCCTCACCCAGGTGCCCGTCATGTGGGCCGTCCAGTCGCAGGTCGGCGCGGAGGTCGCCGACCGGCTGGCCGCCGGTGAGGTGCCGGGCGTGGCGGAGGTACGGATCGCCAACGCGCAGGACCGCTGTCTGCTCGTACGCCTGGACCGCCCCGTGGCACGCGAACTGCCCACCGTGGCGGCGCGGCACGGCGCCGCACCGTACCCCGTAGGCTCCAACTCCCGCTACGAGATCGCCCCGCTCTTCTACCGGCTGTCCAGCTCGTCCCTCGACGACGCCCCGGAGCTCGCCGACCGGACCGTGCGGATCAACCCCATGCGGGCAGGCGCCGATCTGGTGATCGAGATCCTCCGCCGTTCGCTGCACGACCTGAAGGACTGACCGTGTTCCTGGACGCCGTCCTGGCCCGCAACCCCGAACTCGTCGATGTAGCTGCCTCGCTGCACCGATCCGGCGCCGTACCGCCCGACACGTACGTGATCGACGCCGATGCCGTGGAGGCCAACGCCGCGCTGCTGGCCGGGGAAGCCGAACGACTCGGTCTGTCGCTCTGGTTCGTGGTCAAGCAGATCGGGCGCAACCCGGCGCTGGTCCGGGCGATCGCCCGGCACATCCCCCGGTTCGCGGCGATCGATCCGTACGAGGCGCGGCTTCTGTACGAGGCGGGGGCACGGGCCGGCAACCTGGGCCATCTCGTACAGATCCCGCCCCGTCTGCTCCCCGAGACCCTCGGCTGGCGGCCGGAGGCGGTGACGGTGTTCGACCTGGCCAACGCGCGCGCAGTCTCGGACGCCGCCCGGGAGCTCGGCTTCGTCCAGGACGTTCTTGTCCGCCTGGAGGGCACCGACCAGGTCTTTCCGGGGCAGGAGGGCGGCGTACCGCTCGCCGGGCTCGACGACTTCGCGGCGGCGGCCGAAGCGCTGCCCGGGATCAGGCTCGCGGGGGTCACCGCGTTCCCCTGTGTGCTGTGCGATCCGTCGACCGGCGCGCCGAAACCCACCAGGAACTTCCAACTCGCGATCGCGGCGCGTGAGTTGCTGGCCGCGCGCGGGCACGAGGGGCTGAAGCTCAGCGCTCCGAGCGCCACGTCCATGGCCACCCTTCCCCTCCTCGCCGAGCTGGGTGCGACCCACGGCGAACCGGGGCACGCCCTGACCGGGACGACTCCGTTGCACGCCGTCGACCACCAGCAGCCCGAGCGCCCCGCCTACGTGTACGTGAGCGAGGTCGCCCACACCCTCGCCGACGGACGGCCCGCGATCCACGGCGGCGGCTTCTATCCGCGCGCACGCATCCACGACGCGCTGCTGCCCCGCACCGGGCTGCGTCTGCCCGTCCAGGACACGCCCGCGGAGAACATCGACTACTACCGGCTGCTCCAACGCCCCACCCACGCCGGGGACGTTGAGATCGGGGACACCGCCGTACTCGCGTTCCGCACCCAGATCTTCGTCACCCGCTCGACCGTCGCGGTCGTCTCCGGGCTCTCCACGGGAGAGCCCCGGCTGACCGGCCTGTACGACGCGCAGGGCCGGGCCCGGTAAGGAGCCAGGAGCCATGAGCACCACCGTGATCGTCGTCATCGACGGGTTCGGTGTCGGCGCGATGCCGGACGCAGGGACACTGCGGCCCGGCGATATCACCGCCGACACCTGCGGACATGTCCTCGACGAGTGCCGCGCGACGCTGGGCCGGCCGCTGCGGCTGCCCGCGCTCGGGGAACTGGGACTCGGTCTCGTCCGTCCTCACCCGGATCTCGCCGGCCGGACCCGCCGCCCCGTCGCCGCGGGCCGGGCCGCTCTCGGCTATCCCGGGGCCGACACCTTCGCCGGGCACCAGACCATGATGGGCGCCGACTTCAGCCGGGTCACGGTGGCCACGCTGGCCGGGCATCTCGACGAGGTGAGCGGTGCGCTGAAGGCGGCGGGGCACCTTGTCGAGCCGCTGCGGGGACAGCCACTGCTGCTCGTCGACGGCGCCGTCCTGGTCCACGACAACCTGGAGGCCGACCCCGGCATCAACTGGAACGCCTCGGGCCGTCTGGACGACCTGTCCTTCGACAACATCCTCGCCATCGCCCGTACGGTGCGGGCGGTCGCCCCCGTCGCCCGCGTCATCGCTGTCGGAGGCCACGCGGACGGGCCACTCGACACGTACGTACGAGAGGGCGACGGCGGCACCGTCGGCCTGGACACGCCGGCCACCGGCTTCTACCGCAACGGTGGCCTCCAGGTGCGGCATCTGGGCGTGGACCTCGACCACACCCGGCAACTGCCCGACCTCGCCGCCCGCGCGGGTCTCCCGGTCACCCTCGTCGGCAAGGCGGCGGACATCCTGGCGTGCGAGGCCGCCGTACGGCGCCCCGCCGTCGCGACGGGGGAGGTGCTGGAACACACGCTGGCGGCGGTACGGGGCGGCGACGGCGGCCTCGTCGTCGCGAACGTCCAGGAGACCGACCTCGCGGGCCATCAGCAGGACACGGGGCGGTACGGGAGCGTCCTGGAGCAGGTCGACGCGGGGCTCGCCGAGCTGATGGCGCTCCTGACCGCGCCCGGCGACCGTCTGATCGTCACCGCCGACCACGGCAACGATCCGACGATCGGCCACGCGTACCACACACGCGAGTACGTACCGGTCCTGATCCACCGCCCCGACGCCGCGGGAATCGAATTCCTCCCGGACGCCGCCACGTTGGCGGACGTCGGGGCGACGGCCGCGGCGGCCCTCGGCCTCGACGCGGGCGCCCTTACGACGGGAGCGACGCTGCTCGGCGGACCGCCGGGTCGCATGCCGCGGGCGTAGACGGGGCGGCGCCGCCGGTCAGGGCCGACCGGGGCGCCTACGGGGCCTCAGCCCATGAACTTCTTGAACTCGTCGGGCAGTTCGAAGTTCTTGTCCGCCTCGCCCGCCGGCAGGCCGAACGCGCCACCCGCCTGCGCCGCTTCCTCGCGCCTCGCCGCGGCGGCCTGCTCCTCGGCCTTGCGCTTCATCGGGTTGCCGGAGCGCCGCTTGCCCTTGGCCTGCTTCTGCTGCTTCTTCTGCCGGCCGGGCCCGCCGCCCGACCCCGGAGCGCCCGGCATACCCGGCATCCCGCCGCCCTGAGCCATCTTCGACATCATCTTGCGGGCCTCGAAGAACCGCTCCACCAAGTTCTTCACGGCGCTGACCTCGACGCCGGAGCCCTTGGCGATGCGGGCGCGGCGCGAGCCGTTGATGATGGTCGGCTCGTGCCGTTCGCCCGGCGTCATGGACTTGATGATCGCGGCCGTACGGTCGACGTCCCGCTCGTCGATGCTGCTGATCTGGTCCTTCATCTGCCCCATGCCGGGCAGCATGCCGAGCAGCTTCGAGATGGAGCCCATCTTCCGGACCTGTTCCATCTGCGCCAGGAAGTCGTCGAGTGTGAACTCCTTGGGCCCCTTCGCCAGCTTCTGGGCCATCTTCTCGGCCTCGGCCTGGCTGAAGGTCTGCTCGGCCTTCTCGATGAGGCTGAGCATGTCGCCCATGTCGAGAATGCGGGACGCCATGCGGTCCGGGTGGAACGCGTCGAAGTCGTCGAGCTTCTCGCCGTTCGAGGCGAACATGATCTGCTTGCCGGTGACGTGCGCGATCGAGAGCGCCGCACCGCCCCGGGCATCACCGTCGAGCTTGGACAGCACGACGCCGTCGAAGCCGACGCCGTCGCGGAAGGCCTCGGCCGTGTTGACCGCGTCCTGGCCGATCATGGCGTCGACGACGAACAGGACCTCGTCGGGGCTGACGGCGTCGCGGATGTTGGCCGCCTGCCGCATCAGTTCCTCGTCGATACCGAGACGGCCGGCGGTGTCGACGATGACGACGTCGTGGACCCTGTCCTTCGCGTACTTGATCGAGTCCTCGGCGACCTTGACCGGGTCACCCACGCCGTTGCCGGGCTCGGGGGCGTACACCGCGACGCCCGCGCGTTCGGCGACGACGGAGAGCTGGTTGACGGCGTTCGGGCGCTGGAGGTCGCAGGCGACCAGCAGCGGGGAGTGGCCCTGGCCCTTGAGCCAGACGCCCAGCTTGCCCGCGAGGGTCGTCTTGCCCGCGCCCTGGAGGCCCGCGAGCATGATCACGGTCGGCGGCTGCTTGGCGAAGCGCAGGCGCCGCGTCTCGCCGCCGAGGATGCCTACGAGCTCCTCATTGACGATCTTGATGATCTGCTGGCTGGGGTTGAGCGCCCGCGAGACCTCTTCGCCGCGTGACCGCTCCTTGACCTTCGCGGTGAACGCACGGACCACGGGGAGCGCGACGTCCGCCTCGAGGAGCGCGATGCGGATCTCGCGTGCGGTGGCGTCGATGTCCGCCTCGGACAGCCGCCCCTTGCCGCGGAGGGATTTGAAAGTCGCTGAGAGGCGATCGGAGAGGGTATCGAACACGGCGCTCGTAGGTCCTCAGGGGTCGGGGGCAGGGTGGATTGCTCTCCAGGGTATCCGGCCGGGCCGGTATGCCGGGCCGGACCCGTTGTGAATGCCTGTACGGGGCCCTCCGTGGGCGGCCTCGCGCCGCCCCGTACGACGGTCCCGACCCGCACGACGACCGCCGCCTGTCCTGTCCCGCGCCGGTCGGCCGCCCGCCCCGTCCAGCCGCCCCGTGCCTGCCTCCAGGGCATCCTCGGTCAGGCGCGCAGGGCCTCCTCCACCATCTTCGCGACGGTCGTCGCCTCCCCCTCCGTAAGGAGGGTGCCGTCCGCGCGCGTAACATAGACGGTGTCCACGGCGTTCGCGCCGAGCGTGGAGACGTGCGCGCTGCGGACCCGTACCGCCGCCTCCTCCAGCGCCCGACCGATCCGGTGCAGCAGGCCCGGGGCGTCCTGCGCGCGTACTTCGATGACGGTGGCGAGGTCCGAGCTGTCCGGCACGACCGTCACACGGGGCGGCGGTGCCTGCGTGCCACGCCGCCGGGGGTAGGCGGCCTCGCGCTCCGCCAGCCGCGACCGGATGTCGAGCGAACCGTCCAGGGCGCGTACGAGATCGGCGCGCAGCCTCGTCGCCTGGGGCAGGGAGCCGTACGCCGCCGCGACCCGCCAGGTCAGCAGCAGCACGTCGGAGGCGTCGCCGAGCGCCGTGGGCGGCTCGACGATGCGCAGGTCGGCCGCCCGCACCGTGAGACGGTGCAGCGCGAGGACACCGGCTGCGGCCGGCAGGACCCCGGGGCGGTCGGGGAGGGCGATGAGCAGTTCCACGCCGACCGGCTCCGGTTCGTCGCCCTCCTGGGGAGGCTCCGGCTGGGCGTGGAGGGACAGGACGGGGCCGCCGGTGCGCAGCGCCTCGACGGCGAGGCGTTCCTGCTCCGCGCTGGTCACCACGGGGCGCGGTGCGGCGGGCGTCCTGCCCGCGAGGGCGGCGGCGACGCGGCCGACGAGGTCCGTGACGAGCGATCCGCGCCACGCCGACCAGGCGGCGGGCCCCGTGGCGAGCGCGTCGGCCTCGGTGAGCGCGTGGAGCAGTTCGAGGGTGGACAGTGAGTCGACCTTCTCGGCGACGGCGCTGACGGTGGCCGGGTCGTCCAGGTCGCGCCGGGTGGCCGTCTCGACGAGCAGCAGATGGTGGCGTACGAGCGCCGCGACGACATCCGCGTCGGCGCGGTCGAAGCCGATCCGCAGGGCGACGGTGCGCGCCACGGGCTCGCCCGCCTCGGAGTGGTCGCCCGGGAGCCCCTTGCCGATGTCGTGGAGCAGGGCGGCGACCAGGAGCAGGTCGGGGCGGCTCACGCGCCGGGTCAGCGCGGAGGCCTCGACCGCCGTCTCGACGAGGTGACGGTCCACGGTCCAGGTGTGGACGGCGTTGCGCTGGGGGCGGCAGCGGACGCGCTCCCACTCGGGAATGAGGCGGGTGATGAGCCCTTCGGCCTCGAACGCCTCCCAGACGGCGACGGTCGGCTCCCCCGCCCCGAGCAACGTGACGAACTCCTCCCGCGCCGCCGCCGGCCACGGGGCGGGCAGGGGCCCCGCGGCGGCGAGCCTGCGGACGACGTAGGGCGAGATCGGCAGTCCGGACTGGGCGGCGGCGGCAGCGGCGCGCAGCGGCAGTACCGGGTCACGTTCGACGCGCGCCGTCCTCGCGAGCACGGCCTCCCCGTCCTGCTCCACGACGCCTTCGGCAAGCGGGGTCCGCTCCGGGGCGGGGCGGCTGCCGCCGAGGAGTGAACGGAGCCGGGGGCGGCCGGCGCGCGAGCGCAGGACACGGTTGACCTCGCGCCACGTGACGTCGGAGGCGTACGACACGGTGCGCGCCGCTTCGTAGACCTGTCGCAGGAGTTCGTCGGCGTCACCGGTACCGAGCTCGGCGGCGACGCCGTCCTGCTCCTGGAGCGCGAGCCGGTCGGTGGCCCTGCCGGTGGTCAGATGCAGGGCGTCGCGTACGTCGAGGAGTGCGCGGCGCGCCTCGGCGAGGCCCTCGCGGGGGGCGTCGGCAAGCCAGGACGCGGCGACGGCGCGCAGCACCGTGGCGTCCCTCAGCCCGCCCCGTGCCTCCTTGATGTCGGGTTCGAGAAGGAACTGCAACTCGCCCTGGCGCTCGGCGCGTTCACGGCAGAGCTCGTCGAGTTCGGGGAGGCGCTTGGGTGCCTGGTTGCGCCAGTCGGCGAGTACGGCGGTGCGCAGGGCGGCGGTGGGCGCCGGGTCGCCGACCACATGACGGGCGTCGAGTAGCCCGAGCTGCACCTTGAGGTCCTGGCCGGCGGTCTTGCGGGCCTCGGCCGTCGTACGTACGGAGTGGTCCAGGGCGAGCCCCAGGTCCCACACGGGGTACCAGACGCGGTCCGCGAGCGCGGCGACGGCCGCGGCGTCGGAGCTGCCGTCGTGCAGGAGAAGGAGGTCGAGGTCGCTGCGGGGGGACAGTTCGCCCCGTCCGTAGCCGCCGACGGCGACGAGTGAGGCTCCCTGGACGCCGACCGCGCGGGCGGCGGCGGTGAACAGCGCGTGCAGCCAGTCGTCCGTGAGCCGCGCCAGGGCGGCGCGGCGCGGCAGTCCGGACGTCGTCCGCTCATGGAGGAGGCGCAGTCGGGCCGCCGCGTAGCCGCTCGGTCCGGGGTCGGGTTGTCCGGTCGTCTCGTCTGGGATGGTCACCCGGCAGGTCCCGTCTTTCGGCGGGCGTCCCATGTGCGGGCCGCCCGGTTTCGCTGCGCGCGTCCGTTCTCCGAGCGCGCTCGTTTCACAACTCGCGCACCGTTGTCACGAGTTGGGCGCCGGTCCCGCGCTCCGTCCCCGGAACGCGAACGGCGCCGGGCGCGCTCCTCGACGGAGTACGCCCGGCGCCGGCAGGTGCCCGCTCACCAGGCACCTGCCGACATCGGACCGGTCCGGAGCGGGGCAGCCCGGACCGGGTCGGCCCAGCCCGGCCCACAGCGGACCGGACCGGACCGGAGCGATCGCATCGGCCCGGAGCAGACCGATCGGATCGGTCCCGGGGTCAGAGCGCGTCCGGGCCGCGCTCCCCCGTACGTACCCGGACCGCCGTGTCCACCGGCACGCTCCACACCTTGCCGTCGCCGATCTTGCCCGTCCTGGCGGCCTTCACGACCACCTCGATGAGCTGCTCGGCGTCACCGTCCTCGACCAGCACCTCGATGCGGATCTTCGGTACGAGATCGACGGTGTACTCCGCGCCCCGGTAGACCTCGGTGTGGCCACGCTGCCTGCCGTAACCGCTGGCTTCCGTGACCGTCAGCCCCTGGACGCCGAAGGCCTGGAGGGCCTCCTTGATCTCGTCCAGTCGGTGTGGCTTGACGACTGCGGTGATGAGCTTCATACGTCCACCTTCTTGTTCCGCGCCGCGGCGCCGTGGTCCTTGTCCGTAGCGGCCGCACTGCTCCGCCCCGAGGGCGAGCCTCCCACCGCGCTGAAGTCATAGGCGGATTCCGCGTGGAACGCCATGTCGACTCCACTGGTCTCGTCGTCCTCGGAGGCCCGGAACCCAATGCTGACATCCACGATCTTGGCCAGGATCCAGGAGACGACGAACGAGTACCCCATCACCGAGAAGGCGCCAATCGCCTGCTTGCCGAGCTGCGAGGCACCGCCGACCCCGTCGATGGCGAGGACGCCGACGAGCAGGGTGCCGATGACGCCGCCGACGAGGTGGACGCCGACCACGTCGAGCGAGTCGTCGTAGCCCAGCTTGTACTTGAGACTGACGGCCCACGAGCAGGCCGCACCGGCGACGACGCCGATGAGCAGCGCGCCGAACGGGTTGACGTGCGCACCGGACGGGGTGATCGCCACGAGACCTGCGACGGCTCCTGAGGCCGCGCCGAGCGTGGTGAACGCGCCGTGCCTGATGCGCTCGTAGACGAGCCAGCCGAGCATGGCCGCGCCGGTGGCGATCTGTGTGTTGAACGCCATCATGGCGGCGGTGCCGTTGGCGGCGAGCGCGGATCCGGCGTTGAAGCCGAACCAGCCGAACCACAGCAGCGCCGCGCCCAGGACCACCAGCGGCAGGCTGTGCGGCCGCATCGGGTCCTTCTTGAACCCGATGCGCTTTCCGACCACCAGGACCGCGGCGAGCGCACCGATACCGGCGTTGATATGGACCGCCGTACCACCGGCGAAGTCGATCACTTCCAGCTTGAAGAGCCAGCCGTCCGCCTGCCACACCCAGTGCGCGACCGGGAAGTACACGACGGTGACCCAGAGGGCGATGAACAGGGCCCAAGCCGTGAATTTGACACGGTCGGCCAGGGCGCCGCTCATCAGCGCCGGGGTGAGTACGGCGAACATCAGCTGGAAGAGGGCGAAGGCGTAGACGGGGATTCCCTCGGTGCCGCCCGTGAGTGTCTCGGCGTTGATGCCCTTCAGACCGATGTGGTCGAAGTTGCCGAGCAGCCCGGCACCGATGTCGTCGCCGAAGGCGAGCGAGTACCCGTAGAGCACCCACAGCAAGCTGACGATGCCGAGTGAGATGAAGGACATGATGAGCATGTTCAGGGCGCTTTTCACCCGGACCATGCCGCCGTAGAAGAAGGCCAGGCCGGGCGTCATCAACATGACGAGCGCGGCACTGATCAATACGAATGCGGTATCTGCGCCATTCAAGGCCGGCGTCTCCTCGTGGGTGGGAAATACGGCCCGGTGCGGATGCTCTGAACTCGGTGGGCCGACTGGTGGTGAGGAGATTGACGTGGGGTGATTTCGGTCGATGCCGCCCGATGTTTCGCGACAGTGACGAAGTCGACCGGAGTGTTACGCCTGGATGAACTGCTGTGTCGCGACGCGCGGCGGTGGAAGAATCCGGCCGCGACACGCGCCCGTGTGACGTGGCGTGGGGAAGCCGTGTCGGGTGGTACGGGCGACTGCCGCGGCCGGACGCGCGGGGTACGTGGGGGGATTTTCGCAGATCAGGGGTGGCGGGTGGACGGGGCGGACCGGTGGAGGGGGGAAGCCCGGAAGCCCGCGCGGGGCTCTCCACGGGGCGCTCAGACGGCTTCCGCGGCCGCCTCCGGGAGCTCCTCCGTCAGCTGCTCGGTGAGGTGGCTCATCTCGGAGAGCTCCCCGAAGTCCCGGGTGGCCGTCGACACCGTCTTGCGCAGTCGCGTGTTGACGCGCTCGGAACGCACCTTCTTCGCGATCCCGAGCGCCTCCTTGATCAGGGGGGCGGCCTGCTCGGGCTCCCTCTTAAGAAGGTGGACCGTGGCCATACCGACGAGGTTCAGCGCGTACGACCGCTGATGCACCTCGTCATTCTCGAAGAGCTGGACGGCGCGCTCCATGACGGGCTCGGCGAGGGAGGCGTACGTCGGGCTGCGCCCGGCCACGTAGGCGAGGTCCCGGTAGGAGTGCGCGTTCTCTCCGTTGAGCTCGGCCTCGGAGAAGAACCGGATCCAGTCGGGCTCCGGCTCGCCGTCGTCCCCCGCGTCGGCGAAGGTGTTCTCCGCCATCCGCACCGCCCGCTTGCACTTGCCGGGCTGCCCCATGTTGGCGTAGGCGCGCGCCTCCATCGCGTACAGCATCGACTGCGTACGGGCCGTGGCGCAGCCCCTGCTGCCGTACTGGGCGAGATGGATCAGCTCCAACGCGTCGTCGGGGCGGCCGACATGGATCATCTGGCGGCTCATCGAGGAGAGGATGTACGACCCGAGGGCCTTGTCCCCCGCTTCCTTGGCGGCGTGCAGGGCGAGCACGAAGTACTTCTGGGCGTTGGGCTGGAGACCCACGTCGTAACTCATCCAGCCGGCGAGCTCGGACAGTTCGGCGGCGCACCTGAAGAGCCGCCGCGCGGCGGCGTCGGGCTGCGTCTCCTGAAGTAGGTCGGTCACCTCGTGGAGCTGGCCCACGACCGCCTTGCGTCGCAGACCGCCGCCGCACTGGGCGTCCCACTGGCGGAACATCACCGTCGTGGACTCCAGAAGGTCCAACTCGGGCGCGGAGAGCCGGGAGTGGCGGCGCGCCGTCGGAGGGCCCGCGTCGTCCTGGTCGGCGGGCGAGGTGGGCACCAGCCACCGTTGCATCGGTTCGATGAGGGCGGGGCCCGCGGCGAGTGCGAGCGACGTCCCCAGGAAGCCGCGCCGGGCCAGCATCAGGTCACTGCGCGAGAACTCACTGATCAGGGAGATGGTCTGGGGAGCCGCCCAGGGCAGATCGACGCCGGACACCGAGGGTGACTGATGGGCGGAGCGGAGCCCCAGGTCCTCGACCGCGACAACGGCGCCGAATCGCTCGGAGAACAGCTCCGAGAGAATGCGCGGGATGGGCTCGCGCGGCTGTTCGCCGTCGAGCCAGCGGCGTACCCGCGAAGTGTCCGTGCTGATGTGATGGGCGCCCATCTGACGGGCCCTGCGGTTCACCTGGCGCGCGAGTTCGCCCTTGGACCATCCGCTGCGCCTGAACCACGAACTCAACTGCTCGTTGGGGCGCTTGCCGGTAGCCGTACCGTCTGCGCCGCTGCCGCTCACTGGAACGCCCCCATCCACTGAAGCCCTGTCGCGCGAACTTCTACCAGAATGCCGTCAGTTACGGCCGTCTGTCCGGAGATCTCGCCCCTTCGAACACGAAACCGAGTTGCCCGCGGCATAACCACGAACGTGTGGACTTCCCCAGCGTTCGTGTACTCAAAGTAATCCTACGATCACCCCTCCCGCGAGGGTCATTCCGTAAACGCCACCATTCGCCACCCCTTCGAATGAACTCGCCCGCGGCCGGGCGCGATTCACTTGTCGGGCGACGATCAGCAACCGGCGGAGCGTTGCGCACAGGGGCGTGCGGAGCCGAACGCACCACCCCTGATGTCATCCCACGCCGCCGGGGCGAGGCCGAACGAAAAGATGCCGACAGAGGGTCACAGGAGGGCTCCGCGTCGTAACTACCGACGAGTTCGACCCGTTGGAGGGGGCATGGGCTTCACGATCGGCGGAATCCGGGAGATGCGGTCCGGTTCACGGCGCCGCGGCCGCGGCACCGAGTGCACGACGGTGGCCGAGTACACAGGACTCTGGGGCTGGGCCGTCGTCCCCGGGGCGCGGGCCGCAGCGGGGCGATGCTCCTGCGGCGCCGACGGATGTCCCGCCCCCGGGGCGCATCCCCTCGATCCGGCGCTGGAGGTCCCCGCCGGGGCCACGCTGGACGATGCCGCCAGAGCCTGGTCCGAGACGCCAGGGGCGGCCGTCCTGCTCCCCGTGGGGCGTACTTTCGACGTCATTGACGTCGCCGAACCGGCGGGCCGCCGCGCCCTGGTCAGGCTGGAGAGGATGGGGCTGCCGCTGGGCCCCGTGACCGCGACGCCCACGGGGCGGGCGCACTTCTTCGTCGCGCCGGGCGCCGCGAGCGAACTGCCCGAACTCCTCTACCGGATGGGCTGGGACGACGCCGGTCTCGATCTGCGCTGTCTGGGCGCGGGCGACCATGTCACGGCCCCGCCGTCCGACCTCGGTGGCCTCGGGCCCGTCCGCTGGCTCAGGGCGCCGGTCCTGGACACGGCGGGTGACCCGCCGCAGGCGCGGCTGCTGCTCGGCACCCTGGCGTACGTCTGCCACCGCTCGTCCGTCTGCGACTGAACCGGCAGGCCGCGCCCCGCCGTCCCGACCGCGCCGCCGGTGGCCGCGCCGCGCCCGCCCCGTCACCTCCGCCCCGTGGCCCCGCCTCCGCCTCCGCCTCCGTACGAAGGGCCCCACCGCACGCACACACACGGAAGGGCCCTTTCTTCGGTACGGGTGATTCGTACAGGTGATTCGTACGGAGGCCCCGTACGCGCCTCGTACCCGCCCCGTACACCCGTGTACGGGGCCCCCTCAGCCGTCGATCAGCGCGTCGACGAATGCCTCGGGCTCGAACGGCGCCAGGTCGTCGGCACCCTCGCCCAGCCCGATCAGCTTGACCGGCACACCCAGTTCACGCTGGACCGCGATCACGATGCCGCCCTTGGCGGTGCCGTCCAGCTTGGTCAGCACGATGCCGGTGATGTCCACGACCTCGGCGAACACCCGCGCCTGTACGAGGCCGTTCTGCCCCGTCGTCGCGTCCAGGACCAGCAGCACCTCGTCCAGCGGACCGTGCTTCTCCACGACGCGCTTGACCTTGCCGAGCTCGTCCATGAGCCCGGTCTTGGTGTGCAGGCGCCCCGCGGTGTCGATCAGGACGACGTCCGCCCCCTCGGCGATGCCCTCCTTGACCGCGTCGAAGGCGATCGACGCCGGGTCGCCGCCCTCGGGGCCGCGCACCGTACGCGCGCCCACGCGCTCGCCCCACGTCTGGAGCTGATCGGCGGCGGCGGCGCGGAAGGTGTCGGCGGCGCCGAGCACGACCGACCTGCCGTCGGCCACGAGTACGCGCGCCAGCTTGCCCGTCGTCGTGGTCTTGCCGGTGCCGTTGACGCCGACGACCATCACGACGCCCGGGGTGTCGAGACCGCTCTCGGTCTTCACGGCGCGGTCGAAGTCCGTGCGCAGGAGGGCGAGCAGTTCCTCGCGCAGCAGGGTCCGCAGTTCGTCGGGCGTACGCGTACCGAGGACCCTGACGCGTTCGCGCAGCCGCTCCACCAGCTCCTGCGTGGGCGCGACGCCGACGTCGGCGGTGAGCAGGGTGTCCTCGATCTCCTCCCACGTCTCCTCGTCGAGGTGCTCGCGGGAGAGCAGCGTCAGCAGCCCCTTGCCGAGGGTGTTCTGCGAGCGGGCGAGCCGGGCGCGCAGTCTGACCAGACGGCCCGCGGACGGTTCCGGGACCTCGATCGCCACGGGCGGGGCGGCCACGACGGGGTCCTCGACGGCGGGCGGCGTCGCCGTCGCCTCGGGGAGGCCCACCTCCTCGATGGTGCGACGGGTTCCCTCCCGCGGCGGCCCCGCCTCGTCGCCGACGTGCGGCTCGGCGGGCGGGGTCGTGATGGTCGGCGTGCTCGACGGTGCCTTGGGCGGCAGCTGCTTCTTCTTGTGGCTGCTGACCACGAACCCGCTGATCACGCCGACAACGACCAGGGCGATGACTACAGCAAGAATGACGATGTCCACGATGTCATCTTCGCAGGCGGTGGCCGGCTTGGGGCGGTGGGGAGATCCCGGGCCCCGACGGGGCGCGGAATCCCTGGCACGGGGCCGGTCAGCCCATCTCCTCCAGGACCTTGCCCTTGGTCTCCGGAACCCATTTCAGGACGAAGAAGATGGAGAGCAGGGCGAAGGCGGCGTAGATCACGTACGCGCCCGAGAGATCCCAGTCGGACAGGGTCGGGAACGAGGCGGTGACGGCCCAGTTCGCGATCCACTGCGCCGAGGCGGCCACACCCAGGGCCGCGGCGCGGATCCTGCCGGGGAACATCTCACCGAGGAGCACCCAGACGACGACGCCCCACGACAGCGCGAAGAAGAGCACGAAGGAGTGGGCGGCGGCCAGTGCCACCGTGCCCTGGGCGTTGGGGATCGAGATGTCGGTGCCACTGCCCGTCTTGTACGAGAAGGCCCAGGAGGCCAGCCCCAGCGACAGCGTCATGCCGACGGAGCCGATCAGCAGCAGCGGCCGGCGGCCGATCCGGTCGACGAAGATCATCGCGATGACGGTGCCGATGATGTTGACGATCGACGAGGTGAACGAGTACAGGAACGAGCTGGTGGGGTCGATGCCGACGGACTGCCACAGCGACGCGCTGTAGTAGAAGATCACGTTGATGCCGACGAGCTGCTGCAGCGCCGACAGACCGATGCCGATCCAGACGACCGGCAGGAAACCCACCCTTCCGAGCAGGTCCTTGAACGTCGGCTTGTGCTCCTTACGGAGGTTGAGCTCGATCTCCCGGATGCGCTCGTCCAGGTCGACACCCTTGTCCTCGACCTGGGTGAGCACGCCCCTGGCCGCTTCGTTCCGGCCGACGGAGATCAGGAAGCGGGGCGACTCCGGGATCGCGAGGGAGAGCAGCCCGTAGACGACCGCCGGGACGACCATGACGCCGAGCATCCACTGCCAGGCTTCCAGGCCGCCGATCTCGCCGCGCTGGTCACCGTCGGCGATGTTCAGGATGCCGTAGTTCACGAGCTGCGAGACCGCGATGCCGAGGACGATCACCGCCTGCTGGAAGGAGGTGAGCCGGCCGCGGTACGCGGGCGGTGAGACCTCCGCGATGTAGGCGGGGCCGATGACGGAGGCCATGCCGATGGCGAACCCGCCGATGACCCGCCACATGGCGAGGTCCCACAGCGCGAACGGGAGGGCCGAACCGACGGCGCTGATGGTGAAGAGCACGGACGAGATCTGCATACAGCGGATACGGCCGATCCGGTCGGCGATCCGGCCCGCCGTCGCGGCGCCGATGGCGGAGCCGATCAGCGCGGCCGCGATCACCTGGGCGAGTTCACCGGAGCCGATCTGGTAGCGATCCCTGATGGCCTGGACGGCGCCGTTGATGACGGAACTGTCGTAGCCGAAGAGGAAGCCGCCCATGGCGGCGGACGCCGAGATGAAGACGACGTGGCCGAAGTGCTCCGGGAGGGGCGGTTTGCCCCCGGGCCGGGGCGATTGCGCTGTAGTCGTCACATGGGCTCCCGTGGCGGCCCCGGAGCCGTGCACCGGGCATGGGTGGAAAGCCCTTCCAGTGGGGCACGGCGCCGCCCCGTCCACCATCCGGCCCGGGCCGTTCGGGGGAGGCGACGGCGAGGTGGTCAGCGCAGCCGCTGGCTGATCACCTTGGAGACGCCGTCACCCTGCATGGAGACGCCGTACAGCGCGTCGGCGACCTCCATCGTGCGCTTCTGATGGGTGATCACGATCAGCTGCGAGCTCTCCTGGAGCTCCTGCATGATCCGGATCAGCCGCTGGAGGTTGGTGTCGTCCAGCGCGGCCTCGACCTCGTCCATCACGTAGAACGGGCTCGGCCGCGCCTTGAAGATCGACACCAGCAGCGCCACGGCGGTCAGCGAGCGCTCGCCGCCCGACAGCAGGGAGAGCCGCTTGACCTTCTTGCCCGGCGGCCGGGCCTCCACGTCCACGCCGCTGGTGAGCATGTTGTCCGGGTCCGTGAGGATCAGGCGCCCCTCGCCCCCGGGGAAGAGCCGTGAGAAGACTCCCTCGAACTGGGCGGCCGTGTCCCGGTACGCCTCGGTGAAGACCTGCTCGACCCGCTCGTCGACCTCCTTGACGACCTGGAGCAGATCGGCGCGGGTCTTCTTGAGGTCTTCGAGCTGCTCGGAGAGGAACTTGTGCCGCTCCTCCAGCGCCGCGAACTCCTCCAGGGCGAGCGGGTTCACCTTGCCGAGTTGCTGATACGCCCTTTCGGCGGACCGGAGCCGCTTCTCCTGCTCGCCCCGTACGTAGCGGCGGGGCTGGTTGCGCGGGTCCTCCGGGTCCTCCGGCAGTTCCTCGCCCTCGGCGGGCAGGGACGGCGGTACGAGCTGGTCCGGGCCGTACTCGGCGATCAGCCCGGCCGGCTCGACGCCCAGCTCCTCCAGGGCCTTCGCCTCCAACTGCTCGATCCTCATCCGCTTCTCGGCGCCCAGGACCTCGCCCCGGTGCACCGAGTCGGTGAGTTTGTCGAGTTCGCTCTTGAGGTCGCGGCCCTGGTTGCGCTCGGCGACAAGTTCCTGCTCGCGGCCGGCCTTCGCCGCCTCGGCCGCCGTACGTTCCGCGTCGGCGCGTAGGACGGACACCTCGACGTGCGCGAGCAGTTGCCTGGCGCCGGAGGCGACGGCGCCGGCGACCGCCGCCTCGTGGCGCAGTCTGGCCCGCCGCTGTTCCGCGCGCGCCCGCGCCTCGCGCTCGGCGCGGGCGCCCCGGTCGAGCGAGTCGGCGCGGCCGGCGAGTCCCTTCACCCGTTCCTCGTGGGTACGGACCTGGAGCCGCGCCTCCATCTCCGTCTGCCGCGCGTTGGCCCCGTCGGCGGCGAGCCGGTCCCGTACGGAGGTGTCAGGCTCCTCCTCGGCGGGTGCCTCCTCGGCAACGAGCAGGCGCTCCGCCAGCACTTCCGCCTCCTCGGCGGCGCGATCCAGGGCGTCCTGGGCCTTGGCGGCGGCGGCCGAGGTCCGCTCGGCCTCGCCGGCGGCGCCCCGTGCCTGGCCGGCGAGCCGCCCCAGTCGGCCGGAGACGGCGGACTTCTCCCGCTCGGCGGCGCGCCGTCGCTCCCCCAACTCCTCGACGAGTGCGGCGCATTCGGTACGGCGGCCGGTCGCCCGGCGCTGCGTGTCGGCCAACTCCTCGCACCGTACGGCCAACTTGGCCAGCTCGGCGGCGGCCTCGTCGACGGATGCCTGCACCTCCAGCAGGCTGGGCGCCCCGGCGGAGCCACCGTGCGCGAAGTGCGCGCCGAGGAGGTCGCCCTCCGCCGTCACGGCGGTCAGCGCGGGATGGGCGGCGACGAGTTCCTCGGCCTCCTCCAGGCTGCCGACCACGACCATGTCCTGGACGAGCCGCCGTACGGCGCGCATGAGCGCGTCGGGGCCCTGTAGAAGGTCGACGACGCGGGGGACGGCCAGGTCGGTGACGGTGGCGGCGTGCAGGGGGGAGGAGGCGGCCCCGTGGGCGGCGCCGGTGCCGGCCGGGACGTCGCGGGCCCCGTCCGCCTGTCCGGGTACGGCTCCGGACGCGGCGGGTGCGGCGCCGTCCGGACCACCCGGGCCCGTCCCGGCCACGCCACTCTCGGCGCCGCCGGAACCGCCGCCGTCGTACGCCCCGGCGCTGGCCTGTCCGGGGACGCCCGGCGTCGTAACGGAGCCGGTCGCGTCCGCCGGGGCCCCGTCGCCCGGACCCCCGGGCTCCGTCGCCTGCCCCGGCACGGCGGCGGCGGGCCGCGCGGGCGGTTCGCCGCCCAGCAGCAAGGAGGCTCGCCCCGCGTCCTCTTTACGGAGGAGGCGGATCGCCTCCGCCGCCGTCGTCGTGTCGGTCACCGCGATCGCGTCGGCTGCCGCGCCGAGCGCCGCCGCCACCGGGACCTCGTAGCCCGGCGAGACGGTGAGCAGTTCGGCGGCGGGACCCAGCAGACCGGCGAGACGGTCCCGCGCGCCGAGCAGCGCGCCGCTGCCGTCCTTGCGCCGTAGCCCGAGGGCGAGCGCGTCGTGGCGGGCGGAGAGGGCGGCGCGTTGGCGTTCGGCGGCCGTGGCCGCCTCACGCGCCGCGCTGAGCGCGCTCTCCGCCTCGGCCAGCGCCCGCTTGGCCTCGTCGTGCCGCTCGCCCAGTTCCTGGTCGTCGGCGTCCAGACCGTCGACCTCGGCCTTGAGCTGCTCGTACTCCTCCTGCGCGGCGACGGCGCGCTGCCGCGCCCCGTCGCGGGCCTCGGCGAGGCGGCCGATCTCAGCCTGTGCGGAGGCCGCGCGGCTGCGGGCGGCGTTGACCTGACCGTTCAACCGGGCAAGGCCCTCGCGCCGGTCGGCGATGGCGCGTGCCACGTCCTTGAGACGACGCTCCTCCGCCACGAGCTCACGCTCCAGGTCGGAACGGTGCGCGACGGTGTCCTCCAGCGCGCGCTCGGCGGCTTCGAGGGCGGCCGCCAGCTCCGCCTCCTGCTCCCGGATGCGGGCGGCCTCGCGCTCCATGTCCTCCGGGTCCCGCCCGCGCCGCTCGTCCTCCGGCGCGGCGGTGGCACTCTTCACCCGGGCGTCGGCCAGCGAGATGGTGCCCCGTACGCGCTCGGCGAGCTGGGAGAGCTCGTACCAGGTCTGCTGCGCGCGCTGGAGCCTCGGCGCCAGCCGCCGTACCTCCTCCTCCAGCTCCGCCTCGCGTGCCAGGGCGTTCCGGAGCCGAAGTTCCGCCTCCTCCTTGCGCTGCTTGAGCGCCGCCTCGTCGGCCCCCTCCGTACGGAGGGCGTCGCGCAGCTTCACGAGATCGTCGGCGAGCAGGCGCAGTCGCGCGTCGCGCAGGTCCGCCTGGATGACGGCGGCCCGGCGTGCCACCGCTGCCTGCCGCCCCAACGGCTTGAGCTGTCGCCGCAGTTCGTCGGTCAGGTCCTGCACACGCGCGAGGTTGGCCTGCATGGCGTCCAGCTTCCGCAGCGCCTTCTCCTTGCGCTTGCGGTGCTTCAGGACGCCCGCGGCCTCTTCGATGAATGCCCTGCGCCCCATCGGATCGGCGTGCAGGACGGAGTCGAGTTGCCCCTGGCCGACGATGACATGCATCTCACGGCCGATACCGGAGTCCGAGAGCAGTTCCTGGATGTCGAGCAGCCGACAGGTGTCACCGTTGAGCTGGTATTCACTGCCGCCGTTGCGGAACATGATCCGTGTAATGGTGACTTCGGCGTAGTCGATGGGCAGCGCACCGTCGGAATTGTCGATGGTGAGGGAGACCTCGGCGCGTCCGAGCGGCGGCCGGCCGGTGGTCCCGGCGAAGATCACGTCCTCCATCTTGCCGCCGCGCAGCGACTTGGCCCCCTGCTCCCCCATGACCCAGGAAAGGGCGTCCACGACATTGGACTTGCCCGAGCCGTTCGGACCCACGACGCACGTGATGCCGGGCTCGAACCGCAGCGTCGTCGCGGAGGCGAAGGATTTGAACCCACGCAGGGTCATGGCCTTGAGGTGCACGCCGCCGGACTCTACCTGCCTCACATCGCCCAACGCGGTTTCACCGCTGAATGAGCAGGGCACATCAGTCGTGAGAAGAACCGGTTACGGGGCGGGGGGAAAGAAAGAAGGGACGCCGAAGCGTCCCTTGCATGTTCTTGCGAGAGGGTTTCTCACCTGACCCCGACGGGGGCTGCTGTCAGGTGAGCGCCGGCTCCGCCTGGGGTACATCGATGTCGATGCCGTCGAACGGCGAATCGCCATGGTGCTGTGCGGCGGCAGCGCTCAGCGCGTCGTTCTCGGACTGGATCCGTACGAGCTCGGATTCAAGGTCCTGGACACGCTGCTGAAGCCGTCGCATCTCGGCGAGGAGTCGCGGGTCAGAACCGCCGACGTAACCGAGAAGCGCCTTTGCCATGATGGATGGGCCTCCACACTGAGTGACCGACCGAAGCGGTGTGGGTCTGAGGGATTTCCGCACCCGCACTGCCGGCAGAAGTTGTTCCGCACTGTGATTCTCACTGCCAAACAGCCAAGGTGCGCGGGGCTTCCAGAGTCTCACCAAAAAGTTTGACGGTCAACACGATCACAGCCCGTCATCGCCGGACGGCCCAGGGGCGAGCGTCCGCACCCGGTGCGACGTCGCCTCTCCTGCGGCCCCGGAGGGCGTGGAGATCATCGTTAACGCGGGAGCTTGGCACGGGACCCCGCTCCTTGGCAACCATTCGTCCATTCCTGCCGTCCGCATGTGCCCGAGGCATACGGGCAGGCCGGGCCCCACCTCGGTTCTACCGATCCCGACATATCCCGGCGCTTTCAAGATCGACCGAGAATGATCGACATCGTTCGGATCGACTCGGGGGCGTCGCGCAGCCGACCTTGATCACCGGATGGCGAAGGTGTCGTATCCGCCCCGCGGTGTGCCCCAAATCTCAGTGACACCGTCAACACGGCCGGGCGTGTCGTCGGAACGCAGCCACTCCAGCAGACGGTGGCAATTATCACGTGAACCCTCTGCGACGACCTGGACCCTGCCGTCGTCCAGATTCAGGGCGAAGCCCCTCAGCTCCCCGATCTCCAGAGCATTTGCCCTGGTGAACCAGCGGAAGCCAACTCCCTGTACTCGACCGCGTACCCAGACGGTGATCCGTACCTCTTCGCTCATGCGTGCAAGCTAATGGGCGAATACCGCGGTGAGCACTTCTCACCCTCCCCGCTTGGCGTACAGTCCCGTCGCAATGAGGGTCACCCGAATGGGTGAAGCGCATTGTCGCTACGAGCGGTGCGGGAGCAATCACGCGCACCTGGGTACATCGAGGAAGGCGCAGCAGATGGGACGCCATAGTCGCTCGGCCGGCGCACCCGCCGCTGAGGACCACGCGGCCGGTGCGGCAGGTCGGCACCGGGGCACGGGCCGAGGCCGGAAGAGGGGGATCGGTGCCCCCGTACGCACCGGACTGCTCGGTGCCTCCGCCGCGATGGCCATGGGCGCCGTAGCCGTGGCATCCGGGCTGCTTCCCGGCGGGGAGCAGTACACCGTGGGCGGTGGCAGTCTCCCGGGCGAGCAGGTCCGCACCGCGGGGGCGCCGGAGCTCCAGCAGCAGGGCGGGGCGACGACCGAGCCGACGGACGAGGCCCCCGCGGCGCCGAGCACGGGCGACGGCGGTGCGAAGGAGCCGTCGCAGTCCGCGCCGACCACGCAGGACAAGCCGTCCGCCTCCGCGACGCCGTCGAAGCCGGCCAAGACGCCGAAGACGCCGGAGAGCGATCCCACACGGAGCCGGAGCGAGAACGCGAGCACCAAGCCCTCCAGCAGCGCCCCGGTGCCCGAGAAGACCCAGGACCGCGTCACCACGCCACCGCGGACGACGCCACCGTCCACCTCCGCCCCGTCCAGCGCCGAGGCGGAGGTGCTCGCCCTGGTCAACCAGGAGCGGGCGAAGGTCGGCTGTCAGCCGCTCCGCGCGGACAACGCGCTGAACGGTCTGGCCGAGGCGTTCAGCAAGGACATGGCGGACCGCGGCTTCTTCGACCACACCGACCCGGACGGCAACACCCCCTGGGACCGCGCCGACCAGGCGGGCATAACGAACCTGGGCGGCGAGAACATCGCCCGGGGCCAAGCCGACGCGCAGGCCGTGATGGCCTCCTGGATGGCCAGTGAGGGCCACCGCGAGAACATCCTGAACTGCGACTACAAGACCATCGGCATCGGCGCGCACTTCGCCGACGGTGGCCCGTGGTGGACGCAGGACTTCGGCTTCTGAGACAGCCCGGCGGTCGCGTCCCCGCGGTCGCCGTCACACCAGCAGCAGCACGGCATGGGCGAGGCCCGCGGCAGCACGACGTCGCGGGCCTCGCCCATGCCGTGCTGCGCCCGCGTCCACTGCCCGCGTCCACGCGCGCCACGACGGCCCCGGGGGCGGCGTTACGAGCCGATACGCGGCGTTACGAGCCGAGGCGGGGCGGGCGGGTGCGGGGCGGGCGCTGGCAGCGGGGGCAGAAGTAGCTCGACCGGTTCATCCAGGGGCGGCGGCGGATCAGGGTGCCGCAGCGTCGGCACGGTTCGCCCTCGCGGCCGTACACGTCCAGCGACCGGTCGAAGTAGCCGGACTCGCCGTTCACGTTGACGTAGAGGCTGTCGAAGCTGGTGCCGCCGTCCGCGAGCGCGGCTTGCAGTACGTCCCGTACATGACCGAGCAGTTCCACCGCGCGGGGACGGGGCAGCGAGGCCGTCGGACGGTCGTAGTGGAGCTTGGCGCGCCACAGCGCCTCGTCGGCGTAGATGTTGCCGACGCCGCTGATGAGGGACTGGTCGAGCAGCGCGCGCTTGATGGTCGTACGCCGCAGCCGCAGCGCGGCGTAGAAGGCGGCGTCGTCGAACTCCGGGTCCAGTGGGTCGCGCGCGATGTGCGCGATCACGTCGGGCAGCCCGTCGGGAGTGTTGTCGTGCAGCGACAGCCCGCCGAAGGTGCGCTGGTCGACGAAGCGGAGCTCGGTGCCGAGGTCGTCCTCGAAGCGGATCCGGATTCGCAGGTGCTTCTCGTCGGGCGCGGACTCCGGCTGGACGAGGAGCTGACCGCTCATACCGAGGTGCCCGAGGATCGAGGAGTCCGTGTCGGCGAGCGGCAGCCACAGGTACTTGCCGCGGCGGCGCGCGACGCCCAACCGGTGTCCCTTCAGGCGGGCGGCGAAGTCCGCACCGCCGGCCACGTGGCGCCGTACGGCGCGGGGATGCAGCACCTCGGTTTCGGCCACCGTCCGTCCCGCGACCCAGCGTTCGAGTCCGCGCCGTACGACTTCGACCTCGGGCAGCTCGGGCACGATGCTCCTTCAGGGGTGCGGTGGGGGCGGTGAGTTCGCCCGCTCCGGTGCCAACTGGCCGAACACGGGGCGGGAGTTGGGGGATCCGGCGCGGGAGGAAAGAGGAGGGGCGGGCGGTGACGGGCAGGGACGGGGCGGACACGAGCTGCGCCCCTCGTGCCGTATTCGACACGAGGGGCGCACCGGGAAGGGAACGTAACAGCTCGGCCCAGGGTCAGGACTCGGCCGCGTCGGCGGAGCGCGGAGCCGCCACCGAAGAGGTGTCGGCGGCCTCTTCGGAAACGATGTCGACAGCGGCCCCGCTCCCGGTGCCGGTGCCGGTCCCGCTCTCGGCCTCGACAGCGGCCTTCGCCGCCGCCGCCCGTTCGTCCGCGTCGGCCCGGATGGACCGCCACGCGGTCTCCGCGGCCTGCTGTTCCGCTTCCTTCTTGCTGCGGCCGGTGCCGGTGCCGTACGAGACACCACCGACGCGGGCGGCAGCAGTGAAGGTCTTCTCGTGGTCAGGACCGGTCTCCGTGACGAGATACTCGGGGACGCCGAGACTCTCCGCCGCGGTCAGTTCCTGGAGACTGGTCTTCCAGTCCAGACCGGCACCGAGGTTCGAGGACTTCTCGATGAGCGGGTCGAAGAGCCGGTGCACCAGCTCGGACGCCGCGTCGAGGCCCTGATCGAGATAGACCGCGCCGATCACCGCTTCAAGGGTGTCGGCGAGGATGGACGCCTTGTCCCTGCCTCCCGTGCCCTCTTCACCGCGGCCGAGCCGGATGAAGGAGCCGAGTTCGAGGCCGCGCCCCACTTGCGCCAGCGCACGCGAGTTGACCACCGCGGCCCGCAACTTGGCCAGTTGGCCCTCGGGCAGGTCGGGGTGGATGCGGTACAGCGTGTCGGTGACCACCAGTCCGAGCACCGAGTCCCCGAGGAACTCCAGCCGTTCGTTGGTGGGCAGACCGCCGTTCTCGTACGCGAACGAGCGATGGGTCAGCGCACGCACCAGAAGGGCGGACTCCAGCTGATAGCCGAGCCGCCCTTCCAGAAGCGTGTGGGACGAGGCCGTGCTGACGTTGTCTGCCTTCTTGGCATTGGACAGTTCAGACATCGAGCCTCTCACCAGCCGCTCAGACCTCGAGGACCTGGCGCTTGTTGTAGGTGCCGCAACTCGGGCACGCGATGTGCTGGAGCTTCGGCTCCTGGCAACGCTCACACGAAACCAGGGTGGGGACCGCAGCCTTCCACTGCGACCGGCGGTGGCGCGTGTTGCTGCGCGACATCTTCCGCTTCGGAACAGCCACGGCTACTTCTCCTGCTTCTCGTCGGCGCCCGGGTCGGCGCCGTCCATGTTGTCCTTCTCGCCGTCCTTGATGGTTTCGGCGAGTCCTTGCAGTGACGCCCACCGGATGTCGACGGCGTCGTGGTGATGGTCCGGGTTCTCGTCCAGCCTGATTCCGCATTCGGAGCACAGGCCGGCACAGGTCTCCCGGCACACCGGCTGCATCGGCAGTGCGAGCACCACCGCATCGCGCAGCACAGGTTCGAGGTCGAGCAGTCCGTCCTCGATGAAGAACCTGTCCTCGTCGTCCTCGGCGTCGTCGGCCGGTTCCGCCTGCTTGCTGCGGCCCCGGTCGTCGGCGTCAGGGTACGAGAACATCTCCTGGAAGTCCGCTGCCACGTCCTGGCGCACCGGCTCCAGACACCTTACGCACTCCCCCTCGGCCGTCGCACGGGCGGTGCCCGTGACGAGCACGCCCTCCATGACCGACTCCAGACGCATCCTGAGCTCGATCGGGGCGCCTTCCGGCACTCCGATGACCCCGTCGATGCCGAAGTCCTTGGGCGCCGCCGCGGAGCGGGTCAGCCGCTTGAGCGCGCCGGGACGCCGACCCAGCTCGTGTGTGTCGAACACGAGGGGGTTGCGGTGGTCGAGGCGGGCGTTCAGGGCTTCTCCTGCTTTCGAGTCGTGGGGTGGGCCGCCGGGTCGCTTGACGAGGGGGCGGCCGGATCGCGGACATCGCGCGACCGAAGAGCCAGGATACTTGACGGGCCGCCGTGAGCCCAATCCGGTCGTACGCGGGCGCCCGCCCCGTACGGGGCCCCGTGCCCGGCACGGGGCGGGGTCAGCGGCCCTGCTCGTACCGGCGCAGCTGCTCCATGTCGATCATGCTCGTGTCGAACAGGCTGGTCTCGTCGAGAGCGCCCTGGCCCTGGGAATCCTGCTGCTGGTGCTGGGGCTGCTGCGCCTGGGCGTCGGGGTGCTGCTGCCAGCCCTGCGCCGCCTGGTCGTAGTTCTGCCCGTAGCCCTGGCTGTAGTTCGGGTCGTAGCCGGCGGGGTCGTAGACCGGCTGCTGGGCCTGCTGGTACGCGTACGGGTCCTGCTGCTGATAGGCGTACGCGTCCTGCTGCTGGTAGCCGCCGTAGGACGGGTCCGCGTACTGCTGCGCCGCGGCGGGGTCGGCGTACTGCTGCGGGTCCTGTGCCTGCGCCGGGATCGGGGCCTGGGCCGGCTGCTCCGGGATCCGGTGCGCGGCAACCGGCTCCACCGGCTGGTGCGCGGGCGCCCCGATGCTCTGGAGCGACGGCTGCCCCGACACCTCCGCGAGACCCGAGAGATAGTCCGCGTCGCTCGTGTGCCCCTGGCGCCCCGCCGCGTCCTGCTCCGCCATGTGCAGGCCCAGGTCGTCGCTGGCGACCCGCCCGTGCAGCTTCTGCCGGCCGCGGCCGACCGCGTCGAGGGTCTTGGAGAGCACGGCCTCGAAGGCGCCGAGCTTGGCGTCGACGTAGTCGTCCGCGCGGCGGATCAGGGTGTCGGGGTCGGCGCTGTACTCCGGGGCGTCCTCGTCGGCGTACCCCTCCTGGTCGAGCCCCGGGCCCCGGCCGAGCAGTTTCTCGCGGCCCCGGTCGACGGAGCCGATCGTCTTGTTGAGCACGACCTCGAAGTTCGCGAGCTTGGAGTCCACGTAGTCGTCGGCCTCGGCGCGGATCTCCTCCGCGTCCTTGCGGGCCTCGGCGAGGATGCGGTCCGCCTCCTCCTGCGCGGTGCGGGCGATCACGGTCTCGGAGATCAGCGTGGACCGCTCCGCGTGGGCCGCCTGCACGATGCGCTCCGCCTCCTGGCGGGCCTGCTCGGAGAGCTGCTCGTGGCCGCCGAGCAGCTCCTGGGCCTGGGCGAGGGAGCCGGGCAGGGCCTCCCGTACCTCGTCGAGCAGGGCGAGCAGTTCGCCGCGGTTGACCACGCAGGAGGCCGACATGGGCATGGAACGGGCGTTCCCCACCGCGTCGACGATCTCGTCGAGCTTCTTCTGCACGTCCACCGTGTGCTCGCCACTCTCTACAGCCGGGTTGGAGACGGACGCAACGACTGTACGGCCAGTCGGTGCGCGCCCGACACCAGATGACGGGCCGTCAGGTACGGACCTGGTCCGGGGCCCCGTTCCGCGCCCCGTCCCTCACTTGTCGCCGAGGCGCTCGGCCAGCGCCTCGTGCACGAGGGGAGGCAGCAGATGGGAGACGTCTCCGCCCCAGGTCGCCACCTCTTTGACCAGTGAGGAGGAGAGGAAACTGTAGATGGGGTTGGTCGGCACGAAGAGGGTCTCGACGCCGGACAGGCCGATGTTCATCTGGGCCATCTGCAACTCGTAGTCGAAGTCGCTGACCGCCCGCAGGCCCTTGACGATGGCGGGGATGTCGCGCTGCTTGCAGAAGTCGACGAGGAGGCCGTGGAAGGCCTCCACCTCGACGTTGCCGAACTCGGCGGTGACCTGACGGATCAGATCGATCCGTTCCTCGACGCTGAACAGTCCCTTCTTGGACTGGTTGATCATCACGGCGACGTGTACGACGTCGTACAGCTTGGAGGCACGGCCAATGATGTCGAGGTGACCATTGGTGATGGGGTCGAAGGACCCCGGACAGACGGCGCGGCGCAACTGAATTCCCTCGCTCTCCGGTCCGGTCATCGGGCGTCTTCGGGTGCGGCGGCGCGACCGTACCAAAGGGTTCCTTCGCCGTAGCGGCGTGCCCGCAACGGTTCGAACCCCTTCGGCCAGGTGAACTCCCCACCTCTGGTGCTGCGCTCCACGGTGGCGACGGCTTCGTCATTGAGCCAGCCCTGAGAGCGGAGTGTGAGGAGGATCTCGCGAAGATCATCGTCGGTGACGGCGTACGGCGGGTCGAGGAAGACGATGTCGTACGGGGCGCCGGGAGCCGGTCCTGTCACGATCTGCTCGGCTTTGCCCGTACGGACCTCGGCGCCCGGCAGTCCCAGTGCGCGGACGTTGTCCCGCACCGTGCGGGACGCCCTGGCGTCCGCCTCCACAAGGAGGGTGTGCGCGGCGCCCCGGGAGAGTGCTTCGAGGCCGACGGCGCCGGAGCCGGCGTAGAGATCGGCGACGCGCAGGCCGTCGAAGGTGCCGACCAGCGCCTCCCAGGTGGAGAAGAGACCCTCGCGCGCTCGGTCGGAGGTGGGGCGGGTGCCGTTGCCCGGTGGTACGGCGAGACGGCGTCCGCCGGCGGCGCCGGCGATCACGCGGGTCATGGGTGTCGGGTCCTCGGTTCGTGGGTGCCGGAGCGGCCGGGGCCGCACGGGATGCGGCCGGGGGCCGCGTGTGCGTCGCCACCCACGATATGGCGTCGCCCCCGGAGCGGCCCGCCGGGAAGGGAGCCCTCGCCGCCGGGCAGGCCGGCGGGGGCGTCGAACGGGGGCGGTACGGCCGCTGGGCGGCGCTGTGCCGCCCGCTCAGCTTGTTCTTTATGGTCTGCCCTCGAACGATGCCCCGAACGAGATCGCTCGTACGGGGATTCCGGGGACGTGAACACGGCCTCCGTCTGAT